>CALWMI010000035.1 GCA_944381745.1 uncultured Lachnospiraceae bacterium | reverse complement strand
AAAAACCTGCTGGCTTTTCCTTATTTACTGTTCTTAGGTCGTCTCTAAAAACGTTCTCTGAATTTCTCTTCCCCGCTTCGCTTCGTCTCGCTGCGGCTGGCGGCTTCGCCGTCCCTCCTCAGCTTCCTCGCTGCAAAGCAGGCAGAATTTTCAGGGTTGTTTCACTGTTCAGTTATCAAGGTTCTTCGCTGCCGCAGCAATTCTTGACCGCTGCAACTTTTATAGAATATCACGCCTTTTCATCTTTGTCAATAACCTTTTTCCATTTTCTTGACTCAAATTTTTTACCTGCCTGCGCGCTTAGCGCCGGTGTACCAAAGGACAATACGGAGACGGTCAAAAATGGCTGATTTGCGCCCCTGCTGCGTTACTTACACTCCACGTACGTCCGGCTAAAGCAGCCCCATGGCCTCCTGCACGCTTTTGACGCCGCAGAGTTCAATCCCCTTCACTCCTTTTACCTGGCTCAGGCAGACCTGGGGCAGGATGCAGCGGGAGAAGCCCAGCTTCTTCGCCTCCTGTACCCTGGCCTGGGCCATGCTCACTGCGCGCACTTCCCCGCTCAGCCCAATCTCCCCGAACACCACCGTGTGTTCATCCAGCGGGATATCCCGAAAGCTGGAGATAATGGCCAGGGCGATGGCCAAGTCCACCGCCGGCTCGTTCATCTTCATGCCGCCAGCCACATTCACATAGGCGTCGCAGGACGAGAGGGACAGCCCAACCCGCTTTTCCAGCACAGCCATGAGCAAATTGACGCGGTTGAAATCTGTCCCTGCGGCTGTACGCCGCGGGATATTGAAAAAGGTCTGGCACACCAGCGCCTGTATTTCCAGCAGTAGCGGCCTTGTCCCCTCCAGAGCGCAGGCCACCGCCGAGCCGGACGCCCCCTTGGGCTTCCCGCTCAGCATATATTCCGATGGATTCATCACCTCGCAGAGCCCCTTGTCTTTCATCTCGAAGACCCCGATCTCGTTCGTGGAGCCAAAACGGTTTTTCACCGCCCGCAGCACGCGGTAGGAGGCATGCCGGTCGCCCTCAAAGTACAGCACAGTGTCCACCATATGCTCCAGCACCCTGGGGCCTGCCACCACGCCCTCCTTGGTCACGTGACCCACGATGAACACGGCAATCCCCATGCCTTTGGCAATCCGCAGCAGGATCCCGGTGGACTCCCTCACCTGGGAGACGCTGCCTGGAGCGGAGCTGACGCTCTCCCGGTACATTGTCTGGATGGAATCAATGACAACAATCTCCGGCTTTTCCGCCTGTATCGCGCCTTCGATCACGTCCAGGTCTGTCTCGCACAGGAGGCTCAGGGAATCACCAAAGCTCCCAATGCGGTCCGCGCGCAGGCGGATCTGCTTGAGCGATTCCTCCCCTGATATATAGAGGATTTTCTTTCCTGTCTCTGTGAGGCTTCTGCACATCTGGAGGAGCAGCGTGGATTTCCCGATGCCGGGGTCTCCTCCCACCAGCACCATGGAGCCGGGGACAATGCCCCCGCCCAGCACCCGGTCCAGCTCCCCAAATCCTGTGCCAAGTCTGTCCTCATCCTTTACCTCGATCTCTGAGAGGCGGCAGACGCGCGCCCTCCTGGAAGACCCTCCCCTTCTCGCCTCTTCTCTATCCCGGAACTCTTCCTCCACAAAGGTATTCCACTCCCTGCAGCCCGGGCACTGCCCCATCCACTTGCTGGATTCATACCCACAGTTCTGGCAGTAAAATACCGATGTCCTTCCCTTTGCCATACGCTCTCCTTCTCCTGTCCTGCCGCAGCACATGTACCATTGCGAAAGGCAGGCTGCCTCTTCTGCAGCCTGCCTTCTGTCACAGTTCCAACCGCAATGTCCCGCAGCGCTATGTCAATCGATCTCTCGTCAGTCGCCCAACGCACAGCTTCCTGTGCCTTACAGCTTCTCCACCTGTACTTTGACCTTCTCCGCGTTCCCCAGCTCTACACTCAGGTTCAGCTTGCCGCCCAGGTTCGTGGCCATGGTGCCCGCGTCCTCGCCGTCCACAGTCACCCGGTACTCTGTGTCCGCCTCGAGGCCCAGGGTGATCTGCGCGTCTTCCGCCCCTTCCACCTCAAAGCAGGCTCCGTTCTCCGTCTCTGCAAAATTTGTCACTGCAGTCCCGGGGACCGATTCATATACAAACAGGCCGTTGCGCTCCAGCTTCGTGATCTCCCGGAAGGTCTTAATCTTATACAGATCCCCGCTGAACTCGTAGTTATCCAGCTTCTCCTTCTGCGGCAGCTCATAATTTCCAAAGCTGATCGTCCCATTTTCCTCCGTCCTGATCAGTTCCTTAACACTTGACATTTGTCAGTCCTCCCATTTTTCTGTACCTTACAGATAGTAACACCGTCCAGCCGCCCCTCTGCGGGCTATGCTATGCTGTCTTTATTATATACTATTTTATTCCTGTGTGCCAGCCCCTTCTTTGGGGGCAGGCTGCCTGGTTCCTACTTCTCGGCAGCCCTCTTTGCATCCTTCTCCTGGGCTTCCCCCTGGATATGGAAGCGGACGGTCCCCCTATTTACTCCGACAGATACCGTATCCCCGCTCTTGACGGTTCCCTGGAGCATCTCGTCCGCCAGGGGATCCTCTATCCGGCTCTGGATTGCCCGGCGCAGCGGCCTGGCTCCGTATTTGTCGTCAAAGCCTTTCTCCACAATATAATCCTTTACGGATTCCCGGAAAATGAGCTGTATCTTCATCTGTTCCCTGCATCGGTCCGCCAGCTCACGGAACATGAGGCTCACAATTTTCCGGATATTTTCCTTGTTCAGCGAATGGAACACCATGATCTCATCGATCCGGTTCAGAAGCTCCGGCTTAAACATCCGGCGCACCTCGTCCATCACCCGGCCCTTCATCTCCTCATAATTTTTCTTCTCGTCGTCTCCGGAGGAGAAGCCCAGCCGCTTGGGCGAGACGATCTCCTGGGCTCCCGCATTGGACGTCATAATGATCACCGTGTTCTTGAAGCTCACCTTGCGTCCCTGGGAGTCTGTGATATGCCCGTCGTCCAGCACCTGGAGAAGGATGTTGAATACATCTGGATGCGCCTTCTCTATCTCGTCAAACAGCACGACGGAGTAGGGGTTGCGGCGCACCTTCTCCGACAGCTGGCCGCCGTCATCGTGGCCCACATAGCCCGGAGGCGAGCCGATCAGCTTGGAGACGCTGTGCTTCTCCATATACTCCGACATGTCTACACGGATCATCGCGCTCTCACGGCCGAACAGCTCTTCCGCCAGCGCTTTGGACAGCTCGGTCTTCCCCACGCCGGTAGGCCCCAGGAACAGGAAGGAGCCGATCGGGCGGTTCGGATCCTTGAGCCCAACCCGGCCTCTCTTCACAGCCCGTGCGAGCGCCTCCACCGCCTCATCCTGGCCGATAACTCTCTGGCGGAGGGCCTTCTCCAGCTTCAGCAGCTTGGCCGTCTCCTCCTCCTTCAACTTCTGGGCAGGAATCTTCGTCCACTCGGATACAACCTGGGCGACCTCCTCTTCTCCCACCACGCATTCCCTGCTGCTCTTCTCCTTCTCATACCGGCGTTCCAGCCGCACCTTTTTGTCTGCAAGCCGCTGCTGCTCCCTGCGTATCTCGCCGGCGCGGGCAAAATCCTCCGCCCGGATAGCATCCTCCTTGGCCTGCTCCAGCCGTTTCAGCTGCTGTTCCACCTTTCCCAGGCTTTCCGGCCTCCTGAAGCCGTACAGGCGCACCTTTGACGCCGCCTCGTCGATCAGGTCGATGGCCTTATCCGGCAGGAAACGGTCGCTGATGTACCGCGCGGACATGGCCACGGCGGCCTCCACCGCCTCATCCGTAATCCGCACGCCATGGTGCCGCTCATAGTGGGGCCGCAGCCCTTTTAAAATTTCCACAGCCTGCTCCTGCGTCGGTTCCTCCACATTCACCGGCTGAAACCGCCGCTCCAGAGCCGCGTCCTTCTCCACGTACTTGCGGTATTCTTCCACCGTGGTCGCCCCGATGAGCTGGAGCTCCCCCCGGGCAAGGGAAGGCTTGAGGATGTTGGAGGCGTCGATAGCCCCCTCTGCGCCTCCCGCTCCGATCAGCGTGTGAAGCTCATCGATAAAAAGCAGCACATTCCCTGCCTCTGTAACCTCGCTGATGATCTTCTTGATCCGCTCCTCGAATTCTCCCCGGTATTTGCTGCCGGCCACCACCCCGGACAAATCCAGCGTGACCAGCCTTTTCCCCAGCACACTGTCCGGCACCTCTCCCTGGACAATCCGCGAGGCCAGGCCTTCCACGATGGCTGTCTTGCCCACGCCAGGCTCGCCGATCAGGCAGGGATTATTTTTGGTCCTTCTGCTCAAAATCTGGATGACCCTGCGGATCTCCTCCTCTCGCCCGATGACCTGATCCAGGCGTCCATCCCTGGCCAGCGCAGTGATATCCCTCCCGCATTGATTCAGGGTGGGGGTGGCCGTCTGCACCGGATCCCTCAGAAGGCGTCCGCTCTTCAATTCTTCCTTTGTCACTTTGATGTCCTGGCCCGCCGCCGTCATGATATCGATATACATTTTCTGGACGTCCACGCTCAGCGTGTTCAGAAGCCGTGCCGCCACGCTGTCCTGCTCCCGCAGAATGGCCAGGAGAATATGCTCAGTGCCTACCCGGGCCGCGCCGGTTCGCTCCGCCTCCATCCGGCTCTGCTCCAGCACCCGCTTCGCGCGGGGCGTATAGCCTTCCCGGTCTGCCAGCGCCTGATCGCCTCCCGGGGCAATCAGCTGGCTGATCAGCTCCTCTATCTTCTTGTCATACACGTGGTGGTCCGCCAGCACTTTCCCTGCCAGGCTTCCCTTCTCCCTGATCAGCCCCAGCAGGATATGCTCCGTCCCCACATAGCTCTGCTTCAGCCTCGCCGCGATCTTCCCGGCATTTTTCAGCACATTGGATGCCTTATCTGTATAGAAATCCATTCAGTATCCTCCTGTTTATTCATACTCCATATATATTTCATCGATCAGCTGGTGAATCTCCTCCCTGCTGATGTTTTTGCAGCTTGCCCTGGCCAGAAGCCTCCGGAAGGCCTCCTTCAGCCCGATCACCGCCTCCAGCTTATCCACATCCACACTGATCACTGCGCCTCTGCGGCGGTCCAGCTTGATAAACCCTTCCTGCCGGAGCAGGGCGTAGGCTTTGTTCACCGTGTGCATGTTAATCCCCACCGTGTCTGCCAACTGCCGGACAGACGGAAGGGAATCCCCCTCCTGTATCTGGGAAGTGGCGATCCCTATAATGATCTGATTGCACAGTTGCATATAGAGCGCCTCGTCACTGTTAAAATCCACTTTGATTATCATACCATCACTTCCGCATCTTTTGTTATACTCATACTATAACATTGCACTCCCGCTGTCAAGCAAAGAAGGATGGGGCTTCATACTCCATCCTTCCTTGCTGACGCCTTTCTAGAAATCGTCGTCCAGATCAATAAACTCAAACTCAAAATCGTCGTCCTGCGGCTCCTGCGCGCGGCGCCTGGAGCTGGATGCCTTCCTGGCCGATACCGTCTTCTCCGCATAATCAGCTGCCTGGGACTTCCGTCTCATGCGCTGGGCCTGAGCATCCTCCTCGTCGTCATCGTCTTCATACCGTTCATTCCTGCCCCGCGTTCTCTGCTCCTGCCGCTTTGCTTTTCTGGAGGCAAACCATCCCCTCGGCTTCTTCTCCTCGTACTCGTCATCGTCCTCGTACTCGTCATCCTCGCCGTCTTCGTACTCGTCATCCTCGTATTCCTCGTCGTCCTCGTATTCCTCGCCGTCTTCGTACTCCTCTTCGTCCTCGTACTCGCCGCCGTCTTCGTCATACTCCTCGTCATCCTCGTACTCGCTGTCTTCGTCGTACTCCTCTTCGTCCTCGTACTCGTCTGCCTTCTTCTTCCTGCCAAAGAAGAAAAATCCTCTTTTTCTCGGCTTCTCTTCTTCGTACTCGTCGTCTTCGTACTCCTCTTCGTCCTCGCCGTCTTCGTCGTACTCCTCTTCGTCCTCGCCGTACTCGCCGTCTTCGTCGTACTCCTCTTCGTCCTCGTACTCCTCTTCATCCTCGTACGCCTCTTCGTCTTCGCCGTACTCCTCTTCGTCCTCGTACGCCTCTTCACCGGACGCATTCTCAGGCTCGAAATCATCCAGATTGATATCTTCTATCTGGATGCTGTCTATATCAATCTCCTCCTCGGACTCATCATCCTCGCCTTCTATATCCTCTTCTCCGTCCTCGTCTTCATCCTCGTCATACTCGCCGTCGTCTTCATCCTCATCCTCGTCGTACTCGCCGCCGTCCTCGTCTTCATCCTCGTCGTACTCGCCGTCGTCCTCGTCCTCATCCTCGTCGTACTCGCCGCCGTCTTCGTCTTCATCCTCGTCGTACTCGCCGTCGTCCTCGTCCTCATCCTCGTCGTACTCGTACTCGTCTTCGTCAGGCTCTCTGTTTTCCTTCTTGCCGAATCCAATCATCAGCTTGCCGCCTTTGCGGAATCTGGGTTCCTCCCCGTCCTCCGGATCATCCTCCTCCGGGCTGTCCTCATCGGCATGCATCCCTCTCATCTTCAGTCCCATATGGATAACCACAAACACCAGCAGGACGCAGACCACGACCAGCACACAGATAATGGTAAAGCGCTTCGCCATCCCGTCTGTATAGGACTGCTGCAAGTCCTTCAGCTGGCTCTGGAGAAGGGAAATATTCTCCTCTGTCGTCAGATACTCGTCATCCACAATTTCCAGCCCGGTCAGGACATTCCTCTGGTATGTCCCGTCCTTGGTATAATAGGAGTAGAGACCTTTATTCCCATCCTGGTTGATGCCGTAGACATAATAGAAACTGTCATTCTCCCCGGACAAATCCTCCTCTTCGCTCAGAATAAGCTGCCAGGCAGGCACAGTCTTCCCATTGATCTCCAGCTCTGTCTGCTCATACCCGAAATCCATCTGGGCGCTTCCGAAAGTGTCCAGCAGGTAAAGATACTTCCCCTGCATCGTCTCCAGGCGGATCATATTGCAGAACCCCTGCAGCTGCGCGTCGTAGACAAACCAATCCGACTGGCTCGTATCTTCGCTCATGGTCAGATAGGCCGCATAGAGCTCAATGTCATTTGACTTTGCCAGCTGTATCTCGTTCCCCCGGTAATCCACAGTCGTCCTGGAAAATCCATCCGGGATCTGGCTGTCCGCAAAGCCCTGGTTGATATAATAGCGGGTCTCTCCCACGTAGCAGGTCAGATCCTCGTTCAATCCCTCGATGGGAGTAAGCCCCTCCGGATTCTTGTCCTGCCCTGCGGCGGGCGAATCCTGCCCCTCTTCCGGCTCCTGGCCATCCGCAGTTCCCTCGCCGTCCTCCGGCTCCTCCTCGCCATCCAGCGTCACAAAATCTTCCCGGATATAGCCCGTCTTCGTCTCTCCGCCGTCAAGGAACTCGATCTCGTACCAGGTATTCCCGTCGGAGCCTGTCACCTCGCCGGTAACCTCGACCTCCATATTCTCCCCGGCACTGGTGAGAACATTATCGTTGCTGGATGTGTCCGCGCTGGAGCGGATGCGCACCCCCGAATCGTTGATAACGCCGGGAGCTGCCTGGCTCACAAATCCTGCCTGGAGGGCCAGGACACCTGTCACAGCGGCAGCACAGGCCATATATAGACTTCTCTTCCACAAACTGCTCTTTTTCACCTGAATTGAGCTCCTTTCTTCTCCGGAAAAATATAAACGGCCTGCGCAGCAAAAAAAGCACAGGCCGCCCGCATTCTAATTCTTTATTATAGTAAAGCCCCTTCCAAAATGTCAACAACCAGTGCGGGAATTTAAGGAATTTATAAGATACACCCCAGCCGTTCAGCCATCTGCGGGCAGACAACGGATTTATGCTTGCATAAAAATCCGGTGGCGGCTCCGCAGATGGGGTGAGCGCTCCTCTATGAGCAAAGGGGCGGCAGCGCGGCTTTGCGGATGGCATCACTTCTCGTACAGCATCTTCTCGTACTCCTCCATCGGGAGCGGCTCGTAGAACAGGAAGCCCTGCCCCTCCTCGCAGCCTGCGGCCCGCAGCGCCTCCGACTGTTCCTCTGTCTCCACTCCCTCGCAGATCACATGGTATCCCAGGCTCTTGATCATCCCCACCAGCCTCTTGAGGAAGAGCCCGCCCCTGTCGCCGGAAGTGCAGCTCTTGATGAAAGCCCGGTCGAGCTTCACCGTGTCCACCGGGATGTCCACCACAAAGTTCAGCGCCGAATACCCAGCGCCGAAATCATCCATGGCCGTGTGCAGCCCAGCCGCGCGCAGCTCATGGAACCAGCGCCTCACGCTCTCATACTCCTCCACCGTAGCCGTCTCCGTCAGCTCGATCTCCAGATAGGCCGGATCCACCTGGTATCTGTCCAGGATCTCCAGGTATTTCTGCACAGCCTGCGGGTCGGAGGCGTGCAGGATCGAGGCGTTCACCGAGATGGGCACCTGCTCCCTTCCCAACTCCCGGTTCCGGGCGAGGAACTGTACCACCCGCTCAAACACATAGTAGTCCAGCTTCTCAATCCGTCCGCTCGTCTCGCACAGGGGGACAAAGGCGTCCGGCTCCAGCAGGATTCCCTCCTTCGTCCGCCAGCGCACCAGCGCCTCCGCCCCCACGATCTTCCCATCCTCCAGGGAGATTTTGGGCTGCAGGTAGACAAGGAAGCGCTCCTCCTCCATCGCCTCGTCGATCCCGTTGATAATCTCATTCTCCAGCCGCTGCTTCTTCTGAAGCTCCCGGTCATAGACCCGCACAGACATCACGGAATTTCCCGAGACCTGCGCCCTGGCATAATTCGCCGCGTCGATGGCGTAGGAAGCTCCCGCGCAGCCCGGCTCGACTACGTAGACCCCAGTCCGCACCCGGACGCTGGCGTCCTGGAACCTGCCGCACAGGCTGCGCTCAAACTCTTTGTTCAGCCCGTCAATCCACTCCGCAGCGGGTACGCCTTTCCTGTTTGGGACAAGCATCAGAAATTGGTCAGAGACAATCCGGGAAAAGCATGCATCCTCCACGCCCTCCATCCGCTCCAACACAAAATCGCTGAACTCCTTCAGGAGCTGGTCTCCCACGCTGTAGCCGAATTTCTGGTTAAAATATTTAAAGCCGATGAAATCGCTGTACAGCATCAGATAGGAGTTGGCGTACTCCCCCACGATCAGCCGCTCCGCCTCCTCCCGGAAACGGGAGTAGGTGAGAAGCCCGGTCAGGCTGTCATAGTCCGTCCAGTCAGCCGTCCTGCCTCCGCTCGGCTCCGACGCCTGGCTCCTGGCCAGATGGGCCGATATAATCTTGGTCACCTCGCCCAGCTCCTTGCGGTTCTGCGTGGACCAGTGCCGCTTCTCCCGGCACACCACATAGGAGATGGCGCCAGTGTACTTCCCCTCGCAGTACATCGCCGCGTACAGCACCGTCTTGGCCTCCCCCTGCATGAGCAGCGCCGCCCCTTCCGGGGAGTACATCTCCAGGTTATCGCACTGGAGCACCGTCGTCTGGTATTCGTCATAGCTGCGGAACAGGGTGAGGAAGTCTTCCTTCGTAAAGCTTCCTGGCGTCTCCAGCACCGCCGGGGCAAAATCTGACCTCCACTGATACTGGCGCCCGGTACTTTTCTTCTGGATATCCGTGCGGATCACCGTGATGCGGTCCAGCTGGAAGCGGTAGCCGATCACCTGCATCAGGAGCTCCATAGCCACAGGGAACCCGCTTGTCTTCTCAAAAATTTCAAAAGCTGTGGAGATAATGTCATTGCGCAGATAGCGGATGTCAATGTTGCCCTTGGGCATGCCCCCGCTCTCCGACAGCTCAAACCGCTGGAGGTTATCGCAGAACACATAGCAGTTCCGCCCGTTCTCCTTCGCCCGGTACAGCGCCCAGTCCGCATTCTCGTACAGCTGGTCATAGTTGTAGCCCGGTGTGTTCTCCCGCAGGAAACAGACGCCCACGCTGCAGGTGAGCATGTAGCCGTTGCCGCCGAAGGGCAGCTCCCGCACAGACCTGATCAGCCACATCGTCTTCTTCACCAGCGCCGCGTGGCTGATGTCCTTGAGGAACACGACAAACTCGTCCCCTCCCACGCGCATGATCACGTCCTGGCTGTCAAACATGCGCTCCAACAGCCGCGCCAGCTCCACCAGCACCTGGTCGCCGAACAAGTGCCCGTACGTATCGTTCGCGTACTTGAAGTAGTCGATATCGATCATCATCAGGCCGCAGGTGGCATAGGGATCCTTCTCCTTCAGGTACTCGTTGACCAGCTCCCTGCCAAAGAAGCGGTTGTAGAGCATGGTCAGGGAATCCCTCTTCGCCCGTTCCTCCAGCAGGCTCTCCCGGTTCCTCTCCTGGGTGATATCCCGTATCACCACAAAACAGCTCTCCTCCATCCCGCCGCCCTGGAAGGAGAGCAGGCGCAGGTAACGCCCGCCAGAGGAGGACTCCCTCCCCTGCACCTGTATCTCAATCTCCCTGCCGGACTTTCCCAGGCAGAACTCCTCCACTTTCCGGCGGTCCTCCGGACAGACGGACGTGCCGTCCTGCAGATACTGCATGTAGTTGTCAATCCTCTTCTTCACAGACAGCTCCTCGTCGTAAATCAGCAGGCAGTCTTCCCCATACCGGTACTCGCACAATAGAAAGGCATTATTTCCCAAAAATGCCCTGAATAGCTCCTTATACCGGCTGGCAGAACTCTCGTCCCTTCTTTCAGCATCTCTCTCGATATCCAGCATCTCCAAAATATCCTTTCTATTTCTGCTCTCATATTGTCTCTATTATATCTTGGCCAGGCAGTTTTTTCCATAAAAAGTTCTAAACCCGCCTGCAGTTTTTATATCCCGCGCAAAATATTTCCCCCTGCTGCGGACAGCCGCCGCGCTGGAAGCCCTTTCCCGGCAGAAGCCGTATAACGATAAACAAGGGTGCCCCTTCTGTGAAACATTCACCGATGGAGCACCCCCTCCCCCAGGCATCCCGCCCGGATTCCTATGCCTCGTCTATCGCCTTGCCGATATCGCGGCGCATATATTTGTTGTCGAATTCCACCCATTCCGTGGCCTGGTAGGCGTTGGCCCGGGCTTCCTTCAAATTCGCCCCTGTGGCGGTGACGCCCAGGACGCGTCCGCCGTTGGTCACCACCTTGCCGTCCCGGAAGGCCGTGCCCGCGTGGAAGGCGTAGAAGCCCTTCCTCCCCTGGAACCGCTCCAGCCCGCGGATCTCGTAGCCCTTCTGGTAGGACACCGGGTAGCCGTCGGATGCCAGCACGACGCACACGGCCGCGTTGTCGTCAAACTCCAGCTCATAGTCCGCCAGCTTCCCGTCGATGCACGCCTCCATAATCTCGATCATGTCCGTCTTCATCCTAGGCAGCACCACCTGCGCCTCTGGGTCGCCAAAGCGCGCATTGTACTCCAGCACCCGCGGCCCGTCTGCCGTCAGCATCAGGCCGAAAAAGATAATGCCCACAAACGTCCTTCCCTCCGCCGCCATAGCGTCCACCGTGGGCTGGTAAATATACTTCTGGCAGAAGTCGTCCACTTCCTTCGTGTAGAAAGGGCTGGGAGAAAAGGTTCCCATGCCGCCGGTATTCAGGCCCTGATCTCCGTCCTTCGCCCGCTTGTGGTCCTGGGCGGAGGTCATGGTCCGGATCGTCCTGCCGTCCACAAAGGACAGGACCGAGACTTCCCGGCCAGTCATGAACTCTTCAATCACCATGCGGTTCCCGGCGTCGCCGAACTGCTTATCCTCCATAATCGTCCGCACGCCGTCCCGGGCCTCCTCAGGGGTGTTGCAGATGAGGACGCCCTTGCCCAGCGCCAGCCCGTCCGCCTTGAGCACGATGGGGTATTTGGCTGTCTTCAGATATTCCAGGGCGGCCTTCGGGTCGTCGAAGTTCTCATAGGCTGCCGTGGGGATATGGTATTTCTTCATCAAATCTTTGGAGAAGGCCTTGGAGCCCTCCAGGATCGCCGCATTTTTCCGCGGCCCGAATACCCGCAGCCCTTCCCGCTCAAAGACGTCCACGATCCCCCCCACCAGCGGGTCGTCCATGCCGACGATGGTGAGGCCGATCTCCTTCTCCTTGGCGAAGGACGCCAGCTTCTCAAACTCCATGGCGCCGATGTCCACACACTCGGCATACTCCGCGATCCCGGCATTTCCCGGTGCGCAGTACAGCTTGTCCACCCGCGGGCTCTGGGCTGCCTTCCAGGCAATGGCGTTCTCTCTCCCGCCGCCTCCAACAATCAGTACGTTCATTCTTCTCTCTCCTTAGCTATCAACACTCTGCTGTCTGCAATCTGTACCCGTCCCTCTGCGATCAGGCGGATGGCCTTGGGCAGGAGCTTCCACTCTGCCTCCTCCATCACCCGCCTCTGGAGGGTGTCCGGGGTGTCGTCCTCCCGTACTTCCACAGCCTTCTGCAGGATGATCGGGCCGGTATCCGTCCCCTCGTCCACGAAATGTACGGTGGCCCCTGTCACCTTCACCCCGCGGGCCAGCGCCGCCTCATGCACCTTCTTCCCGTAATAGCCCGTCCCGCAGAACGATGGGATGAGGGAGGGGTGCACGTTGATGATGCGGCCCCGGTATTCCCGGATCATCTCCGGCGGGATCACCACCAGGAAGCCGGCCAGCACGATAAGCTCTGCCCCAGACGCGCGCACGCCCTCCAGCAGGGCCTGGTGGAAGGCCTGCCTGTCCCCGTAGTCCTTGGGGGAAATGCACTGGGCCGGGACGCCGTGGTTCCTGGCCCGCTCCAGGGCGTAGGCTCCCGGGTTGTTGCTGATGACCTTCACCACCTGGGCCCCCGGTATCTCTCCGCTTTCCATCGCCTGCAAAATAGCCTCCAGGTTCGTCCCGCCGCCGGAGACCAGCACCGCCACCTTTAACATAGGACGACTCCTTTGTCTCCGGCCTCAGCCTGGCCGATGACATAGGCCTTCTCCCCAGCACTCTCGATAGCCGCCAGCGTCTTCTCCGCATCCGCCGGATCCACCGCCAGCACCATGCCGATGCCCATGTTGAAGGTGTTGTACATCATGTGCTCCTGGATGTCCCCCTCCTGGGCCAGCATCTCAAAAACCGGCGGGATGGGGTAGCTGTCCTTGCGGATCACAGCCCGGATGCCGTCGGGAAGCATCCGCGGGACATTCTCGTAGAAGCCGCCGCCTGTGATGTGGCTGCAGGCCTTCACCTGCACGCCCGCCTCCTTCACAGCCGCCAGCGCCCGCACATAGATCTTCGTCGGGGCCAGCAGCGCCTCGCCCAGGGTGCAGCCCAGCTTGTCATAGTATGTATCCAGTGCCTCGCGGCTCATGCGGAACACCTTGCGCACAAGGGAGAAGCCATTGCTGTGCACGCCCGAGGAGGCGATGCCGATCAGCGTATCCTGGGGCTTCATGTCCTTGCCTGTGATCAGATCCTTCTCGTCCACAATCCCCACGGCAAACCCTGCCAGGTCATACTCGTCCTCCGGGTAGAAGCCCGGCATCTCCGCCGTCTCCCCGCCGATCAGGGCGGCTCCCGCCTGCACGCAGCCCTCAGCCACGCCGCTCACGATGGTGGCAATCTTCTCCGGCTCATTCTTGCCGCAGGCAATATAGTCCAGGAAAAACAGGGGCTCCCCGCCTGCGCATGCGATATCGTTCACACACATGGCCACACAGTCAATGCCGATGGTGTCGTGCTTGTCCAGCAGGAAGGCCAGCTTCAGCTTCGTCCCCACGCCGTCCGTGCCCGATACCAGGGTAGGCTTCTCCATATTTTTGAATTTCTCCATCGAAAAGGCGCCTGAGAATCCGCCGATTCCTCCCAGCACCTCCGGCCGCATGGTGCGCTGCACATATTTCTTCATCAGCTCCACTGATTTGTAGCCGGCCTCAATGTCCACTCCCGCGTTCTTGTAATCCATCTCTTATCCTCCGCTTCGTCCCTCTGCCTCTGGTTATTTATTCTTCATGTATTCCTTGTATCCGACCTCGGCCAGGCGCTCTGCCTTCGCCTCCACCTGCTCCTTGAGCTTCACAGAATAGTCCTTGAGCCTTGCCAGCAGCTCCGCGTCGGATGTGGCCAGGATCTTGGCAGCCAGCAGCCCCGCGTTGGCCCCGCCGTTGATGGCCACAGTGGCCACCGGGATGCCAGAGGGCATCTGGACGATAGAGTACAGGGAATCCCTTCCTCCCAGGGATGTGGTGTGCATCGGGATGCCGATCACCGGCATCGGGAAGATTGCCGCGCACATGCCCGGCAGATGGGCCGCCATGCCTGCCCCTGCGATAATCACCTTGAAGCCCTTCTCCTCTGCGCTCTTTGCATACTCAAAAAACACATCCGGCTCCCGGTGTGCAGAGATGATCGTCATTTCATAGTCCACGCCAAGCTCCTCCAGGATATCTGCCGCCTTCGCCATCACCGGCATATCCGAGTCGCTTCCCATAACAATTCCTACTCTTGCCATCTTGAACTCCTCCTCTTGTTGTTTTCACTCTCAAACTCATCTTATCGGTTCCGTATGGTTCCGTCAAGGCTTTTTGGCCTCTTTCCCGAGGCTTTGAAGCTCCTCCAGCGGGAGGTTCAGCTCCTCGCAGCCGGGGAGGGCAAACCTGCCGTCCCGGATGATGGGGATCCGCTCCCCCTCCGCCGTCACCGCCGTAAGCGCGCCCAGTTCCTCGTAGGGCAGGGTGATGTCTGTGTGGCAGTTCATGTAGGCCTTGGATGGATCCTCCCTGCGCAGGGCAGACACCTCGTTCTCCCTGGCCACAATCTCCTTGCCGTCCGGGTTGAACACCTGCACATCCTCCTCCCAGCTGTAGCAGGTGTCTCCCACCGCAAAGTGGGGGCCTGTCTTCTCGGCGATGAGGATGGGGAGACGGCCCTCGATCCCATATTTTCTCCCCATGGCGTAGGCCGTGGTGTTCGTGCCGATGGCGAACTCTCCCAGGGGGAGGCTCTCGTGGTGGAACAGCACATTGTCCAGGATGTAGCGCCGTCCCTCCTCCTCGTCCGGGAAGTTGCCGCACCGGTAATCTGTCACCCACCCGTCCCGGAAGGTCAGCTCCAGGTCCTCGTACTTCAGCTCATTCAGGTAGACGCGGCTCACATGGAGCACGCCCTCTGTCCCCGTAAGCACCGGGGACGTGAACACCTCTCCCACGGGGATGTTCACATCGGCCACGCAGTTCTCAAAGACCGTCTCCCGGGAAGGATCCACAAGGCGCCAGAGCTGGATCCGCATGTCCGTGCGGTTGTCCCCCGCCCCCTTCACCTCCACATAAGCCGCCCGGTCCAGGGCGTCCACCAGGCGCTGCTGGATCGCCTCATACTTCCTGTAATCCAGCGTGTTGACCCGCACCGTATCCCGAAAAATACTCTCATAGTCCTCCCCGATCTCCTGTATCGGGTAGGCGATGATGGTAAAGCTCCTCTCTTCCCCGGGGATGTAGGTGTTGGCAAGCCTGCCCGCCTCGCTGTCATAGCGGACAGACAGCTTCTGCTGCCTGCGGCTCAGGCGGAAGCAGGCCTCCTTCGCCTCCGGGACAAAGGGCGTCTCCCCGAAGGTCTCCATCACTGCCGGCCCTGCATGTCCTCTGGCGAGCTCCTTGTACGCCTCATAGCTGGCCCGCAGCACGCCCAGCTTCCGCTCCACAAAGGGGGCGTCCAGGTAGATGGCGCTGTCCTCCCTGTGGTCATAATCGTACTGCTTGTTGGGATTGCCTCCCACATAGCCGGTTTTCGCCTGTCCTCTCCGGTTGACGCTGGACACAGCCGCCCGGTACAGGATGCAGGAAAGGCCCATCTCCTCAAAATTGGCCATGGCTTGGCGCACAATCCGCTCAAAGCCCAGGGTGTAGCGGATGTTGACGCTGGTCTTCCTCTCCAGCGGCTTCCCGGCCTTCACAAAGCCCATGCGGTACCCTTCGGTGAAGGTCCTGGCCATCCCGGCAATCTCCTCCTCGCTGAGTGTGTTCAGGAAACGGGCCGTAGCCAGCTCATTTTCCGATATATACTCCCCGAAGGCGTACAGGTAGCGCACATCCGACAGGTCGGCTTCCCGGATGATATCCGCCGCGAAGGAGAGGCTTGGATCCACCTGCTCCCGCACCCGGTACGACACCGTCCGGTCTGTGTAATCGCTGACAAACCAGTAGAGGATCTCCCTAAGCTCCCGGTATGAAGGCAGATTCTCCTCCTCGAAGCGGTTGTACACCTCCAGGAACAGCTCGCACAGAATGACCATATCCTCCAGCCGGTATTCGTAGGCGTACACAATCATCCCCCGTATCTCCGCGCAGAGGAAAGAGAGCAGCCGCCCCCGCTCCTCCCCCAGCGCCTGGGCCGCATATGCCGGGTTGGCGTAGCTGCGCCCATAGTTCTCCGGGAGGATATCCTCGTACAGCGCCCGGTTATGGCGCTTGAGCTCCTCCAGGCTCCAATTTCTGCGGGCGCCGCTCCCGGTATCCGCCAGCGTCCTGTCCATCTCCAGAATAAATGCCGCCATCCTCCGGAAATAATCCCGGTAGGGAAGCGGCACGCTCTCCTCCCCGCCGATCTGCCGGATCCTCTCCGTGGCCAGGGCATATCTCTCCTTGAGATCTTCTCTCTCCTCCTGCGGGAACGCCCGATCATCCATGGCCTCTCTTCCTTTCTTTATCCTTTCTTTATCCTTATCTCTGCCGGTATTTAAATCCCGATCAGGTAGACGCAGCCCCACAGCAGGAGCAGCAGGAAATTGACTCCCATCCCGATTCGGGTAAACAGATAGTTCTTATCTTCCTCCTGGAAACTCATAATGCTGATGATAAACCCGGCCACCGTCATCAGGAAACCGATAAAGCCGGCCCCGCCCACGGCGAAGCCTCCTCCTCCCTTCGCCCGGTAGGCCGCGTACACGGAGAATCCCAGGACGAGCACCGCCCCGGCCGCCAGCGCCAGAGAGAGCCAGCCCCCCAGCGTATACTTCTTGTTGTCAAACCGATAATTGGCATTGCCCACGAAGATCCTCTTCTCCTTTGGATCCCGGTTCAGTATAATCGGCCTGTCATCCATCGATTTTCCTCCTTATCCTGTTGCACATATAGAAAAGCCCATACCCCAGCATGCCGCCCAGCGTATTTAAGATCACGTCGTCCACATCGCAGCTCCCCACCTTCAGCACCAGCTGCGTCAGCTCGATCATCAGGCTGAACTCCAGCGTGAGGAGAGTGATCAGCCAGAGCCTGCGCTTCCTCTTGTAGATGAGGGGCAGGATAAAGCCGAAGGGGACGAACCCCACGATGTTCCCCACCAGATTTTCCAGCACAGCCCGGATTCCCAGCGTCCTCCAGTGCACGAGGAAGCGCCGTATCTCCTGCAGCGGCACAAGGTTATACATATACTGCCGGCCGGCGTCCGTCCTCCCGTAGCCCTCAAAGAAAAACATCAGATATACCAGCAGACATAAATAGGCCAGAAACAAAATGGTTCCCAGCCAGCGGATTCTTTTCGCGGTTTTGATTTTCAACTTCCAAACTTCCTCACCGAAATATTGTTCGTCACTGCGCGCAAAGTCGGATTTGGCCTAGAAGGTCAAATCCGACTTGTTCTTCAGTAACCGTCCGCCGTGGACAATCAGCAGGATTCCGCAGACGATGCCCGTCAGAACCGCCACAATCCCAATCACAATGTTGGCGGCTCCCGCCTGCTTCATTGCCCTGTAAGCCTTCTCACTCATGGGATACCTCCTTATCCTATCTGGCTCCGTACTGTTCATAGTATGCGTCAATCGCCGCCTTTAATGTATCGTCAATGATGATCTTCCCCTTGTAGGGCCGGTTGTACAGGTGCTCCACCACCTCGCCCATGGTCACGATCGCCGAGGTCTTCAGGCCGTAGGTCTCCTCAATCTCCGCCAGGGCGCTCTTCTCCCCGTGCCCCTTCTCCATGCGGTCCACCGACACCACAAGCCCCACGGCCTCCACCTGGCCCTGGGCTTTGATGATGGGCAGCGTCTCCTGGATGGAGGTGCCCGCCGTGGTCACGTCCTCAATGATCAGAACCCGGTCCCCGTCCTTCATGGGGCTCCCCAGCAGAATCCCCGTCTCTCCGTGATCCTTGATCTCCTTGCGGTTGGAGCTGTATCCGATCTCCTTCCCGTACATCTCGCTGATGGCCATGGACGCCGCCACAGAGAGCGGGATCCCCTTGTAGGCTGGCCCGAACAGAATATCAAAATCCAGGCCGAAGCGGTCGTGGATCGCCTGGGCGTAATATCCCCCCAGCCTGCGCAGCTGGGTTCCTGTGCGGTAGAACCCGGCGTTGATGAAAAACGGGGTCCTGCGCCCGCTCTTCGTGACAAAATCGCCGAACTTCAGCACCTGGCAGTCCACCATAAATTCGATAAACTCCTGCTTGTATTGTTCCATATCCATACCTCCTGACTTTCCTCGCCGCAAGCTTGCCCGGGCGCCTACAGGCTCTCCACTGCCCCGATCAGCTCCCTGATATCCGAGACATGATACTGCCTCATGTAGTCCTCGATCCCCTGGGCCACCTCCTCCGTGGCTCTGGGATTATAGAAATTCGCCGTCCCCACGGCCACCGCCGTGGCTCCCGCCAGGATAAATTCCAGGGCGTCCTCCGCCGTGGCAATGCCGCCCATGCCCACCACCGGTATGTTCACCGCCTGGGCAACCTGGTACACCATGCGCACCGCAATGGGCTTCACCGCCGGGCCGGACATGCCCCCTGTCTTATTGGCCAGGGCAAATCTGCGCCTGTGGATATCGATCTTCATCCCGGTGATGGTGTTGATCAGGGACACCGCATCCGCCCCGGCAGCCTCCACTGCCTGGGCCATCTGGGCGATATCCGTCACATTGGGGCTGAGCTTGACAATCACCGGCTGCTTCGCATATTTCTTGATCTCCCTGGTAATCTCCTCTGCGGCCGCCGGATCCTGGCCGAAGGCGATGCCGCCGTGCTTCACATTGGGGCAGGAGATGTTGATCTCCAGGAGGTCCACCGGCTGCTCGCCCAGCCGCTCCACCGCCTCGCAGTAGTCCCTGACCGTCCTGCCGCACACGTTCACCACAATCTTCGTGTCATACTGCTTAAGGAAGGGGATGTCCCGCTGGCAGAACAGGTCAAGCCCCGGGTTCTGCAGGCCGATGGCGTTGAGTATCCCGCCGTATACCTCGGTAATCCGGGGTGTGGGATTGCCCTCCCACGGCACATTGGCCACTCCCTTGGTGACCACCGCCCCCAGGCGGTTCAGATCCACGAACTCCCCGTACTCCATCCCGGAGCCGAAGGTCCCGGAGCAGGTCATCACCGGGTTCTTCAGCTCCACGCCCGCCAGGCTCACCGCCGTTGACAATCTCTCCATCACAGCTCCACCTCCCCGGCCTCAAACACAGGCCCTTCCTTGCATACTCTCTTATTGTGCACGCGGGAATGCCCGTCGATCTCCTTCGACTGGCAGACGCAGGCCAGGCAGGCGCCGATCCCGCATCCCATGCGCTCCTCCATGGACAGCCAGCACTCCGCGCCTTTCTCTGCGGCGTACTCCTTCACCGCCCGCAGCATGGGCGTAGGGCCGCAGGCGTAAATGATATCGGCCTCCAGCCCCTGCTCCCGGATGGCATCCAGCACAGTCCCCTTCGTCCCGAAGCTTCCGTCCTCCGTAGCCACCGCTGTCCTGGCGGCCAACGCTTCAAAATCCTCCATCAGGAACCGCTCGCTGCGAAAGCCTGCCACAACCGTCTTCTCCCCCGGCAGCTGCCTGCACAGCTCCACCATCGGGGGCAGCCCGATGCCTCCGCCGATGAGCATAGAACGCTTTCCCTCGGCCCGGTCAAGGGGAAATCCGTTGCCGAGAGGCCCCAGGATGTCCAGGGTATCTCCTGGATGCATGGAGGCAAATTCCTCTGTCCCCTTCCCGGCCACCCGGTATACAAGCCTCAGCATGCCGGATCTGGGATTGATCTCACAGATGCTGATGGGCCGCGGAAGCAGCCTGGAGGCGTCGTTGCAGTACAGAGAGACGAACTGTCCCGGGACTGCCTGGGCCGCGATGCGCTCTGTCTGGAGCCACATGCTGTATATATCCGCCGCAATGCGGCTCTGGTATACAATGGTTGCCTTTTCCTTGAATTTTCCAGCCATTCTATCGAATCCTTTCCTGTCCTCGCGCGCTGTACCGTCAGCAGCCCAGCGCCCCGTTGATGTCGTCGATCATATCCAGCACGGCCTGCCGGGAAGCGTCCCCGAAGTTCTCAGGCCCGAACTTGCTGTACTGTTCCTGCCGGTATGCCGCGATGATGCCCCTGGAGGAATTCACGATCGCCCCCAGCCCGTCCTCATTGAAGAAGGGAACCAGATCCTTGCCCTTGCCTCCCTGCGCCCCATAGCCGGGCACCAGGATGAACGCCTTCGGCATGATCTTCCGGAGGATCTTGCCCATCTCCGGGTAGGTGGCTCCCACCACAGCGCCCACATAGCTGTAGCCCTCCTGCCCCATGTGCTCCTCCCCCCACTTGTCCACCATCTCGCCGACCCACTCGTAGAGCGGCTTGCCGTCGATCAGCCGGTCCTGGAATTCCCCGCTGGACGGGTTGGAGGTCTTCACCAGGATGAAGATGCCCTTGTTCTCCTCCTTGCAGACGTCCACGAACGGCTTGATGCCGTCCGTCCCCAGATAGGGGTTCACGGTGGCAAAGTCCTCGTCGAAGCCCGCGTACTTCTTGCTTCCGACCTCCACCCTCCCCAGGTGCCCCACCGCATAGGCGGCGGAGGTGGAGCCGATGTCCCCCCGCTTGGCGTCCCCGATCACGATCAGGTCCTTGGACTTGGCGTAGTCTATCGTGCGCTTGAAAACCTTCAGCCCTTCGATGCTAAACTGTTCATACATGGCAATCTGGGGCTTTACAGCCGGTATCAGGTCATAGGTCTTGTCAATGATCTCTTTGTTGTACTGCCAGATCGCCTCTGCCGCCCCCTCCAGCGTCTCCCCCAGCTCATCGTATGCCTTCCGCTTGATATGATGCGGTATGTAGCTGAGCATCGGGTCCAGGCCTACAACGATCGGCGCGTTGGTACGGCGGATCTTTCGTATCATCTTATCAATCATTGTCTCTCCTCCTCTTTGGTCCCTACTCCATACATTTTTACTATCATATCATTTTTGGGCACGGATGTAAACCGACGATTCTTCCTTTGCCGGCGCGGCGGGCGGCAGTCCGCCTTCGCCGCCTCCCGTCCCGCGTCATCTTGCTTCCAGCCTGCCAAGCAGCGCCCTGGGCACAAAAGCCCGCACGCGGATGCCCTCCGGCCTATAGCTCTCCTCCAGGAGCTCCCCCTCCCGGCGGATGAGAGCCAGGAGGCCGGCCTCGCTGTAGGGGTAGGTGTGCTCCAGGTATACCTTCTCCCCGCGCAGCATCTTCTCCAGCTCCGCCTTCAGTTCCTCCAGCCCCTGCCCTGTGCGCGCGCTGACAGACAGCGTCCGGTCCGCCTGGAAGTCCCGCAGGATCTCTCCTCCCTCCCGCAGGTCGGATTTGTTGAACAGGGTGAGTATCTTCTTGTCCCGGACTCCCAGCTCCTTAAGCGTCTCGTATACCACGTGCATCCGCAGCTCCATCTCCGGGGCCGCCGCGTCCACCACATGCAGGATATAGTCCGCATATTTTGCCTCCTCCAGCGTGCTCTTGAACGCCTCGATGAGATGGTGGGGCAGCTTGCGGATGAAGCCCACCGTGTCTGTGAGCAGGAGCTTCTGCCCTCCCGGCAGCTCCAGGCAGCGCGTCGTGGGATCCAGGGTGGCGAACAGCTTGTCCTCCTCCAGCACGTGGGCTCCTGTCAGGGTGTTGAGGAGGGTGGACTTGCCTGCGTTCGTGTATCCCACGATAGCAGCCACCCGCATATCCGATCGTTTCCTGGCTGTCCTGGTCACCTCCCGGTGGCGCTGTACCTCCCGTATCTCCCGTCCCAGCTGTGCAATGCGCGCCCGCATGCGCCGCCTATCTGTCTCCAGCTTCTTCTCTCCCGGGCCTCGCGTGCCGATGCCGCCTCCCAGCCGGGACATCTCCCTGCCCAATCCAGCCAGCCTTGCCTGGCGGTATTTCAGCTGTGCCAGCTCTACCTGGAGCTTCCCCTCGCTGGTGGATGCCCTGGCCGCAAAAATATCCAGGATTACCAGGGTGCGGTCCATAATCTTCAGCCCCAGCACATCCTCCAGGTTTTTCATCTGGACCGGCGTCAGCTCGTCGTCGCACACGATGCCGTCCGCCTCCGTCTGCGCCGCCAGCTCCAGGATCTCCTGCACCTTTCCTTTTCCCACGTAGGTCGCCGCGTGCTGGCTCTCCCGGTTCTGGATGACCCTGCCCACCGTCACGGCCCCCGCTGTGTCCACCAGCTCTTCAAGCTCCTCCAGGGAGAGCTCCGTATCCTGTGTATCCCCCAGGGACACCCCCACCAGGATGACCCGCTCCTTCTGTTCCTTCCATTCTATCATAGAGTTCTCTGTCTCAGCTCCTTGTCCTCAAGAATACGGCTTCCCTCGCCGCCTCCTCATCCTGGGGATACATTTCCAGGTACTCCTCCATCTTTGCCTTGGCCGACGCGAAATCTCCCAGGTACTCATAGGCGATAATCTCATTCCGGTACAGCTCCTGCCTGCCGCTGCTGGCGTTGGCAAGCCCTCTCTGCACGGTGGCCAGCGCATCCTCATAATTGCCGGACGCCATCTCCGACGAGGCGATCAGATTATAGATGCTCCCGTCTGCGCTCTCCTGCTCCAGGTATGCCTCGTACATGGTTTTCGCGTAGGCGAAATCCCCCAGGGCGTCATACACCAGCCCCTTGTACAGGAGCACTTCGGCGTCGCTCTCATCCGCCCGCTCCAGCTCCGTCTTGGCATTGTCATACTCCTGCAGGTAATAGTAGAGCTTGCCCCGCTCCAGATTATCGGCGTTCTTGTCCCGCTCGATCTCCAGCGCCCTGCGCAGGTACTCCTGGCCGGCCTCGGTCTGCCCGGCCGCCTCCAAGAGCTGGTAGGCCTCCACATAGCGGCTGTAGTTGTCCGGCTCCTCCTGCAGCACCCGGTCAAAATCCGCCCTGGCCATCTCCAGGTTCCCCATCCTGGCGTACACGGCTCCCCGCCCCATGTAGGTGTCTGCGGACGGCTTGTAGTCCACCAGATGGCTGTACACCTCCAGCGCCTCATTCAGCTCGCCCAGGCTCACATAGGCCGAGGCTTTATAATAGGAGATATCGTAGGCGACGGCATCCGCCTCCATGCCGCAGTTCACCAGGGCCTGGTCAAAGTCCGCGATGGCCCCCTCGTAATCTCCCTGGCTCAGCTTCACAATCCCCAAGCCGCGGTAGGCCATCCTCAGATCCTGCTCTGCCGCGATGGCTTCCTCAAAGCAGGCCGCCGCCTGCTCCATGTCGCCCGCCTCCAGGAAGGCATTGCCCCTGTCTATCGCCGGCGCATTGTCCTCCCCGCCCCCCTGCGGTTCCTGGGGGGCTGCCCCGTTCTCTCCCCCGGCTGTCTCCTGGGTGTCTGCCTGGCTCTCCCCGGCTGTCTCCTGGTGGTCTGCCTGGCCCTCTTCCCCGGCTGTCTCCTGGGCGTCCGCCCCGTTCTCTCCCCCGGCTGTCTCTTGGGTGTCTGCCTGGCCCTCTTCCCCAGCTGTCTCCTGGGTGTCTGCCTGGCCCTCCCCGGAGGCCGCATCCTCCCCGTCCCGCGCGCAGCCCGCGCACAGCAGCAGAAGCAGGCACAGCAAACCCAGTCTCGCAAGCCTATCCCAGCGGCGTCTCTTGTTCTCCTTCATCTCTCGCCTCCACTCCCTTTCTCCAATAGGATAATCCATGGCTGCCCCGCGCGCAAGAGGCAATGCAGGGACTTTCGCAGAAAAACAGGAGGGTACCGAAAAGCCGTACAGCGGCTTGCAAGATACCCTCCTGGCGCGTCCGCGCAGGCAGCGCGGTTCTCTCCGTTATTCCTTTATGATCTCGAAGCTGTCCAGCACCTCCCAGGAATTGGCGTCGTACACCGTCAGCTTGAAGCTGTTCTGGGTGAAGTTCACCGTGGAGACGTGCGGCGTGTACGTCTGCAGCGTCTTCGCCGCATATCCTGTGGGGTTGACGTCATGGTACTGGCTTCCGGACGCCGAGCCGAAGGTCACGTACAGGATTCCCTCCGGGTTAGTCACCGACGTGGCGTCGGATTTCTGCGGCTGCCCGCCCTGAATCATATAGCTCCTCGTGTAGGCGTGGTCATGCCCGTTGAGCACCACGTCGATATCGTACTCCTCAAACACCTGCAGCCAGTATTCCCGGTTCTGGTCGGAATAGTCCTGGTACTTGGCCACGCTGCTGAACGGGGAGTAATGCATCAGCACCACCCGCCACTTGCAGTCCGGGTTGGCGGCAATCGTCTGCTCGATAAAATACTTGTGGTCCACCAGGATGTCAATGTCCTCGATCTGGTAGTTCAGCTCCATGAACAGCACGCCGTTGTACTTAAACCAGAAGTTGCCGTTGGCCTTGCCGTCCCTCTGGGCGAAGTCGCTCTGGTTCGGCTGGGAGAAATGCTTGTTCCACAGATCCCCGGCTGCGTCGTGGTTGCCGTACACCACGCCTGTCACATAATCAGAAAACAGGCGGTTGTTGATGGAGTTGACATAGTGGTCCTCAAAGGCCATCGTCGTCACGTCTCCCATGTTCAGGTGCATGTTGTAATCCGGGAAACGGCTCACCGTGTCCGCCACGATCCGGTTCCAGGCCGCCACGTTCTCCCCGTCATTGTCCCCGGTCCCCAGCTGGATATCCCCGGTCACAATAATATCTGCCTGCCCTTCCTTCCCGGTGTGGAAGCTGCGCAGGGACGACCAGCCGTTGGCGCTCCCCACCATATAGCAGTACTCCGTATCTCTCTCAAGCCCTGTGACCGTGGCCGCATTCACCATATAGCTCTGGTAGTCCGCCGGGCTCACGGTGGAATTCACAATCTGGGCTGTCACCGGGAAGGTATTGCCTCCCATCTCTGCGGCCTTCGCCACATAGACGGTCCCTGCCTCTGTATTCGTCCCGTACCACTTCACAATGGCCTGCGTCTCGTCGCTCCCCACGCCCAGGACAATCTCATAGACGTCGGTATCCGCATCCGGCGCAGTGACGCTGGACATCTCCACATTTGCCGGCGGCTGCGTCTCCTGCGGTTCCTCCGCAGGCGCCGTCTCAGCTGCGGCCTCTGTCTCCCCGGACGGAGCCTCTGCGCTCTCGTCCCCGATATCGCCCTCGCCCATATCCTCAGGCTCGTCAGCGATAAACACATCGTCCGGCTGCTCATCCTTCCCGCAGCCCGCAAGCCCCAGCACAAGCACTGCCAGCAGTGCAAAGAGAAATCCTCGTTGTATCCTCAGCTTTTTCGTCATATTACCCCTCCTATGTCCTCTATAATCTGTCTCGAACATTCCGCTGCCCTATCCTATAGTAGAACACAGGCCGCCAACTTAGTCAAAGTATTATTTCTTAATATTTTATGAAATCTTTGTGCCATTCACAGCAGGCTACGGGCGGGCAGCCCTGGGCCGTGCCTGCGCATCAGCGCCGGCTGCGCGCTGCCGGGAGGCTTCTATCCTGCGCACCTCCCTACAGGACTCCCAGGCTGTCCCGGACGCACAGCGCCCCGTATCCCACCCGGCGGTTGGGATACTCCTGCTCACCGGCAACCGGCCTGGCGCCCCGGATCAGGCAGGCCTTCACCTTCTCCCCGTACAGGTAGGGATCGCTGCCCTGGACAATCCCATACTGCATCAGCAGGGCGGAGGCCCCGGTGACAAAGGGTACGGCGAAGGAGGTGCCTGTCACCTGCCGGTATCCCCCGCCGGGCGCCGGGGCCATCATGTCCACGCCCGGCGCGGCCAGATCCGGCTTCACCGCCCGCATCTCCCGGGTGTAGCCTCTCCCGGAAAATCCGGCATACACGTCCCGCCTGGCATCGTAGGCTCCCACAGACAGCACCTTCCTGGCGGAGGATGGAATGGTCAGCGTCGTCTCCTCCACGGGAAGGACAAACCCCGTCCCCTCATTCAGCACCTGGGCGGAGGGCATCCACATGTCATAATTTCCCGTCACCAGCCTCCTGGGGAACAGCTGCACCGCCCAGATCCCATCGTCCAGGTAATCCCTGTCCGGCAAAAATTCCAGGTAAATCTCCTGCGCCCTGCTGTAGGGGCTTGGCTCCCCGTAATAGACCAGGATTTCCGTGCCCCGGAGGCGGAAGCGCTGCGGCCCCAGCACCTGCTGCAGCGGCCCCACCGTCTCCCCGGAAGGATGGCGCACCGCAATGTCAAAATCATCGGCGTAGGACTTCCATATCTGGATATTCAGGGCCGTCTCATAGCTGCTGACCGCGAATTCCACCTCCCGCAGCTCCCCCTCCTTAAGGAAGCCCTCCGTGTGCCCGGCGCGGTTTGCCTCATTCCCTGTCCCCACGCAGAGCACGTTTTTCCACACGCCCGCCACATTGTCCAGGTATGTCTCCAGGAGGGAGGTGCCGTCATGGGAGCCGTACGTATTCCCGAAGCTCAAATTCACCGCCACAGGCATCTTTAGCTCCACCGCCTTCTTCACCACGTAATCCACGCCCTGCATCAGCTCCGTCGTCCTGGGGAAGCCCTCGCTCCCCTGCCTGGGATTGCCAAGCTTCACCACGAGGAGCGGGCTCTCCGAGGCCACGCCCCTGTACCGGCCCCCCGAGGCACGTCCATTTCCAGCGGCAATCCCCGCCACCGCTGTCCCGTGTCCGCTCAGGTCACGGCTGCGGACCAGCCTGGCCTGCTCCTCCCCTCCGGCCTCCAGCGCCCGGTTGATCGCCTCCCCCGTGTATTCCACCCCAATGTGGTACCCCTGCGGCGGGCGCTCCCCCTCCTGCGCCTCCAGACTCTGATCCCAGAGGGCGAGGATTCTCGTCCTCCCGTCCTGCGCGCAGAAATCCGGGTGGGTGTAGTCGATACCGGAATCAATCACCGCCACCAGGACGCCCTGCCCGAACAGGCCGAAGGCCGCGTTCTGCACACCGTCTATGCAGGAGGCCGCCCGTCCGCCGTCAACCTGGAAAAACAGCCGCTTGGGCTTCTCCACATACTCGATCAGGGGCGATCCCGCCAAATCCTCCAGCCTGTCCTCCCGCAGCGTCACCACCGCATACTGCCCGATCAGCGGCACAATCCGTACCGCCTCCCCCTCCAGCGCAGACAAGTCCCCCGTGTACTTCACAATCACATCCCAGGTGTCGTCCAGGCTATCATACCCCACGTTCAGGGAGAGGGACTTCTGCCGCTCCCTGGGCGTCGCCTCCAGCGCCAGGTTCAGCAGGTTTTCCACCTTCTGGTCTTCCATCGGCTCTCCTCCTCGCCGTCCAAAGTTTCTTCATATTTTATGTATATGCCCTGCCGCCCCAGGCATGACCAAAAGGCGGCTGCTCATAAAACAGCAGCACCGGTGTCTGCACAATAAAAAAGCTCTAAGCGGCTGCTCCCCTAACCATGGCAAAAACCATGTTTAAGCAGTCACTTAGAGCATACATTTGCGCCCGCTCAGTGGTTCCTCTTGATCCTCTCGTCGTTCTCCAGCACCTTCTTGGCGATGGTGATGAAGTGGAGCTTGAAGTTGTCCTCATTGTCATTCACGTCCAGCCCGGTGTTGATCTTCACCTGCACGAGGCTGGCCTGGACTTCCTCCTCCGTCATATCCAGCTGCTTGGCTGTCAGCGCCACGTCCTCCTTGCACTTGTAGTACTTGGACA
>CALWMI010000034.1 GCA_944381745.1 uncultured Lachnospiraceae bacterium | reverse complement strand
CCCGTTGGCCCAGTGGCGCCTCCAGAAGGCCCGGTGGCTCCCGTTGGCCCAGTGGCTCCCGTCGGCCCGGCCGGGCCGGTGGGGCCTGGCCTTCCTCTCCTGCCGGGCGGGCAGGGAACTGGGCAGGGAGCCGGAGGCGGCTGGCATCTTCCAAGCTGCTTGTTGCTGTCATAGTAAATCATATCGCTGTCCCTTTCTTTCTTGAAATTTCACGCATTTCTATCTGAGAAGGCACCGGCCTGGGCGGCGCGCAATGTCCATGCATACGGGCATGATGGCCGCTTGCCGGGTATATTCCCAAAAAGGCGCCGGCATCTTGCCTGGCGCCTTCTCTAACATCATATGCGGACTTCTCTGCGGCTGTGCCGTACCCCCTGGCTGGGACAGCCTTATTGCAGGCCTGGGATATGGAGGTAAGCTGCCTTTAGGACAGCTTGGACAGCACTTCGCACAGCAGCTTGAAATCAATCGGCTTGGAGATGTGGGCGTTCATCCCGGCCTCCGTCGTCCTGGCCACATCCTCCGCGAAGGCGTTGGCTGTGACGGCGATGATGGGAACCGTGCGGGCGTCCGCCCGCTGCAGGGCGCGGATCCTGCGGCATGCCTCGCAGCCGTCCATCACCGGCATCTGCATGTCCATCAGCACCGCGTCGATCATTCCCACCTGGGAGGCCTCGAACTTTTCCACGGCCTCCTGGCCGTTCCACGCCTGGATGGCGGACGCGCCCAGCATGGACAGGAACTCCACCGCAATCTCCATATTCAGCTCATTGTCCTCCGCCACCAGGATCCGCTTGCCCTCCAGGGAGTAGGGCGCAGCCGCCTCCTGCATATGCTCTTCCCCGGCTCCTGCGTTCTTCTGCTCTTCTCCCGCCTGCCCCTGGGCAATCTCCAGAGGCAGCAGCACCGTGAAGGTACTCCCCTCCCCCAGCTTGCTCTTCACAAAAATTTCGCCGCTCATCTGCTGCACCAGGCTCTTCACAATCGGCATCCCCAGTCCAGTGCCGGAGGTTTTCGTAGGCGCAAACCTGGTCTCCCTGGCGAAGGGCTCGAAAATATTCTCCAGGAAGCTCTCTGACATGCCGATGCCTGTGTCCTGCACCGTGATCCGGTATTTTCCCCGGTGTTCCTTCTGCTCCAGCTCCATCAGCTCCAGGGACACAGACGCCCCCTCTCCGCTGTACTTGAAGGCGTTGGACAGCAGGTTGTTCAATATCTGGGTAAGCCTTGCGCTGTCGCAGTATACGGTGGGATGGGCCACATGGATAGACACGCGCAGCTCCTTCTTCTCCTGGCGCGCCTGCTCCTGGAAGAGGGCGGCGCTCTCCTCCACGCATTTTCCCAGATCCATGGCCTCGTACTCCATGGAGCTGCCGCTCCCCTGCTCCAGCCTGGACATATCCAGCACATCGTTGATCAGCGCCAGCAGCTGGGAGCCGGAGCGCTCGATCTTGGAGAGGTAATCGGTAAGCTTCTCCGGGTCGTCCATGTTCTGCCTGGCGAGCTTGGTCATGCCGATCACCGCGTTCAGAGGCGTGCGCATGTCGTGGGACATATTGCTGAAAAACATGGATTTCCTGTGGGCGGCCTGCTTGGCATTCTCCAGGGCGCTCTCCAAGATCTCCTGCCGCTGCAGCTCCTTCTTCTTCTCGTCGTCGATCTCCCGGTAGCACATGATCACCTCGTCCAGGCCCAGGCCTTCGCTATACACGATCTTGATGCTCACCCACTTGCGCTCCTCCCCGAAGAGCCTCTGGTAATCCCCGCCAAACTCATAGATCTGCTTTTCCACCAGCTTGCGGATGTTCTGCACGGAGAAGCTCTCCTCGAATTCCTCGTAGGTGTTCTTCTCCACCACGGAGCCAACCGTTTTGATCAGATGGCGGTAGTCTCCCCGCTTCCCCAGCACGTCCCGCACATCCGGGGAGGATTTGATTGTCTCATAGGTGCCGTCCTCAAAATTGATGCGGTAGATGGCGTAATACGTATCCCCCAGAATTTTCAGGGTGTCGGAGATATACTTCACCTTGCGCTTTTCCGCATACTCCCGGAACATCATCACCGCGATGACCACAGCCAAGAGGATGAAGATGGCCGTGAGGACGGATATGACGCTGTTCCACTCCCCGTACAGAATCAGATTCACCGGGTAGGTGATGACAGAGAGCCATCCGTTGGTCATGTTGTGGTAATAGATGCCCTCCCTGCCGCCTTCCGGCGCCTCGATGGACGCCCGGTAGCTGTCGAACTCCCCGCTTCTCACCCCCTCCAGAAGCAGGGCTGCATACGTCTCCTTCTCCTCGTCCGAGAGTTCTTCTGCGCCCACCGAATAGATCAGCTCGCCGCTTCCGTCAAACAGGAAATAGGAGCTTCCGTCCGGCATCGACGCCCGGTTGGTGTGGGTGTGGAAGTTTTCCATCAGGATATCAAAGGCCAGCACATCCCCAGGCTCCTCCAGCTCCATGGACACGGTGACCAGCTGTTCGCCTGTGATCACATTGGTGTAGACGTCGGTGAAAATGATGCCGCCGTCCGCCTCCACGGCCTTCTGGTACCAATCCTTGGATGCGTAGTCGTAGGAGCTGTCCCCCGTCCAGGGGTTGGCGGCCACAATCTGCCCGCCGATGACGGCGTAGGGATCGATGATATCTGCCCCAAGCACATCCGCCGCATAGGAGGCATACTCCGCCAGCGCGCCAGCAAGCTCCTCCGCAGAGGCATCCTCGTGCACCCGCGTGCCGATATACAGCGACTCCAGCTTGAGGAGCATCTCATAGACCTCGATGCGGTTCTCCTCCTCCCTGGAATAGCTCTCGGCCAGGTAAGTCCCCATCTCGTCTGCGTTGTACAGCAGCTTGTCCCGCACAAGATAAATGCCCAGGACGATAAGGGCGATAAAGACGCCCAGAAAAGCAATGTTCAGCACGGCGGGCCATTCCCGCTTCTTCGGATCCGCCCGGCCAATCTTCCATCTGTCCATTCCATATCCTCCCCTCTCGGGCTCTGGGCGGCGAACGCCCACAGCCCGGTATGTACCGTCCATAGCGCGGTGTACAAAGGGCAATACGCCCTTGCCCACCGTCGTTAATGTCAGCGCAAAGGCAGTAAGCCCCTTGCCCACCGGCGTTAACGTCAGCGCAAAAGCAGTAAGCCCCTTGCCCACCGGCGCAATGATAGCCGCAGAGCGGCTGTCATGCCATGCTTGCCTGCGGCTATCATATCATATTCTCTCCGTTATGGGAAGGTTTTGTGGGGATGCGGCTTTGCTATCCCACGATGGCCTGGTAGGAGGCGGCGTCGGTGTCCCCTTCCGTGCTGAACAGCAGGATGACGGAATCCCTTCCAAGCCC
>CALWMI010000033.1 GCA_944381745.1 uncultured Lachnospiraceae bacterium | reverse complement strand
TCCCTTCTTCGAAGCAAAAGCCGCCTACGGCGATTACAAGTTTACCAATTATGATCAAACGCGCAGCGACCGCCTGATCCTAGTATTAGCGAAGAAATGAGGGAGCTCCCATGTCCATCCTTTTGCTGTCCATCCATCCCCGCTATATCCAGCAGATCGCGTCCGGAAAAAAGCAATACGAATTCCGGAAAGCAAAATGCCGGAGGGAGATTGACCGGATCGTCCTCTATGCCACCCAGCCCTGCGGCTGCCTGGCCGGTGAGGCGGATGTATCCCAGATCCTGTCCGGCTCCCCGGAGCAAATCTGGGAGAAGACGCAGGGCTTCTCCGGCCTCAGCCGCCAGGAATATCTGGGCTATTTTCAGGGCAGCAGCCTCGCCGTCGCCTATCAGCTCGCAAACTTCCGCCGGTATCCGCGGCAGATCCGCCTGCAGGAAATCCAGCTGACCCGCCCGCCCCAATCCTTCTGCTACCTTGCGCCGTGGCAGTACCAGATTCTGGAGCAGCTGCAGGCATGACATTTGGGTCTTTCTAGCATTTGCGTTATCTTTGGTTATGTGCTTCGGTGTGCAAGGGTCCATGCACTTTCGGCACATCGACGCTGCTATCGCGCATAGGCTGCGCCATCACAACCTTGCATTCCTTCCGGCAGAACGCAATCCCGTACTTTCGGATATCCTTCATGCCTCTGCGTTCCAAGCCATATGCATATTGTCGCCTCTCGATCTGTTGTAGAGCTTCCCGGCAGGCTGCTTCCAAATTCCCATCGCCCGCATATTTCACTTCGATCACGATCCCTAGCCGCTGTGAAGTACAAATGGAAATATCACTGTATCCTTCTCCCGTCTCTGCGTTCGAGGAGACACTCCAATTTTCCCTCCCCTGCAGGAGCCCCAGCAGCATGCCATGGTAAAAATTCTCCCGCTGGTTCAGCCTATCAGCAGCGTCTCTCACACTGATGGAACCCCACAGATACTCATGCAGCATCTCCTGAATCAATGGCACGTCGCCATCCAAGAATGCCTGGCAGAACTGTTGAATCCTTGGCGTATCCTTTCGGGCGGTTTCCTGGAACCACTCCTTTACCAAGCGGATAAACAACTCTTTTACCTCCAGGTTGGGCAGAGCCAGCTTCAATTTTCTCCCATCTACACGTCCTCGCTGTGTCAGATAGCCTGTGGAATACAAGACACTCCACAGATTCTCGATGGAATCTTCTATGTCCCGATATGTCAGCTCCTGCCGAATCTCCTTGACAATTGTACCTCCATTTATCAGGTCCTCAATTTCCCTCCGCGTCGTATGGTCAGCCCTTTTGAGCAAGCGCCAGATAATATCATTGCCGCTTGTGTTCGCCCAGTAGTTTTGCGGCACTGCCTCGCTATCTGCCAAAAGGTCATCGCAATAATTAATCACATCCCAAGGGCAATATACACGAACCTTGCCAAACAGATAACCGTCATACCAGTCCCGAAATTTCTCCTGATAAGATGCCAATCCATAGTAGGACAACATCTGCTCCACATCCTTTTCTGTGAAGCCGAAGTACTCATCATACCTGGCATCCGTGATAGTATGCACTTTTAGGCTATTTAACCCAGTAAAGATACTCTCCCTGGATATCCGCAGGCAGCCTGTGAGAACCGCAAACTGCAGATCCTCATTGGTCTTCAGGACATTGCCGAACAGGCGGCGGATGAGCGATACCATCTCCTCATAATATCCTGCCTGGAACGCTTTATCCAAAGGCACATCATATTCGTCGATCAGAAGAATCACCTTGCAGCTATAATGCTTCGCAAGCAGCCGGCAAAGCGTCCGGAGGCTGTCCACCAGCAGCTCCTCCTCCATTGCAAACAAGCCTCTGTCCATACGGATCAATGCCTGATACCGCTCTCTGTCATTCTCCTCCAAGCGCCTGCTGGTTCCCAGAAAAGGAAAACGCATCGCCTCATTCCCGATCACCGTGCGCAGCGCAGCGCACGCCGCCTGATAATTCAGTGCCTCTACGCTCTTTAAACTAATACTGATTACTGGGAAACGCCCCATATATTGTTCGCAAAGTGCCTTTTTCTCGGCAATCTTCAGACCGTCAAACAGCTCTTTCCTGCCTCCGATCTCGAAAAAGCACTTCAGCATGCTCATGTTGAGGGATTTCCCGAAGCGGCGGGGACGGGTAAACAGATTTGCCTTCCCCCAGTTTCCCAAAAGCTCCGCTATAAATAACGTTTTATCCGCATAATAAAAATTTTCCGTCGAAAACTCTTCAAAATTCTCAATGCCCACAGGAAGTTTTTTCCTCTCCATTTTCCCTCACTCCTTCTCGGATCATACATGCCCTACCGTTCTCTCGTGGTTTTCCTATATTTTTATTGTATGGGAGTCTGGGTGGAAAATCAAGCGTCTCTGATGCGGCGTAATATTGACCTACGTATTCAACAAAGGCATCCGCAAATATCTGTCAGCCACTCTTTACTTTCCCCGAAGCGCTCCCTCCTCCCCCCGATTACTTCCCATTTTCCGCCTCTTCCCTTTCTTGCTTTGCCTCTCTCTCATAAGTGTCCGACAGTTCGTAAAAGATCCTGGCAGTCTCTGGATAGCGAGATACAAGATAGTCCGCGTTCTCTCTGAAGCCCTCGGCCATTTCCTTCTCTGCCCTTCCGGCAGACGGCGTAAAGACGCCCCTGCGATTATAGACCGCTGCACAGTAACTATCCCGCATACGCTCGTCCCCGTATTTCTCAATCATGTCTCTGACGGCCTCGCAGGGCTTATGTCCATCCTCCCCCGGCGGCGAGAACGAAAACAGTCTTCCCACCACCGCGCCGAACAAACGGCTCTGATCATTGCGCTCCAACAATTCCCGAAACTGCAGCAGCCACTGCTCCAGCCTCTCCTTAGACACCTTCCCATTTTCCTCCGTTGGGCAAAACCGGGCTTTGTCATAGATGGAATATGCATTGTGCACGTACCGCTCATCCAGCTTGTCCGCTTCGCCCCGTGTATAGTCGTGCTGGAAAATGACCGACACCAGCTGCGCCAATACCTCCGGAAAATTTTTTATCATATGGTGGAAGCACTTCATATCCTCCCAGCGCAGGAGGTTCATAAAAAAAACTTCAAGCTGTGAGATCCTCTGGCACTTCTTCTTATCAGACAGATAGGCCTGCTGGAGCGCCGACAGGAACTTCTCCATATAATACCCGGTCAGCCCATCCGCCTTCCCATGGGGCATCTCCTCGATCCCCTCAAGGTAAGCATACAATTCCGGCACAGACACTCGTTTGGCGTCGTAGAACTGATACAGCTGCTGGAGGAATACGCCTAGCTTCGCATACTTTCTGCTCTCCCTCAGCGACCAGTGCGCATTGCATTCCCTGCAGGCCAGGCTGCGCCTCCAAAAAATCTTTTTGATATCTTCCTCTGCCTTGTCTGCCAGCGGAACACCCTCTGTCGCACATGCTTCCGCGCGGTAAATGGCTGCCAAAACCTCTTTTGTATATCCCAATTGCCGGGCGGCGGCAAGGATCTCCCCGTATTTTCCACTATCATTCTTCACCGTACGCTCCATATATTCCACTGCCATGGTCCCGGAGGGCTGCCGGGACAGCAATATTTGAAATGTCTCAAAATCCCATTCTCCCTGCCTCCAGTATTTTGCCAGCCACCGTGCCAGCGGATTATAATCGTCCTCCGCACACAGCTCCGCCAAGATTGCCATATCGTATCCCTGGCTCTCAAATTCCTCCAGCTTTTCCTTGATCAATGCTTCCGTCGCCCGATCGTTATTCTCCATCTCCCCTTCTGTCTGGTACGGCGCCGGGTGGAGCAGCGGGGAGTCCATCCCTGTACAAAACAAATATCCATACTCATATTCCGGCCGTCTTGTATGGATCTTATCCAACAATGCTTCATAGGTTATCAGCTGTTCCTCTGGAAGCGCCCAGGAAGATGCCTGATAAAACCGGTGGCGGTACAGAAGATCGCGGATAGCCTTTTTTACCGCTGCGGCTTCCCGGTCAGGCATCTGCGCCGTTTCACACAAAAGCCTGTCAAATACCTCCTTCCGCAGCCCTTCCCTCAATTCTTCTGCCACGCGAATCATGTTCTGCCACCGGTCGGCGCTAAACTCCATGTGGTCTAAGAGAAGCCGCACATAGCCGTCAGCCACTTGCCGCATATGCTCCGGCGGTACTCCCTCACCTTCCGCATGCTCCCTGTACGTTGGCGTGGCCAATGTACCCACCACCGTAGCATTTGCTCCCGGCAGTGCGTTGTAAATATATGACCACCCATTCTTTGGACTGCACGCAAGGACAATTCCC
>CALWMI010000032.1 GCA_944381745.1 uncultured Lachnospiraceae bacterium | reverse complement strand
TTGATGTTGGCCGTATTCCTGCAGGCGCGCCCCATCACCACGACCTCCAGCACCTCTTCCATATCCTGCTCCAGTCCCTTGTCGATCCACGCGGCGTTCACCTCCGGGAAGTCGCACAGGTGGATGCTCTCCGGCGCAGTCTTGTCGATGCTGCGCACCAGGTTCTGGTAAATATCCTCCGTCATGAAGGGGATCATGGGCGCGGCAGCCTTGGAGATGGTCACCAGGGCCGTGTACAGCGTCATATAGGCGTTGATCTTATCCTGCTCCATGCCCTTCGCCCAGAAGCGCTCGCGGCTCCTGCGCACGTACCAGTTGCTCATATCGTCCACGAAGCTCTGGAGCGCCCTGGCGGCCTCCGGGATGCGGTAATTGCCCAGGTGGCCGTCCACCGCCTGCACGGTGGAGTTGAGCCGGGACAGGAGCCATCTGTCCATCACAGACAGTTTCCCGTAATCCAATGTATAGTTTGTGGCGTCAAAATTGTCAATATTCGCATACAGCACAAAGAACGCGTACGTATTCCACAGCGTCCCCATGAACTTGCGCTGCCCCTCCATAACCGCTTTCCCATGGAACCGGTTGGGCAGCCACGGCGCGCTGTTGATGTAGAAATACCAGCGGATGGCGTCGGCCCCGTAAGTCTCCAGCGCCTCGAAGGGATCCACGGCGTTCCCCTTGGACTTGCTCATCTTCTGCCCGTTCTCATCCTGGACATGGCCCAGGACAATCACATTCTTGTAGGGCGCCTTGTTGAAGATCAGCGTGGACACCGCCAGCAGGGAGTAGAACCAGCCCCTTGTCTGGTCCACAGCCTCGGAGATAAAGTCTGCCGGGAACTGCTGTTCAAAAAGCTCCTGGTTCTCAAACGGATAGTGGTGCTGTGCGAACGGCATGGCCCCGGAGTCAAACCAGCAGTCGATCACCTCCGGCACACGGTGCATCTGCTTGCCGCAGTGCGGGCACTTGATGGTCACCGCATCGATATACGGGCGGTGCAGCTCAATGTCGTCCGGGCAATTGTCGGACATCTCCTTCAGCTCGGCGATGCTCCCGATGGAGTGCATATGGCCGCACTCGCACTCCCAGATATTCAGCGGCGTCCCCCAGTAGCGGTTGCGGCTGATGCCCCAGTCCTGCACGTTCTCCAGCCAGTCGCCGAAGCGTCCCTTGCCGATGCTCTCCGGGATCCAGTTGATGGTGTTGTTGTTGCGGATCAGGTCGTCCTTCACCGCCGTCATCTTGATAAACCAGGACTCCCGCGCATAGTAGAGCAGCGGGGTGTCGCAGCGCCAGCAGTGGGGATAGCTGTGCTCGAACTTCGGCGCGGCGAACAGAAGCCCCTTATCCTCCAGCGCCTGGAGTACCAGGGGATCGGCCTTTTTCACAAAGATGCCCTCCCACGGCGTCTCCTTGGTCATATTGCCCTTGCTGTCCACCAGCTGGACGAAGGGCAGCCCGTAGCGCCTGCCCACCTGGGAGTCGTCCTCGCCGAAGGCCGGCGCGATGTGCACGACGCCGGTACCGTCTGTCAGCGTGACATAATCCGCACAGGTGACATAGAAAGCCTTCTCCTTCGGCTGTACAAAGCCGAACAGGGGCTCATACTCCTTGTACTCCAGCTCCTTGCCCTGGTATCTCTGCAGGATCTCATAGTTCCCCTCCCCCAGGATCTTATCCAGCAGCGCCTCCGCCATGTAGTAGGTATAATCGCCGGATTTTACCTTGACGTAGGTCTCCTTGGGGTTGACGCACAGCGCCACGTTGGACGGCAGCGTCCAGGGCGTCGTCGTCCACGCCAGGATATAGGCGTCCTCGTCCTTGACCTTGAAGCGGACGATGGCGGAGCGCTCCTTCACATCCTTGTAGCCCTGGGCCACCTCGTGGCTGGACAGGGGCGTACCGCAGCGGGGGCAGTAGGGCACGATCTTAAAGCCCTTGTACAGCAGCTTCTTCTCCCAGATCTGCTTCAGCGCCCACCACTCGGACTCGATATAGCTGTTGTGGTAGGTGACATAGGGGTGCTCCATATCTGCCCAGAAGCCCACCGTCTCGGAGAACTGCTCCCACATGCCCTTGTATTTCCACACGCTCTCCTTACAGTGCTCGATGAAGGGTTCCAGCCCGTACTCTTCGATCTGCTCCTTGCCATCCAGGCCCAGCGTCTTCTCCACCTCCAGCTCCACCGGGAGCCCGTGGGTGTCCCACCCCGCCTTGCGGGGCACCATATAGCCCTTCATCGTGCGGTACCGGGGAATCATATCCTTGATCACGCGGGTCAGCACATGGCCGATATGCGGCTTGCCGTTGGCTGTCGGAGGCCCGTCGTAAAAGGTATACGTCGCGTCTCCCTTCCGGTTCTCCATGCTCTTCTCAAAAATATGGTTCTCCCGCCAAAACTGTTCCGTCTTCTTCTCACGGTCCACGAAATTCAGGTCCGTCGGCACCTTCTGGTACATCAATCTACTCCTCCTTCTCAATAATAAAAAGGCCCCCGCCCTGTAATCAGGACGAAAGCCTCTGCGTTCGCAACCACCTTATTACAACATACCGCCATATGCGCTCCCTGTAACGGGGGAGGGCCGTCGAAGCCTACTGGGAAACGCCGCCCGGGGCCGCTCCTTTCGGTCCGCAACTTGGAAGGGATCTTCGCCGGGGCCTACTCATGCCGGTTTCCACCTCGCCCGGCTCTCTGGGATTTTCCGCGCCCGCCTACTTGCTTCGTCGTCGTCTTTGTTCACCCTGCAATTATATGCAAAAAGCGCCGTGTTGTCAAGGGTTCCCGGGCAGGAGAAATTATACTTGAAAAGGTATGGGAATTAACATATAATTAAAATAACGTAAAACGCCAAGTTAGGAGATTGCCATGAAATTTCTGTATAAGTGCATACTAGTCCTTTTGGCGGGGGTATTCTATTTCCAATTTTCAGTTATTTCCTTTGCAGCACAAGTGGAGAACACGCAGTCGGACGAGGGTTCCGGGGAAATATCCCAGGAAGCCTCTGAAGATATTCCTATAGAGAGCAATCTGATTCCCGGCTGGCCCCAGGGGCCGGCGATCAACTCGGAGGCCGCTGTCGTCATGGATGCGAAAACCGGGGCGATTCTCTATGAGAAAAACATGAATGCAGCAGAGTATCCTGCCAGCATCACGAAGATCATGACCGCACTTGTGGCTCTGGAGAATTCCTCCCTGGATGAGATTGTCACCTTCTCTGACAACGCGGTGTTCAGTATCGAGCGGGACAGCAGCCATATCGCCCGGACCACCGGCGAGCAGCTGACCATGGAGCAGTGCCTCTACGCCCTCCTCCTGGAATCTGCCAACGAGTGCGCCAATGCCATCGCGGAGCATGTGGCGGGCTCTGTGGATGCCTTCGCCGGTATGATGAACCAGAAGGCCCAGGAGCTTGGCTGCACCAACACCCACTTTGTCAACCCCCACGGCCTGCACGACGAGAACCACTACACAACCGCGCGGGATATGGCGGTGATTGTGCAGGCGGCCCTGCAGAACGACACGTTCCGCACCATCGCCGGCACGGCGCAGTATACGCTGCCGGCCACCAACAAGAACGACGAAGAGCTGATGATGTTCCACCATCACGCGATGATGAGCAAGCACCGCACAGCCCAGTACTATGACGAGACGGTGTTCGCAGGCAAGAACGGCTATACCACGGACGCGCTCAACACCCTTGTCACCTGCGCGAACCGGAACGACATGGAGATCATCTGTGTCACCATGCGCACGGAGAGCGGCTATTCCTATCCGGATACCGCCTCCCTCCTGGACTACGTAACCGGTAATTTTACCAAGACGGCTCTTCCATCCACCTTCGAGAGCCTTCCGGAGGATATCCAGGCATCTGTCCTGTCCTCCCTTGGCGCCTCGTCTGTGACGGAATCTTCCGCTGCGGACGACTCCCCTGGCTATGCGGTCGTCCCCAACACGCTCTCGCTGGAGAACCTGACGCCTGCCGTCTCCACCACAGAAAGGACTGATGCCGATGCAAAGGAAGTTATCTCCTACATGTATGAAGACCGCTGCCTAGGCTGCGTCGCGCTGAGACTTTCGTACACGCCTCTGGAGGCGTCGGCGGCTTCTGCGGCTCCCGCCCAGTCCGGCGGCGCCCAGGCCCCACAAGACGAGACATCCGGCCTGTCTTCCCGGGAAGAGACTTCCGGGGGATTTTTCTTCTATCTTAAATATGTCTTGTTCGCGGCGGTCGCTTTGGCCGCGGTAATTTTTCTTGTAACCATTGTCCTGACGGTGCGCAACCGCATCGCCATCCACAGACGAAGGAGGGAACGCCTGAGAAAGCGCCTGCTGAGAAAAAAATCCGTCAATGAGGATTCTTATTTCTAACCTTTGCTTGTACACGAAAGGAGGAAAATATATGAACTGGGTATCACCAATCAAAGATGCAACGACACTCCAAAATTTTAAAAACTCACTGAAGGAATACGACATCAAATATTACATTATGTTTGAAATTGGTATTGGTACCGGGATGCTCCTCCAGGACATCCTGAAACTCAAAGTCGGAGATATCAGAGGCAAGGAACAGATCACCGTGTCCATCGGCACGAAGAACATCCAGACCGTCTTCCACATCCCACCAGATCTGCAGGATGTCATCCGCAGCTTCATCGCGGACAAGGACGACGGGGAATATTTGATCCAGGGCTACGCCAACGCCGGCACTGCCCTGACCCGCGAGCAAGCCTACCGAGTCTTCAAAGCCGCCGGCCGCAGCATCGGCCTCAACTCCATCGGAGCCCAGACGATGCGTAAGACGTTCGCGTGGAACTATTACAAGAGAACCGGGGATATTTATTATCTCCAGAACCTTTTCAATCACGCCTCGCCCTCCATCACCTACCGGTACATCGGCGAGAAGCCAAATATCGGCATCGTGCTCAAGAAGATGACCCCTGAGGAGAACGAGCGCTGTTGGAAATCCCTGAAGCTGGACGGCAACGGCATCCGCCGGATCGATCAGCTCCAGTCCTTCCTGGCGGATATCCGCCAGAAGATCGCCTCTGAGGATGCCAGCATCGAATTTTATGGGCAGGCAGACTGCCTGATCAGCGAGTTTGAGGAACTGGCGGAAGAATTTCAAAAACTGCAGTCATGAATGGAGCAGTCATGCAAATCTATATGACAATACAAATCTACAGTAACATACATATATTCTTGTAAAAAACAGACGGTGACCCTCGTGAGCTGCCGTCTGTTTCTATTTCTATCTGTTTTGAGCCATGGTATCTGCCGCTATCTGCCTCTGCCGGTCTCTGCGCCCCGCCTCTCTCTTCGTCCGCTTCCTGCGCTGGCGCCTCTGCCTCCTCTGCTGCCGCATTTGCTCCTGGCGCTTCCTCACCGCGTCCGCTTCCTCCTCGGACACCCGCTTGATCGTCTTCACGGCAAAGAGCTTGCCGTTCCCCGCCTTCTTGATCCGTATCTTCCCTCTCAGCCATCCGTGCTCCCGGCACCAGGCCAGGCAGTAGTAGCTTCCGCTCCGCCAGGAAAACCAGCGGATTCTCCGCTTTGCCGGCTTCCCGCACACACAGCACCTGGTGCTGGCCACCTCTTTGTCCGCCATCACCCGCTCGGTTGTGGAAAACCCCATGGAGATATACTTGCTGTAGGTGGAAAACACCGCGCGGATCTCCTCCTCCCTGCTTCCCGGGCAGCGGTAATAGTCCGTGCTGTAGTTGGACAGGCAGGACTTGTCCAGCCTCCGGAAAATCTCCGCCGTGTAGCGGGCGTCGCTCAAGGCCCGGTGGAACGGCCCCGCCTCTGAAAGCTCCATCACCTGCGCTGCGTATTCCAAGCTCCTCTGCTCCTTCGGTTCCCTCTGGCTGATCGCGAACAGCTTCTGCACGTCATAATATTTCAGCACTCCCTGCCGCCGGGGCTTTACACCGAAAAATTGCATATTTCTCTGGAACTCTGTCAGATCCATATCCCCCCAGGTACAGAACATGGAGTCCGCCCCGCACCAGTCCAGGAAACGCTCCGCCGCCTCGCGGAAGGGACGGCCCTCCCTAAGCTCCTCTTCCGTAAGGCCGATGAGCTCCTGCGTCCTTCTATTCAATTCCCGATATACCACCGGCCTCACCAACACGGAGAACTCGTCTCTCGCCTGGAAGGAGGCGTCCAGCTTCACCGCGCCGATCTCCACGATCTCGCAGGGGAGCTCCTCCCTCTCTCCGGCCTTGCTGCCGCTCTGGTTCCACTCTAAATCAAATACGATGTACTCCATAACCGCCATCCAAAACAGAATTATCCCAGAAAGCATACCACATAACAGGCCGGGGCGCAATACTGTACCCGTCCCTCCGCTCCCCGCCCCTCCTCCGTTCTCCGCCCCTCCTCCGTTCTCCGCCCCTCCGCCCTTCTGCCCTTCTGCCCGCGGGCCCGGGCTGCGCAGTCCACAGAAAAATCACAGTTTCAACAACCTTTCTTCACAGACAGGACATAAAATAGAAGAAAATGCATAGCAAAGGAGTTCTGTCATGATGAAAAAATGTTTGTTGCACTGGAAAACGCAGGCAGGCATTCTCTTTGTCCTGGCTGCGGTATTTTTCGCACTCTCCAGCCCACTGCGTGTCCACGCGGCGGGCGGCCTGGAGATGAGCACCCCCTACCCGGGTATCACCGTACAGGCCGGGGAGGATGTGAATTTTGACCTGGAGCTTGCCAGCACCGCAGGAGGGCTGGACGCAGCCCTGTCCGTCGTGTCTCTCCCCGATGGGTGGAGCGGCTATTTCATGGGCAGCGATAGCCAGATCAGCCGCGTCCATGTGCCGGGAAGCGGCAGCGACCCTGCCACAGCCACCTTCTCCCTGGACATCCCTGAGGATGCCGCCGAGGGAAGCTACCTTGTACAGCTGCAGGCGGATGCCGGCGGCGGGGCCTCGGATATCTTGGAGCTTGCCATCGACGTCAGCGCTGAGAGCGCCGGCCAAGGCTCCTTCACATCGGAATACCCAGAGCAGCAAGGTTCCACCGGCACAAGCTTCACCTTCGACACAACCCTGGTCAACAACCGGGGGACGGAGCAGTCCTACAGCCTGTCTGCGGAGGCTCCCAGCGGCTGGCAGGTGAGCTTCACCCCCGCCAGCGAGAGCAGCCAGGTGGCCAGCATCACGGTGGATGCCGGCTCCGCCGAAGGCCTCACCGTGAATATCACGCCGCCGGAAAATATCGAGCAGGGCACCTACACAATCCCCTGCACAGCAATTTCCGCCAATGAGACGCTGCGCACAGAGCTGGTCATTGAGATCACCGGCACCTACCAGGTCGTCCTCACCACGCCCACCGGCAATCTAAGCCTGGACGCCTACGCCAACGCGGAGGATTCCTTTACCCTTCTTGTGCAGAATACTGGCAATGTGGATCTCCACAACATAAGCCTCACCTCCTCTCTGCCCACAGGCTGGGAGGTACGCTTTGAGGAGTCCACGATCGACACGCTGGAGGCCGGCGGTTCCACGGAGATCACTGCCTACCTCACGCCAAGCTCCGACGCCATCACCGGCGACTATGTGGCCACACTGACCGCCGGCAACGATGAGACCTCCGCCGACGCTCAGTTCCGCGTGTCGGTCAAGACCCGTACAACCTGGGGCATCGCTGCGGCTGTCATCATCCTTCTGCTCATCGCAGGGCTGTGGTACCTGTTCAAGAAATATGGAAGAAGATAACTCTGAGGGAAGAGGGCAGGCTTATGGAAAACACAATTATCCGAACGGATCATCTGACAAAAGTATACGGGACAAAGACCGCTGTCCGGCGGCTGAACCTCTCCATCCGGAAAGGCGAAGTGTTCGGCCTGCTGGGGCCCAACGGGGCGGGCAAGACCACCACCATCCTCATGCTCTTAGGGCTGACGGAGCCCACCAGCGGCAGCGCCTTTATCGGCGGTATGAACTGCACCCGCGACTCCATCAAGGTCAAGCGCATGGTGGGCTATCTGCCCGACAACGTGGGCTTCTACCCGGACATGACCGGCCTTGAGAACCTGTATTTTACCGGCAGGCTCAACGGCCTGGCGGAACCCGTCATACGGGAGCGCGCCCAGGCGCTCCTGGAGCGGGTGGGCATGGAGAAGGCGGCGAACCAGAAGACTGGCACCTACTCCAAAGGCATGAAGCAGCGCCTGGGCATCGCCGACGTGCTGATGAAGGACCCCCAGGTCATCATCATGGACGAGCCGACCCTGGGTATCGACCCGGAGGGCATGCGGGAGCTGCTCTCCCTCATGCAGGAGCTCTCCCGCAAGGACGGGCGCACCCTCCTCATCTCCTCCCATCAGCTGTACCAGATCCAGCAGGTGTGCGACCGGGTGGGGATCTTTGTGGACGGCAGCCTGATCGCCTGTGGGGAGATCGGTGAGCTGGGGCGGCAGATCCAGAGCCAGAGCCATTATCTGCTGGAGCTGTCCGTGGAGCCGCTGGACGATGGGATCCTGGCCGCCATCAGCCATATCCCCGGCGTGGAAGCGGTTACGCAGGAAGGGGAGACACTGGCCGTCCAGTCCTGCGCGGACATCCGCCCAGCTCTCACCGCCACCCTGGGGGCGGCAGGCTGCACAATCCTGCACCTGCACCAGCGGGGCGGAGATCTGGACGAGATTTACAGACTTTATTTTGAAAAGGCAGGTGAAGACAGACATGAAAACAGCAGAGACCACGCAAACACAGGCAAGACTGGCCAGCCGCTTGCAGGCCTTCGCGGCAAAATTCGGGCAAAACTCAGAAAACAGGGCCGGTCTTAAGGCCCTCTACAGGAAAGAGCTGGCGGACCATCTGTCCAGCAGGCGCTTTTTCATCATCCTGCTGCTCATCTATATCACCAGCTTTGCCAGCCTGTACGGAGCCATGTCCGGCCTTAGCGAGGCGGCGCAGTCCGACGGCAGCTTCCTGTTCCTGAAGCTGTACACCACCAGCGGGAATTCCATCCCCTCTTTTGCCAGCTTCATCGCCCTCCTGGGCCCTTTTATCGGCATGCTCCTGGGCTTTGACGCCATCAACGGCGAGCGCATGTCCGGCACGCTGAACCGCCTGGTGGCCCAGCCCATCTACCGGGATTCCATTATCATCGGCAAATTCCTGGCTGGAAGCACGATTATCGCCATCACGGTATTCACTATGGGCATTGCCATCGGCGCCTTCGGGGTGCTGGGCACAGGCCTCGCCCCTGGCTTGGAGGAGGTACTGCGGATTGCCATTTTCCTGGTGTTCACCTGCGTGTACATCTCCTTCTGGCTGGGCGTGTCCATCCTGTTCTCCGTCATTTGCAGGCACTCTGCCACCTCCGCCATGTCGGTGATCGCCCTGTGGATTTTCTTCTCCATCTTTATGAGCCTGATCGCCAGCATCGTCGCCGGGGCAGTCTACCCGATGTCCAACGACTGGGAGGCGCTGCTGAACAGCTATGGGAACTACACGCTGGAGCTGAACCTGAACCGCATCTCGCCCTACTACCTGTACAGCGAAGCGGTATCCACCATCTTAAGCCCCTCGGTGCGCTCCGTCAATGTGGTGACTGTCAGCCAGCTGGAGGGGGCGATCTCCGGGTATCTCAGCCTGGGGCAGAGCCTTCTCCTTGTCTGGCCGCACCTTACCGGCCTGGCTGCCCTGATGCTGGCAGCCTTCGCCGGAGCCTACGTGGGCTTCATGCGGCAGGAGATCCGGGCAAGCTGACGGCTGCCTAAAGGCTGCCTAGATTTTCATACCTGCCAGGCAGTCTGGAAAATACCTGCCGGGCAGTCTGGAAAAAGGGCTGTTGCAAAAGTAGATAGATAATCTACTGGAGCAACAGCTCTACGCAGACGCCTGCGAGAATCTTTTTTTCAGATGGTTAAACGGCTGGAAAAAGCCGGAGAATTATCAAAAGAGACGGTTTTTATTGATGGGACAAAACTGGAAGCATGCGCCAACAAATATACCTTTGTCTGGAAAAAATCTGTAGGGAAATGGGAAACAAAAATGTTCCAGAAAGTACAGGAAGCCGTATCTCTCCTGAGTTTTCCATAAACAGAGCGCGGGTGCCGCTCAATCATCTAATTTGATGATTTTGCGACACCCTCAATTTTGTCAAACTATTGCAGGTTTTCTTGCCTCGATATAGAGGTCGATGTCCTCCACGATATAATTGGCCCCAGTGGTGTGCAGGGCTTCATAACAGGAGTACACATATTCCCACACATTGTAGCGGATAAAGAGTTCCGCTACCTGTTTGCCTGTCAAGTGCTTGGCATTTTTGTAGGTTTCCAAGCCTCCGCTTACATAGTCGGGGTACAATAACCGGATTGTTTTCATATCGTTTAATTCCTCCATCGAAACAAGTAATTTTATCTGTTGCTTTATATGGCTGGATCAATATTCGCCATTCAGCAGGAAGTCGGCCAAATGTACGATCTTCACGCCATTGATGTTTCCTGCGGCCAGTTCGTCCAGCGTTACCACATATTTGGGGTAGTGGTCTTTGATTTCAAGGAGATTGGCAACCTCCCGGTCAGATTCCTCCGGCAGTCTGCGGCATACCTGTACATAGATACGCTCGTCGCGCCGCACCGCCACGAAGTCAATCTCTTTCGTTTCATTCTTCCCGATATAGACCTCATAGCCCCGCCGCCGCAGTTCAAAATACACGACGTTTTCCAGCATAGCGGCAATGGACTTCGGATTAAAACCCATGATGCAGTATTTCAGGGAAGCGTCCGCAAGATAAAACTTTTCCTGCGTTTTCAGCACGGCTTTTCCCTGCAAATCATACCGTTGGCAGCGATAAATCACAAACGCCTTTTCCAGCCAGTTCAGATAATTGTAAACTGCTTCAACAGACAGGGAACGTCCCTCGCTTTTGAGAAACTTGGCAATGGCGTTGGCGGAAAAGGTCTTGCCCACGTTTTCCACGATATATTTGACAACACGGTTGAACAAATCAAAGTTCATGATATTGTGCCGCTTGGTAATATCGTTGGTAATCACGGAGTTATAAATGCCCTCCACAATCTGATAGGCGGAGCGTTCGTCAAAGCTGCCCAGCGCCACAATGGGAAATCCGCCCAGCCGCAGATATTCGTTTAACAGTTCCTTGGGGGAACGGGAATCCGGTTTTTTGAAATCCAGATATTCCGCAAAGGACAGGGTATAGACTGGGATAGAGATATACCGCCCCGTCAAATAGGTGGATATTTCACTGGACATCAGCTTGGAATTGGAGCCGGTCACATAAATATCGGTATCGGCGTTTTCCAGCAGGCTGTTGACCGCTTTTTCCCAGCCGGTAATCTCCTGTACTTCGTCCAGTAGCAGATAGTAGCGCCCATCGCCGGTCATTTGCTCCTTGATACCCTTATACATCTCCTTGTCGGTCATACCGTCGTCAAAATCCTCCGACGTATAGCGCATACTGATAATGTGGTCTGCGGCAATCCCGCTTTTCAGCAGATCGTCCCGCAGCATATCCAAAATCGTGGATTTTCCGCAGCGCCGGATTCCCGCCAGTATCTTCACCAGCGGAACATCCCGGTAGGTTTTTAGCGTATCCATATAGTGCGGCCTTATAATCATAGCGTTCGCCTCCTTGCTCCTTACGAATAGTATAGCCAAAAACTTCTGAAATATCAATAGTTTTTACTTGTAACCCGAAAAAACTTTCTTTTATCTTCGATTTTTTACGATGGAACAAAAAGGTATAGATATGTGAAAGGAGGGTGCTGCTCAATCATCTAATTTGATGATTTTACGACACCCTCTGCAGTTCCATGATTTCCTTATAATAAGGACGCCGCGTTACGGCTGCTCCTCTTCCTCTGTCTCCTCCTGCTGTGCGATACCCTTTCTCTCATCTTCCAGCATCCGGTAATGCTCGCCCTCCCAGTAATCGTCCAGGCGGACAGGCATCTCGTCGATCAGCTTGTTCATCCGGTTGTAGACATTGTACATTCCCTCGTGGACATTGCACAGCTCCCGGGCGTACTGCTCGATCTTGTATTTGGCCGCGATCAGCTGGATTCCCTTCTCCTCCAGCTCTGCGCTCATTCTGGCCGCCGCGTCCTTCTTGCGGCGCTCCATCTCCTGCTTCGTCTCCTCCACCAGCTTATCCGCCCGCTCCCTGGCCTCCTCTTCGATGAGGCGGGCATTGCGGTTGGCATCTTCCAATATTTTCTTCACCGTCGCATAGTCGAAGAAATCCCCGTCCGGCTCTTCTCCGTCCCTCTGCCCGCGGAAAGCCTGCTGCTCCTCCAGCTGCCGTTTCAGCTCCTCGTTCTCCTGGCTCAGGCGGCGGTAAGCCTCCTCCGCTTTCTGCCGCTCTGCCGCATCCCGCATCCCGGTTCCCTCAGCGCCAGATCCTCCCCTGGCTGCCGCTTCTGTCTCCAGGGCTTCTCTTCTGCCCTCCTCCTGGGCTGCGCGCTCCTCCCACTGCGCCTTCTCGGCGCGGCTCTCCTCCAGCAGACGCTTCAGCTCCTCTACCTCACCCTGGAGCCTGGCCGCCTCCTCTTTGTTCTCCGCTGTCTCCGGCCTCCCCTCAGACTGGTTTTCCTCCAGGGCCTCCCTGGCTTCCCGCTCCTTCTCCTGGGCCGCGAGCACCTCCTCGTTGGCCGCGTCCAGCCTGCGCATTAAGTCGCCCTTCTCCTTCTGGTGCAGCACCTTGATGGAATCAATCTCATTTTCCAACGTCTGGATATACTCCTCCACGTCCGCCTTGTTCAGGCCGCCGAAGAGGACTTTTCTGAACATACTATTTGCAGCCATACCGCATCCTCCTTACTCTCCGCTGTATTCATATATCCTATGTATCCCGTCTTCAAACTCCACATCCATGGCCAGGCGTATCGTGTCGTCCTCCTCCGGGTTCGTGATTCCTACCCCGATGGAAAAACCCTGGCGGAAACGGTCCGTGAATGGGATACTTGTCGTCGTTGTTATCGTCTCTCCCGGAAGCAGCTCTGTCAGGTCGATCGCAATGCTCTCCCAGTACAAGAGCTCATCGTCGATATCATACACGTACATTGTCGCCGGCCAGTCCCAGTAGATTGGCGCAAGCCCGCTGTTCTCCCAGGTCATCCGCACCTGTATCGTCCCGTCTGTGAACGAGTACTGGGTCTCCAGCTGGGATATGTAATACCGGTATCCCAGCTCCTCCCTGACGGCCCCGGCGGCTGTGCTGTCCTTCAAGTCTCCCTCCGGGCATTTCGGCCCGATAAAGGTCATATGGGTATCCCGGATCATCTCCAGCGTCTCCACCAGCCGCTCTCCCAGCATCTCCTCCATGGGATACATGCTGGTGAATTCACCCCCGGAGGGCGCCGTCTTCCAGAAATCCGGCATCGGCTCGTAGGCAAGGGCAGCTCCCGCTGTGTCAAAGCTTCCGCCATCCTGTATCCACTCCAGCCACTCCTGCGTGTCCGCCTGGCTTCCGGTCATATCGTTGAAAAGGCCCATCCCGCCGTCTTCCGCCATCACATAGTTCCTGCGCATCAGCAGGCGGGCGTTGTGGAAGTTGTCGGAGTAGTCCAGCACATACTCCCAGCACACCTGGGCATCCGGCAGCGGCGGCACGCCCTCATCGGTGTTCGTGTGCCACTCTCCCCAGTGTCCCAGGCTTCCCAGCTCCACATAGGCCAGGAAATCATCCTCGTTAAAATATTCCGCCAGCGCCTCCAATGCCATCCCATGTCTCTCGAGGAAATAGGCGTTGGAGTAATCGGGCGAATAGCCGGCTCCGTAGGAGGTCTCATAGAAGCTCCCGTCCCTGGTCTCCTCATACAGCCAGGCTGGAATGTCCATGTGCCCGGCCTCCCCAGGGATATCGCACAGGAACCGCAGCACCGCGTGCTTGTTCTCCTCTTTCCAGCGTTGGATGTGAAAGAGCTCCTCGATGCCTTCTATGTTGTAGTTGCCCTCGCTGGGTTCCCACAGGCTCCACGGGATACCGATATAGACAAGCCGGGAATCCTCACACTCCTCCACAAGCTCTGCATTCGGGGCATAGCCGGTCAAGGGGTTGTCAAGGGCCTCGTCGGTCTCCCGGAAAACCTCTGTGTGGTTCAGCTGGTAGCGGTAAGGCACAATATACAGGAGCAGGCCTGCAATTGCCGTCCCCAGCAGAAGAATCACTATGTATGGTGCTTTCGAGCTCTTTCTCTGGGCCATGTCCCTCTCCTATCCGTGATACTCCCCATTATACTGAATGAGGGTGACATCCTTTACCCCTTCAATCTTGTTGATCTGTTCCATAAACAACGTGTTGTTGTTCCGGCTCAGGAGCTCAATGGTGATCTCCGTCTGGTCTCCCCGGATCGTCTTGGATTTCAGCTGGTGCCTCACCTTGTTGAGCACCCGCAGGATCTCATCCCCGGCCATCTCCGACTCATAGTGGGCGACGAGGATGTAGATCGTCCCCCTCTTTTTCTTATTATAGAACAAAAACACCACAAATGTCATCACCAGCATCGTGATCACCGCCAGGAGATACAGCCCGGCTCCCAGCGTGATGCCGATGGAGATCGCCCAGAACAGATACAAAAGATCCATCGGATCCTTGATAGCCGTCCGGTAGCGGACGATGGACAGGGCGCCGATCATACCGAGGGAGATGACAATGTTGCTGCTGATAGCCAGGGTCAGCATACAGGTGAGTACCGTCATTCCCACCAGCGTGGCGGCAAAGGAGCTGGAAAATACCACGCCCCCGAAGAAGTGGGCGTATATCTTGTTGATATAGATGCCCAGCAGCACGGCCAGAACCATGGCGACGGCTGCTGTGACGACAAAATCTGTGGTCAGTCCCTGGCTGGCCGTAAAGGATTCCCATACCGAATTTTTAAAATAATCTTGCAAATTCATGCTTTCTTCCCCCATTATTCGTTTTGGATATTCCCGCCATCACATCCGTCAGATGGTGGGCGCGTTCATAGCACAGCGTGTATTTGGATATTGCGGAGAACTCCTGTCCGCCCAGCGGCAGCAGCTCCTTGATCACCTCCGGCAGTAGCTGGGTGAATTTCACCTCCAGCACCGTCATCCCCTCATCCAGGACGGAGAGGGTGGGGAGCTCTGGGTCGAAGATGTCGAATCCCGCGATCGCCGCCCGCACATTCCCGTCGAAGGTGATCCGCACATCTCCTTCCTGCCGGATCAGCGGCTCCCTCTCATAGTCCACGATCACCTTGGGCCGCATCAGGTTCACCATGCACTCATAGTAAAATTCCTGGCACAAGGGCTCCCGGTGCCGGAGAAGGAAACCGTAGTCCCCGGCCATCAGCCGTTCAAACTCCTCCCGGGTAATCTCTGCGGATTCCTTGTAGATGTAGCTGTTCCACTTTTTCTTGCGCTCCAGCTTGATACTGGAATCCCGGAAATCATAGATGCGGATCCGCCACTTCTTCCGGTTGTCCACCCCCATCATCTTCTCCTCGTAGGAGGAATCCCAGTAATCGTCAAAATAGAGGCTGCGGATCGTATACTTTCCGTCCCTGGCGTGGGGATCCACCTCCATGAAGGGGAGGAGCCTCTCCTTCAGAAGCTCCGCTTCCCACAGGGAAATGTAATATTTCCACTCGTTGCGGTACTGCTCCCGCCTTTTATATCCGGCCATGCTCAATCATCTCCTATGTAGGTGGATATCGCCACGCTCCCGTCTGCCTGGACGTAGAAGCACAGCGTGCTGTACTCCGTCGTCCCTGCCTCCGTCCCGTAATATTCGTAGGCATCCTGCACCTGTCCGCTGGCGTTGGCCGCCCGCACCCGCACAAAATACTGTCCCGTCTGCAGCATAGGCAGGGAGCAGGACGTCTCCCCTGTCTGCTGGGACAGGATCGGCGACTGGAACGTGTAGTCCCGGGCAAGCTCCACCGTGTAGGTGACAGCCTCGCCCTGGAAGGAGTAGGCATCCTCCCATTGCAGGGTAAGGGTCGTCCCGTCAGTGGTGGGCGTCAGGATGTGGAAGGGCCAGGGAGCGGTCAGGCTCTCATTGTAGGCCTGGAAGTTCGCCTCCACCTCCTCCGGCATCTCGCTTAAGAGATTCCGGTACTGCTGCTGGGTCACCCGGGCAAAGGTGCGGTCGGGAAGCTCGTAGAGGTACTCTTCCGTAGCCTGGGCATACTCCTCTATCTTCTCCCGCAGGCGCTCCGGCGTCAGGTAATTCTCCCGCAGGTCACGGACAGCCATGTCCAGCTCTGACCGGCATGTCTCGTCCTGCAGGATCCGGCGGAACAGCACGCAGTCTGCGTAATTGAATATCCCGTAATCCCACGACCGGTCATAACCGCTGTCCCGCAGCCGCTGGTACGTCTCCTCCAGCATGCTGTCGTTGTCCCAGGAGATGAAATACCAGGTGTCCACCCCCCGGGGGCTGTATAGGTAATAGTTGCCGTTCAGCACGTCCTTGTTGCCCAGGAGTATGTGGAAGGCCATCCAATAGTAGAGGTTTTCCTTGTTAAAATACTGGGCGACCACCTGCTGGATATTGTTCGTCTCGTCGTTGACCGCGTCCAGCATAGCCAGAAGCTTAGAGTGATCCTCGCTGCCCTTCACCTCCAGGTATTCCTCGAAGGCTTCCAGGTTATAACTAGCGTCCGTGGCGTTCACCAGCACATCGGCGTGCCTTCCCCAGTCAAAGCTCCCAGCCTGGTACAAGTTGCCCTCGCTGTCGAAGCCGTGGCTACGCAGGTAGGCCTTGTTGATCTGCTCCACCTGGGTGTAGAGGCCGTAGTCCCGGAACAGGCCGTCCTCCCCCTCCGTCTTGTCCTTCACGTACAGGTGGACGAAGGTGGTGCGCGCCCCGATCATCTGGGGAATCTCTGCGATGAGGGAGTAGGCCAGCTTATTCTTGATCCGCACCGGGTCAGCCTCGTGCTTGTTCAGCACGACCACCTTCTGATCCTGCCATTTTCCCATGTCCTGCTTGATATCGATGCGGTAGCTCTTCTGCTGCTGCTGGGAGGCTCCAGTCCCCCGCAGCCGTACTGTGGCGTTGGCAGAACGTTCCCCGTAGCCGAATTCCCCTTCCAGGGGGCCCTCCTCGTCCCCCACCTGCAGCACTGCCTCGCACTTGTAGGGCTCGATACCCAGCTCCTCATAGTAGCTCAAGGGGCGGCTGTTGATCTCCGTCCACGTGTGGTTGGTGCCCTCCGCCTCGTTGCCCTGGCCGACAGTCAGGTACATAGTGACCACCTGGGCGCCCTCGTCCTCGTACAGCGTCTTGTTGTCCTCCAGCTCGTAGAGGCTCTCCGTCTCGTACGTCTCATCCTCGCTTATCAGGTAAAAGCCGCCTTCCGGCGAGGCGCAGCCGGAGAGGAGGCAGGCGGCTGCCCATGCGCCGGCCAGCCCGGCCATTGTCTTGCCCATCCTTTTCATATTATACATCCTCCACCTCCATCTCGGATATCGTCCCATCCGCATTTACTATAAACGGCTTGGCTCCATAAACCTTGCCCAAATCTGAGGAGTAGTAGTCATAGCAGTCCTGGGTGTAGCCGGACTCGTTGGTTGCCCGCACCCGCATGTAATAAGTACCCGGCTCCAGCTTATCGAATGTGGCCTCCGGCAGCCGCAGATTCTCGGCGCTGGCCAATACATTCTGGAACAGATAGTCGGTGGCCAGCTGGAAGGAGTAGGTGACATCCTCCCCATCAAGATCATAGGATGCGTCCCACTGCACCGTCATACGCCCGTCCTCCTCCTGGGGCAGGCTTACAAAGAAGGGCAGCGGCTTCTCCAGGCTCTCCAGATAGTAGCCATAGTTCTCCTGGATCTCCCCAGGCATCCCTGCGATAACCGTGTCGTACTCCGCAGACTCCACCCGCGCGTGCTCCGCATCCGGCATCTGGTACACATAGGGCTTCACCAGCTGGGCGTAGGTGTTCGCCAGCTCTGTCAGCCGCTCCTCATTCAGGTAATTGTCCTTCAGGTCGTTCACCGCCGCGTCCAGCCGCTCCCGGTACTGCTCCTCCCGGAAAATCCGGTTAAAGAGGACAATATGCATAAACTGCGTCAGCCCCCGCTCCCAGGAGCCGCCGTCCTGGTACCCTTCATCATCCAGCCGGAGATACGTCCTGGGGAAAGAGGCATCGTTGTCCCAGGAGATAAAATACCATTTGTCCGAGTTCAGCGGGCTGTAGATATAGCCGTTTCTGGAGCCCACGTCGTAGTTCCCGATCAGGATGTGGAAGGCTATCCAATAGCAGATGTTGTCGATGTCAAAGTGCTCCTCCACAATATCCTCAATGGGAATGGAGTAGTCATTGACCTCATCCAGCAGCTCCAGCAGCTTCGTGTGGTCGTCGTTCCCCTTGACCTCCAGGTACTCCTCGAATGCGGTCAGGTCGTAGGTGGGATCCGTGGACAGCTTCAGCGCATCCTCATATCGGTGCCACTCGAAAAACTCGACCTTATACAGGTACCCCCGATTGTCCAGCCCATGGTTCTTCAGGTAGGTCTTGTTCATCTGCTCCACCTGGGTGAAGAGGCCATAGTCCACGAACTCCCCGCTGCCCCCGGCTGTCTCGTCCTTCACATAGAGATGGACGAACTGGGTGCGGGCGCCGATCATCTGGGGCACCTCCTTGATCAGGTCGTAGGCCAGCTTATTGCGGAAGCGAACCGGGTCGCCCACATGCTTGTTAAGCGCAATGGTCCGCTGGCCCCGCCACTCCCCTTTCCCCTCCTTGATGCGGATCTTGTAATTCTTCTGCTCGCTCTTGGAGGAGCTCTGTCCCCGGATCTGCACCGTGGCGTTGGGGACTACCTCCCCGTATCCCAGCTCCCCCTCCACAGGGCCATTCTCATCCCCCACCTGCAGGATGGCCTCGCAGTTGTAGCGGTCCAGATTATTGTCCTCATAATAGTAGGTAGAGTAGGTGCTGACCTCTGTCCAGGTGTGGTTTGTGTGATCTGCCTCGTTCCCTGGACGCACGGTGAGGTACATGGTCACCACGGACGTCTCGTCGTCGTCCTGGTAGATGCTCTTGTCCTCCAACGCCAGCTCTTCCTCGTCCCGCAGCACCTCCTTCTCCACATAGTCTCCCTTCCGCTCCGGCGTTTCCTCCACTGCCTGCGCCTGCGCCGCGCCGCCGGAGGCGCAGCCGGTCAGGCCCGCTATTCCCAGGAGGCAGAAAGCCAGCAGCACCGAAGCCTTGGAAGCCGCTTTCGCTGTCTTGGCCGCCGTCTTCCCAGCCCGCTCCTTCCACTTCTTCTTGGCCTTCTCCTCCTTCCTCCGGTCCCGCCGGTCCAGGTAATCACAGAAGCTGGAGAAAATACCCTTCTCCGTGCCCGGCACCATCGACTTGCGGCACAGGAGGAAATAGGGCAGCCGCCGGGTGTACCACTCCAGCCGCAGCCACACGATGAAATAGAAGGCCACGCCCCCCATCAGGAACCCCAGCCCGTAGAAGACCGGGGAGACGAACAGGATCTGGAAGATGGTCGCCGCCACGCTCACCAGGGCGAAGGCGAAGGTTCCCGCCAGCGCCCCCGCATAATCCTCAAAGTACAGCAGAATGAGCATGATGGTGTTGCTCACCGCGTAGACGCCGTAGCCCGCGCACAGAAAGCGGTAGATGCCGATGGAGGTGTCCGTGAAGCCCATGGGCATCCACTCCAGCAGGAAGCTCCCCAGCACGATGAACAGGATGGTGGAGATCAGCTGCTTGTGCCCGTTGAAGGTGAGCTCCTGCTTGAGGATGGCCAGCATTTCCACCTCCGCCTGCTCGATATCCCGGATGGAACCGTTATCGTTGAACAGGCTGTAGTAATTCCGGTAAGCCGGATAGAACCGCACCTCCACGGAAGTGACAAAATTCACCGTGGTGATCAGGATGGAGAAGAAGGCAAACAGCGCCGGCACGTCGTGCATAGGCGCCCCGTAGAACAATCCCTCCACCTGGACCCGCAGCGGCCCGAAATACATGATCACCAGATGGGCGAAGAGTCCGATGTTGATAAAACCGCCGCTGAAAGCCAGGGAGCGGTACTTGTCAAACCACCGCAGGAACGCGTATTTGCTCCCGTCGCTCTTCGGGAAGTAATCCAGCAGCAGCTTGTAGTACCACACCATCAGGATGCCGTAGGCCAATATGACGCAGAGCATCAGGCTTACGATATTCACCCAGCCGATGATTACCAGGATCAGCGCTGCCAGGAAGCCCACCATCAGCGAGATTGTGAAGGCAAGCACGATGCCTTTGTAATCCTTCAGCGCCGTCAGGTATACCATCTGCATCCAGACGACGATGAGGATCAGGGAGAACCATAGGCACAACAGCTGATACAGGAAGGGCACGCCGGAGAAGAACAGGAAAATCCCGTACAGCACCCCTCCCAGCACGAGCATGATGGAGCAGCTCCCGTAGAAGGAGGGCATAACCCTCTCCATCTTCTCCTCGTACAGCATATCCGACACATAGCGGGTGGTCACCATGTTGAACCAGCTGGTCACCGACAGGGAGACAAGCAGGCTGTAGGTGAGCATGCAGTTCATCAGCTCCCGGTCATGGGCCGGCATGCCTGCAAGCCTGGCCACCAGGCTCATCCCGGCAAGCAGGATCACGCCCAGGATCATCGGCCCCGCGCAGATGACCCCCGCGTACCCGTAGGCCCGGCACAGATGGAACACACCCTTTTTGCTGAACAACCGTTTTAAACTGAATCCGATTCCTGCCATTGTCTAAACACCTCGTCATAAGCCGCCTGGTAATTGCGGATCATATCCTCATGCCGGAAATATTTCTCCACCCGCTTCTTCCCGGCCTGCCCCATCTGGTAACACAGCTCCGGGTGGACGCAGAGCTGCTCCATCGCGTCGGCGATGGCCGCCCGGTGCATCGGCGGCACCACAAAGCCCGCCTGCCCCAGCGTATCCCCCTCCATCCCGTAGATCAATTGCTTGCAGCACCCCACGTCGGTGGCCACACAGGGCCTCCCGGCGGCGAAGGACTCCAGCACCGCCAGCGGCTGGCCCTCCGAGATGCTGGTCAGCATCGTAAAGTCAAAGCGCTCCATATATTCCAGGACGTTGACCGTCCCCAGGAAGTAAGCGTCCGCAAGCCCCAGCTGCTCTTTCAGGGCGTAGCACTCCTTCGCGTACTCCTCGTCGTCCTCCGGCCCCGCAATGTGCAGCCGGGCATTGGGCACCCGCTCCTTCAGGTCGGCGAAGGCGTAGAGCAGCGTCTTCACATCTTTGATCGGCGCGATGCGCAGCACCGCTCCGATGTCCACATAGCCGTTGGGCTTCTTGGCCGGGATATCCTTGAAGCGGTTGTAATGGATCCCATTGGTAATGTAGCGGCACCGGTGCGGGTCGCAGCCCATCTCGATCTGCGTCTCCCTCGCCCGGTCAAAGAGGCTGGTGATCATGGAGGCCTTCCCGTACGCCGCGTCCGACAGCATATAGAAGAACCGCACCCAGAACCTCTTGAAGGCTGGCAGCACCCACTTGGCGCGGATGATCTCCTCCTCCCGCTCCCGGGTGTAGATGCCGTGCTCTGTGATCATGTAGGGCACATGGTTCACATAGGAGCCCAGCCTTGCCAGCACGCCGCTGTAACCGGTGGCGATCGCATGGTAGATGTCTGCCTCTGGGACCTCTGTCTGAATTGTGTACAGCACGGGCAGCAGCATGGAGCGCACCGTGTGGAACAGATCCGAAAAGCTGGTGTAGGGATAGTCCTCATGGCAGATCTTCATCAGGATCTCCAGGAAGTCCTCGCTCATCAGGAAGGCGATGGGCGATACCCGCGCGTCGTGGTACATGCGGAACAGCGTATCCCAGTCTGGCCGCCGGCAGTTGACAAAGTCCTTGAGCGCCTGCAGCTCCTCCTCGTCAAAGGCATACTTCTTCTTCTCGAAGCGCATTGACAGGGCGTCGTTCAGGAAAATCTCCCGCACCTCCACCACATTGTCCGGTATCTCGTATTTGAATTTTCCCTTGTCCTTGGAGTCGGCGCCCACCGCCCACACGACAAACTCGTGCTGCGGCATCGCCTTGATGTACTGGTGCATCCAGGTGGAGACCCCTCCCGTCACGTACGGATAGCATCCCTCCAGTATGACACAGATCCTCATGATGACGCCCCCTTTTGGATTGTTACCTGCGCCTCCTCCGCCTCCAGGAGATACAGATCCCCCTGCAGATGGGTGAGCGCTCCCCCTTGGACGCCCCCTTCCCCTGCGGCGGGCTCCCAGCCGTCCAGCCGCAGCAGCAGCCAGGCCTCGTCCTGGAAATTGGAGAGCGTGAGCGTAAGCCCTTCCTCCGACAGCTCACTGTCCACACCCAGATAGTAGAAGCGCTGCACAGCGGCAGCTGTCTCAGAGCCGTTGGCCTGCCGCATATCCGGCGCCGCACTGGCGAGCCACTTCTCGTAATCCTTCAGCCTCTCCAGCATCGCCGGCCATCCCTGGTCTGCATAGGCATCCGGGTGCAGCACGTCGTTGGGGGAGATGCTGTGGGTGTTCACATAGTGGAAATTCAGCTCGGAGAGGGCAATCAGCTTCATCTCGCCAGAGAAGTAGCTCCCGGACGTGACCCGGGGCGTGTAGATCATGCCGTCCTCGTCCACCCGGAACTCCTCGCCGTGACTGTAGCCTGCATCCACATATCCTCCCGCCACCGCCTGGATATCCGGCAGCGTCTCCTTCACTGCCTGGATCCCATCCTCCGACCAAATATTGGACGGCGGTGTGTAGACGCGCATATCGGTCCCTCCCAGGATACTCTTCTGGAACCGCCGGGCCTCGGTAAGGGCTGCGGCCATATTCTCCCGGCTGCTCCAGTACCGAAGGCCCAGTCCCTCCTCGTAGTCCTGCTCCTCCCCCTCATAGCTGGGAGACAGGGGATTGTCCGCCAGGCACAGGGGCTGCTGGTTGTAGCCGTAGAGGCCCACATCCCCGCCCATCTCCATCAGCAGGGAGAGGAAATACTGGTAACGGTTGTGGGTTCCCTGCTCCTCGTAGGGAGGCTCCACATCCGTGTCATTGTTTTCCAGGATGGTGGCGGTATAGCGGATTCCGTACTCCTCCGCCAGCGCAGTCAAATCTTCCCACCACTCCCGCACATAGAAGGTGTACAAATCCATATTGCCGCCGTACACATCCGTGACATAGGTGCTGGTTCCCTCTGGGATGGGGAACGGGAAGCCGTCCAGGTAGAAGCCCGCTGCGTTGATCACCGGCCATACGCAGTACTCCCCCAGCAGGCTGTAGGCGAAGGCATAGATCCCCCGGTAGCTCTTGTCATAGTGCCCCAGGTTCACCGCCACCGCCTGCCCCTCCCCTACCTCTCTCTCCCAAAGGAGCGGAAGCTCTGCCTCGTCGGCTGTCACGATATGCAGGGTGCAGTCCGCGTCCAGCTGGAAGATCAGCGAGGAGGCATAGGGGTAGGTGACCGCATACTCCTTCTCGTCTCCGGACAGCATGGCGTCGCTTGTCAGGCGAAGGCCCGCCGTCTCATAGTAATCCGGCCCGGTATTGACAATCCCGATCTTCGAGCTCACCCAGCGGAAGACGCTGCCCATCTCCGGCACCTGGGCCAGCAGGACGCTTCCCCCCGCCTCTGCCCAGTCCACAATGTCCACCATCAGATCGCGGTTGTCGTCATAGTTGGCGAACCCCACCACCACACGGCTGTAGCCCCCCAGATCCACGGTGCTCCCACCCCGCACGTCCACTGCATGGTAATCCACCCGCATGTCGTCCAGAATCTGGGGCATCTCCTCGTGGAGCACCAGGGAATTCTCATCGCCGCTGTCCCACACATACAGGCAGGAGGCCTCCTCCGACAGCTCCTGCCCGCCCGTCCGGCGGATGCCTGCGTCAAAGCTGCCGTCCTCCAGCACCACCGGGTCGATCTCCACCGACAGACCGATCATCCAGCCATACTGTCCCAGGATGGCCGCTGTGATCAGGAGGAATATGCCCAGAATGGCCAGCACCGGTATGTATCGTTTCTTCTTCCTCTCCATCCTGTCTGCTCCCTCCTATTGAATCGCAATCTCCACCTGCGGCGCCTGCGCCTCCAGCAGGTACAAATCCTCCTCCACCTCGGTCAGCGTTCCCCCGGTGACGCTTCCCGGCTCTCCCTCATTGATGCGGACCAGGAACCACGCCTCCTCCAGAAAGTTGGTCAGGTTCAGCGTCAGCGTCCCGTCTGACAGCTCCCGCTCCACGCCGATGGCGTCATAAATCTGCACCGCCGCCGCCATCTCTGTCCCCGTGAGGGTGCGGATGTCCGGGGCGGAGGTGTACAGCCACTCCGTGTAGGCCGAGAGCCTGCTGTACAGCTCCTCCCAGCCAAGATTCGCCCCCCTGTCCACATCCAGCACATCGTCCGGGTGCTGGAAATGGGAGTTGACAAAGTGGAAGTTCAGCTCCGAGAGCGCCGCGATCTGCATGTAGTCATCCAGCACATAGCCGGAGATGACCCGGGGCGTGCTGATCATGCCGTCCTCCTCCACCCGGAATTCTTGGTCATACGCCACTCCTCCCGGGATGTAAATGCTGGCGATGGCTACAATCTCCGGGAACTTCTCCCGCAGCATCTGCCTGCCCTCCTGGGATATGATGTTGGACGGCGGCACGTAGACCCGGAACTCCTCGTCCGGGAACAGCTCCCGGCAGAAGCCCTCCAGCTCCCGCATCCCGGCCTCCATGTCCGCCGGGCTCGGCCACAGCCGGTAGGATTCAAAGTCGTCGCCGTAGTCGAATCCCAGAAGGCACAGGGGCATATGGTTGTAGCCGTGGAAGCCGATCTCTCCTCCTGCGTCCAGCAGCATATTGCCGAAATAGCGGTACCTCTGGGTGTCGGTGTTCCTCTCGAACTCCCCCTCCACCTGGTCGGAATACTGCTCGATCACCAGGCCGGTGTAGCGGATGCCGTACTCCTTCCCCAGGTTGTAAATATCCTTCCACCACACCTGGGTGTAGAAATCGCTGATGCTCATCCCGTAGTCCTCCTCGATAGCCTGGCTGTTGCCTGCCGGCACCGGGGACGGGAAATCATCAATGTAAAACGTGGAGGCATTGATCACCGGATAGACGCACACGTCCGTGAGCAGGCTGTAGGAGGCGCTGTAGAATCCCAGGTATGCCTTCTCCAGGAATCCCATATTGTTCACCACCACAGTTCCTTCCCCCAGGGGCTTCTTCCAGATCAGCGGAACCGCCGACTCATCCGCCGACTCCAGGTATACCTGGCAGCTGTCGTCCAGGTTCACCACCAGGGCGGACTCATAAGGATCCGTGATCGTATAGTCCTTCCCCTGCCCGCCGATCATCAGCGGCCGGGCAAAATGGAGTTTCTCTATCACGGCCATACTGCCGCCCAGCCGCTCAATCCCCAGATCCCTTGTGATGCTCTGAAAAATCCCGTTGGTATCCGGCGGATAGAGCACCAGCAGCCGCCCGCCTGCCTCCACCCAGTCCAGCAGATCCAGGAGCCCTTCCCCCAGCAGATTGTACTGCGTCATGGACAGCACCGCCGTCTCATAGTCTCCCAGCACTGCCGGGTTCAGCAGGCTGCCTTCGCAGGTGTCGTAGGGGATCTTCATCTGGGAGAGGACGCTCTCCATCAGGGAAAGCCCTTTCTGTCCTGACTCGTCGTCCTGCCACAGGATGAGGCACTCCGCCTCCTGCTGCGGCTCCTCCTCGCTGAAGACCGCCTGGTCCACCGGCACCATCAGCCGCTCCTGCTGCTCGTAGCTCACATTCCTCTGCACAAAATACAGAAAGACCGCGATCCCGATAAAGGCGGCGATCACCGCCTGCATGCGTTTGAACTGAATTTTAAAAGGGTGCCTTCTCCTGGCTCTTCTCATCTTCTGTCCACCCCTATCCCTTCTGCCAAAATCTCACTTCTGTCCTTCCCTCGGGGCTCAGGTAAATCCCCTTCCTCTCGATCATACCCAGCACGCTGTCTATGCCGGCCCGGCTGTTCATCGCCGCGTAGTAGCGCAGCAGGAGCAGGTAGCCGGCCTCATTCTTCCCCCAGCGCCCCAGGATCTCCTGGATCACCTGGTAGGCCTTCCCATACTCCTTGATCTGAAGGTCCGTCTCCACCTTATCCCGGTACAGCCTGAGGCTGTCCTGCCGGGTCTCAAGCCGCCTCCCCAGCATATCGCTGTAATCCCGCAGCTTTACATTCCTGGCGTTCCCCTCGGCCAGCCCGCTGCCCAGATACCTGCTCAGCAGGCTGATATAGCGGTCCTCCAGCTCTGTATCCTCCGGGTGCTTCCGCATCTCCCACTCCAGTTCCTGGAATTGGAGGTCATACTCCTTCTGCAGCTCTGAGAGGGCCGTCACCGCATAGTGCACCACCTCGGTGTCGTCATTCAGGCTGGCCTCCTTCAGCTGCTCCACATAATCGCTGGGATTGGCGTACATGATCTCCATCATCAGCTCCCGCCGGGCAGACGGCTCATTGATCAGCAGGGCCTCCTCCAGCGGCACAATCCGATCCTCCACCGGATCCTCATCCATCAGGATACTCCGGTGGATCTCGTCGTTGATCTTCAGCTTCTCAATGCCAACCTCCTCCAGAATCTCCTGCTTACCCCTGCTGCGGATCTCCAGCACAAGCAGGGCCGCCAGCCCCGCCGCCGGGACCATGCACACAAGGGGCATAATCATCCGCGTGCTCTTCAAAATTCCGGCGCGCATGAGCAGGTACACCACGATACATATTATGATGTGAATCACCAGCAATAGAATTCCTACGATTCCCACGATTAATCCGCTCTCCTGTCTTCCTGTCCCACAATCCCGTAGCGCAGCCCCTTCTCCCGCAGCCTGTCGCCCACGATGCGGAAGTTCTTCTCGTTCATCTGCACAAGCAGCAGATAGACCGTTCCATCCTCGTCGCATCCCAGCACATCGCTGGCCCGCACGACCCCCGCCAGGAGGCCGCTGATCCGTTCCTTGTCGTCATCATAAAACCGCACCAGCACATAGTCGGCGACCCCGGCGGCCTTCATGTCCATCTGCACATCCAAAAGCTGGCGGAACCTGTCTGGATAAATGATATTCGTATTGGGATAATAGATCCGGTTCTCCGCCAGCTCCTCATACTCCCTTGCCCGCAGGAAGGAGGTCTGCACAAGCCCGCACAGGATCTGGAAAATATTCATGTAGTGCATCCCGTACTGCTCTGGCTGCGCCTCTTGGATGGTGACCATCAGCACCATCTCGCCCTCCTTGAAAATGCCGCAGGCGTACATCGGGTAGCCTTCCAGCATCTCCGTGTTCTTCCACACCTGCCCGCTCTTCGCCTTCTCATACACCGGCCGGTAATCCTCGATGCGGATGGATTTTGTCAGGCGCTTCAGCTGGCTGCTGGAGCAGACGGCCAGGCGGCCGAACCGCTGCCAGGAATCCAGCGTGTAGATGGCGATCGTGTGGTTCTCCAGGATATCCTCCAACACCTTGAGCCCATGGAAATAGATGCTCTCAGGCAGCTCGCTGTCCAGCCTCTGCACCGCGTCGAAGATCTTGCCGAAGCTGTCCTTGAATCCCAGGATCTGCCTCTTGTATTCCCCCTTATTCTCCACCGCCCCATGGTACACGTTACTCAAGAACAGGTACTTATCCCTCAGCAAGGAATACTGCCACTTGTTGAAGGAGAGGGCGTCGGATTTCTTATCGGATACATAGCCGGTGATCGAGCCAGCCATAAGGTAGACCACAAAGGGGATCCAGTTCTCGATATTGTAGAAGAGGAGCGTCCCGCTCATGCCCATCACCGCGAACTCCCGGATCAGCACAAGGCACTCCAGCGCCGCGGCCAGAAGCCCCATGCGCATGCCATGGATCGTCCCCATAATCATTATGTAGCACAGCCGCACATCGATAAAGCGGAAATAGATGGAATCTGACGTGAAATGGCTGATAATCTCCGCAGCCAGGAATACCACAATCAGCTCCAGATACTTAAATACGTTCCTGCCAATCTTGGAGGCGATGCGCGCCAGCTTACCCCCCAGCCCCCGGCGTCCCCCGGCAACCTCCCGAGTATAGATGCGGTAGCATGCGCCAATGTTCTCCATGACGTTATCCTTGGGAATAAAACCGTATCCGCGCCTCAGCTCGTGGGGATAGTCCGGCAGCTGCACGGTAAAGGGATAGTTCTCATAGACGACCTGCTGCCCCGGCACCGCCAGCTTCAGCATATCCTCCAAATCCCCGTAGGTGTAGTGGTAACCGCTGACCACGTCGTACACGCCGCCCTCGTCCTCCGTCTCGTCGGTGACCTGATAGAGCAGATCCGCCAGATCCCGCATGGTGAGGAAGTCCACCGGGTCGTCCCGGTGATAGGGCAGCATCACCCGCTCCTGCTCGTACATACAGCGGAACACCTCGCCCAGGAAATTGTGCTCGTTGATCCGGTCCGCCAGGTACGGAAGCCTCAAGATTACCGTGCGCACCTTCATCTTCTCCGTGAAATACCGGCACATATCCTCCAGCTGTCCTGCGGCAAAATTCCAGGAAGTGTGGTACTCCTTCTTCTCCAGCTCCGCCGGGCCCTCATAGCCCAGTATATAATTCTGGCTCTCGATGGTGGTAAGCACAACCAGCTTCTCCGCATGGGATCTCCCGCACTCCAGCATCACCTGCTCCAGCTGCTGCGTCTCGCCGAAGAGCCCCCGCCCTCCGTCCGCGTAGCCGCTGATATAGTACACAGCCTGGAAGGTATAGACGTCGAAAAGCTGGTGGAAGGATTCCTCCCCAGGGTGCGTGTGATAGACCTTGATGTTCTTCTCCTTCTCAGGCACCGGCTGCTTCCCTTCGTCTGCCGTGACAACCACCGTATATTCCTCCGCCAGCCGGCGAAGCATATCCTCTGTGAACAGCTGCGTGTTCCCGCTGATTAAAATTGCCGCCATCTTATCTCCTCATTTCCCTGCAACATTTACCGCCTGCCGCCGGTTTCCCGATTTCACTCCTAAATATTTTCAATTACTCTCTGTGGATTCTTTTATTTTACCATAAATAATAGAATAAGTAACGATTTTCG
>CALWMI010000031.1 GCA_944381745.1 uncultured Lachnospiraceae bacterium | reverse complement strand
GTGCGGCCGCCGGTGCTGTGTGCGGGCTGCCCGCACCGCGCGTCCTTCTACGCAGTGAAGGAAGCGATGCAGGGGAAGAAGGCTGTCTTTTCGGGAGATATCGGCTGCTATACGCTGGGCAATGCAGCCCCCCTTCATATGGTGGATACCTGCCTGTGCATGGGGGCGGGCGTCACGATTCCCCAGGGCATCCGCCGGGCGGAGCCGGACACCTACAGCTTTGGGTTTGTGGGTGACTCCACATTTTTTCACACAGGGATTCCCGGTGTGATCAACGCGGTCTACAACCAGACAAAGATGACGCTGATCGTGCTGGACAATTCCACCACTGCCATGACAGGGCAGCAGCCTCATCCGGGAACCGGCGTCACCATGATGGGGGAGGTGTCCAGGAAGGTGAGCATCCGCAAGGTGCTGGAGGGCATCGGCGTCTCCTACGTGGCCGAGGTGGATCCCTTTGATTTTGAACGGGCGGTGGAGACGGTGAAGGAGGCGGCAAGCCAGGAGGGGGTGTCGGCGGTGATCTTTGAGGCGCCGTGCATCGCCGTGTCGAAGCCGAAGCCGGCCTACCGGATCGACGGGGAGAAATGCATCAAATGCAGCAAGTGCATGACGAAGCTGGGATGCCCGGCAATCTCCCGCCAGGACGGGAAGGTGGTCATCGACGGCGCGCTGTGCTACGGATGCGGGCTGTGCACGTATGTGTGCCCCACGTACGCCATCAAAAGATAGGAGGGCTGGCAGATGAGAAATTACATATTAGCAGGCGTGGGCGGACAGGGCACGGTGCTGGCATCCAAGCTGATCGCGTCCTGCGCGATGCGGAGAGGGCAGAAGGCCCGGACGGCGGAGACCATCGGCATGGCCCAGAGAGGGGGCTGTGTGGTCAGCCATGTGCGGGTGGGGGAGGATACCTATTCCCCCCTGGTCCCGCTGGGGGAGGCGGATCTCATCATCGGTTTTGAGCCGGCGGAAGCTGTGCGGAACCTTCCCTATCTGCGGGAGGGGGGAGCGGTGGTTGTGAGCAGCCGGGCGGTCAAGCCCATCACAGATGCCTTTTCCCCGAAGAAATACGACGGCGCAGACATGCTGGACTATCTGAGAAGGCAGGTACATACGATGGTGGTAGATGCGGACAGGGCGTGCCGGGAGGCTGGCTCCTATAAGGCGCTGAACATGGCGCTGCTGGGGGCGGCGGCATCGGCGGGCGTCCTGGGCATCGGGATGGAGGAGCTTGAGCAGGCCATACGGGAGCGCCTGCCGGAGAAGCTGCACGAGATCAATTTGCGCGCGGCAAGAGCCGGGGCAAAGTATATGGAAGGATAACAAGCGCGGGGAGGATAACCAATGCAGATGAAAGAATCCCAATTCCGGGAGATCAAGGAGCTGCTGCTGCGTCTGACGGCCAGGGAGGGCAGCTTTTACCAGAAGAAATTCGCAGGCATCGATATCGCGGGCATCAAGAGCCAGGAAGATTTTGAGCGGCTGCCCTTCACGAACAAGGACGAGCTGAGAGAGGGCTATCCCCTGGGCCTGATGGCTGTGGATGAGCAGGAGATTGTGCGCATCCATTCCTCCTCCGGGACGACGGGGACGCCGATCATCATCCCTTATACCAGGCAGGATATCGAGGACTGGGCGCTGATGTTCGAGCGCTGCTACCGGATGGCCGGTATTGACGAGAGCGACCGCATCCAAATCACGCCGGGCTACGGCCTGTGGACTGCAGGCATCGGCTTCCAGAACGGGGCCGAGAGGCTGGGGGCGATGGCGGTGCCCATGGGGCCTGGCAACACGGATAAGCAGCTGAAAATGATGATGGATATGAAGAGCACCGTCCTGTGCGCCACCTCCTCCTACGCCCTGCTCCTGGCGGAGGAGATTGCGAAGAGGGGGATCGGGGAGAAGATTTGCCTGAAGAAGGGCGTCATCGGCTCCGAGCGCTGGGGGGAGCGGATGCGCCGCCGGATTGCCGCCGAGCTGGGCGTACAGCTGTATGATATTTATGGCCTGACGGAGATTTACGGCCCGGGCATTGCCATGAGCTGTGAGCACGAATGCGGCATGCACTACTGGGACGACTATGTGTACTTCGAGATCATCGACCCGGCCACAGGGCAGATCCTGCCGGACGGGACGGTGGGCGAGCTGGTGGTGACGGCCTTCCGCAAGCAGGGAGCGCCCCTGATCCGTTACCGGACCCACGACCTGACCCGGATTATGACCGGGGAGTGTCCGTGCGGCAGCCCATACCCACGCATCGACACGCTGACAGGGCGGACGGACGACATGGTGAAGGTGAAGGGCGTGAATATTTATCCGGGGCAGATCGAGGATATGCTCAAGGAGGTAGAGGGCCCCAGCAGCGAGTACCAGGTCATGATCGACCATCTGAACGGCAAGGATATTCTGACGCTGTTCTTTGAGACGGAATACATGGACGAGAAGAAGAGTATTGAGCACAATGTGAAGAAGTACGTGAAGGAGCGCATCGGGCTCACCATCGTTCCCAAGGCGGTGCCCATCGGAGACCTCCCGCGAAGCGAGAAAAAGACCAAGCGGATCTTCGACAACCGCTACTGATGAATCCGAAGCGCCGGGAAAGGCGAAGGAACCGTTTATGAACCTTTTATTTTTTCTGACACCCAAGAGCGAAGTCGTGTATGTGGAGGATACGGACAGCCTGCGGCAGGTGCTGGAGCGGATGGAATACCACACCTACCAGGCGATTCCCATGATCAACAAGTTCGGCCATTATGCGGGGACAGTCACGGAGGGAGACCTCCTGTGGTTCATCAAGGACCATATGCCCTTTGACATGCGCAAGGCGGAGAATATCTGCATCGGGGATGTGCCGCGCAAGCGGGAGAACCTGCCGGTGAGCATCCGGGCCAGCATGGAGGATCTGATGTCCAAGGTGGTCAACCAGAATTTTGTGCCGGTGACGGACGACCAGGACTGCTTCATCGGCATTATCACCAGGAAGGATATGATTAATTTCCTGCACAGGGAGCTGACAAAACGCAGAGAGAAGGAGCAGGATGGATGAGGATTGTACTTGCGGCGGTGAATGCAAAATATATCCACTCCAATCTGGCCGTGTACAGCCTGCGGGCGTACGCCAGGGAATACCGGGGGCAAATTGCCATAGCGGAATACACCATCAATCACCGGACAGAAGATATCCTGGCCGACCTGTACCGGAGAAAGCCGGATGTCCTGGCTTTCTCCTGCTATTTGTGGAACGTCCGCTGCGTGCGCGAGGTGGCGGAGGAGCTTCACAAGCTGCTGCCAGATACGGCCCTGTGGGCCGGTGGGCCGGAGGTATCCTATGAGGCGCGGCAGTTCCTGGAGGAGAACCCCTGTTTCACGGGCGTGATGCGCGGGGAGGGGGAGGAGACGTTCCGGGAGCTGGCGGGGTATTATCGGGCCAGGGAGGCCCAGTCTCCAGGGGAAAAATCCCTGGAGGATATCCGCGGGCTCACCTGGCGGCAGGGCGAAGAAATCCGCGAGACGCCAGGGCGGGAGCCAGTGGATTTGGACGTCCTGCCCTTCCCCTACGAAGATTTGGGGGAATGGGGGAACCGGATCCTCTACTATGAATCTTCCAGGGGCTGTCCCTTCTCCTGCAGCTACTGCCTGTCCTCCGTGGAGAGGAGGCTTCGGTTCCGCAGCCTCGCCCTGGTGAAGCGGGAGCTGGATATCTTTCTGGAGGCCAAGGTTTCCCAGGTGAAATTTGTGGATCGGACCTTCAACTGCAGCCGGGAGCGGGCGGCAGAGATCTGGGAATACCTGGAAAGCCACGACAACGGGGTGACAAATTTCCACTTTGAGATAGCGGCCGACCTGCTGACGGAGAAGGATCTGGAGATTTTTGCCCGGATGCGGCCGGGACTCATCCAGCTGGAGATCGGCGTGCAGTCCGCCAACCCGGAGACTCTCCGGGCGGTCTGCCGCAGGACCGATCTGGGGAGGCTCCGGGAGAGGGTGCTGCAGGTGAAGGCGCTGGGACGCGTCCATCAGCACCTGGATCTGATCGCCGGCCTGCCCTATGAGGATTACGAAAGTTTTGCCCGTTCCTTCCAGGAAGTCTATGAGATGGAGCCAGACCAGCTGCAGCTTGGCTTCCTGAAGGTGCTCAAGGGCTCGCCCATGTACCGCCAGGCGCAGGGCTATGGCATTGCGTGGAGGGGGTGTCCGCCCTATGAGGTGCTGTATACCCGCTGGCTCTCCTACGGGGAGCTTCTTAGGTTCAAGCAGGCGGAGGAGATGACGGAGGTGTACTACAACAGCGGGCAGTTCCTCCACACCATCCGGCATCTGGCCAGGGAATACGGCAATCCCTTCTGGCTGTACCAGGAGCTGGGGATATATTACGAGGAGCACGGGCTGTTCGGGGTGAGCCATTCCCAGCAGGGGCGCTGCGAGATCCTGCTGCATTTCCTGGAGGAGAAGTTCCCGGACAAAGCGCTGCTCTACCGGGAGCTGCTTCTGCTGGATCTCTGGCAGCGGGAAAACAGAAAGAGCCGGCCGGTCTGGGGGATGGACCAGAGCCCGTGGAAGGAGAAAATCCGGGAATTCTTCCGCCAAGAGGAGAAGGAGCGGCGGTACCTGACAGGCTACGAAGGCTTTGACGCACGGCAGCTGGGCAGGATGGCGCATGTGGAGATTTTCCGCTTCCCAGTGACCGATGAGGAGCGCATGGGGGAGCTGCTGGGAAGGGCGGCAGGGCCTGCCCGGGAATGGGCGGGGGGGCCCGCCGGGGAATATGCGCAGGGCATCTGCGGGGAGAAGCCCTCAGGGGGCTGGGCAGTGCTCTTCGACTACCGGAACCGGGATCCCATCCATCACGGGGCAGCCGTCTGGGAGCTTGGATTTTGGGAAACCGGGGACAGGACATGAGGATGAGAGGACATGGATACGTATATTGCGATTGATTTGGAGACGACAGGCTTAAGCCCCAAGGAAGACCGGATACTGGAGGTGGGAGCGGTGCGGGTGGAGGAAGGCAGGGTGACAGATACCCTCCACCTGTTTGCAGATCCGGGCGGGCCGGTTCCAGACCGGATCACGCAGATCACCGGGATCACCGGCGAGATGCTGCGGGGAGCGGTAAGCCAGGAGGAGGCGGTGAGGCGCACCGTGGAATTCTGCGAGGGGATGGTGCTTCTGGGGCACAATATCCTGTTCGACTACAGCTTCCTAAAAAAAGGCGCCGTCAATCATAAGCTTGCTTTTGAACACCAGGGGATTGACACGCTGAAGCTTGCCAGGAAGTTCCTGCAGGAGCTGCCTAGCAGGAGCCTGGAATGCCTCTGCGCCTATTTTTCCATTGATACGGGGACACACCACCGGGCGGTGGAGGATGCCCTGGCGGCCAAGGAGGTCTACAGCTGCCTGCGGGAGCGCTACTATGAGGGGCACGAGAAGGATTTCCTGCCGGGGGAGCTTGTGTACCGGGCCAAGAGGGAGGGCCCAATCACCAACGCCCAAAAACGGTACTTGAATGATTTGCTGAAATATCATAAAATAGAAGCGGACTATGCGGTGGATCAGCTGACGAAGAATGAGGCGTCCAGGAAGATCGACGGCATTTTGTCCAGGTATGGACGGATATTGCAGCGGTAGACGGCTGCGGCTGTGCGCCGGAGCCGGGCGCAATTTGTTTAAGAAGGTGAAGCTATGAACATGTACAATAAGAAGAGCCGCAGGATTATCACAGGCATCGTCATCGGCATCCTGATCGCGACGATGCTGCTGTCGGTGGTTGTGGCGGCGTTTTGACGGAAGACAGGAGGAGATTATGAAGAGAGGAATCTTGACGGCGGCGTTTTTGCTGTGCCTGGCCGTCCCGGCCAGCGTATCCCACGCCGCGCAGCTGGCGGAGGACACGATCGCCGAAGGGGTCTACATCGAGGATATGGATATGTCCGGCATGATGGTGTCCGAGGCGATTGAGGCTGTGGACAGCTATGTGAAGGGGCGGATGGACACGATGATCCGCCTGAATATTGAGGACAACTGGGTTGAGGTGAGCGCCTCGGACATGGGGCTTTCCTGCGAGGACGCCAATGTGGTGGAGGAAGCCTTTGAGTACGGCAAGGAGGGCAATATCGTCCAGCGGTATAAAATCATGAAGGACCTGCAGCAGGAGCCTCACGTCTTCTCCCTCCAGTTCCAGGTGGACGAGGACACGATACGCTCCATCGTGGAGGAGAAGTGTACGGTCTACGATGTGGAGGCGGAGGACGCCACCGTGACCCGGGAGGGAGGAAGCTTTGAGATCACGCCGGGGACGAAGGGGATCAAGCTGAATGTGGATGCCTCTGTGGAGAAGATCGTGGAGACAATGAGCGGCTGGGACGGCACGGGGATTTCCATTGACCTGGTGTGCGAGGTGGAGGAACCCAGGGGGACGGAGGAAGATTTCGCCCAGGTGAAGGATGTCCTGGGGACATTTACCACCAGCTTCTCGTCTTCGGGAGCCAACCGGACGAAGAATGTGACCACCGGGGCGGAGAAGATCGACGGCACCGTGGTCTATCCGGGGGAGACGGTGTCGGTGTATGAGCTGACCCAGCCCTACACGGAGGAGAACGGCTATGCCACCGCCGTGGCCTACGAGAACGGGCGTGAGGTGGACAGTGTGGGAGGCGGCATCTGCCAGGTATCCACAACCCTGTACAACGCTGTGCTGAAGGCGGAGCTGGAGGTTGTGGAGCGGGCGAACCACTCCATGATTGTGGGATATGTGGATCCCTCCATGGACGCAGCCATCGCAGGTACTTACAAGGATCTGAAATTCAAGAATAGCACGGATGCCCCGATTTATATTGAGGGCTATGTGGAGAATAAGAAAATCACTTTTACGATCTACGGGCATGAGACGCGGGATACCGAGAACCGGAAGGTGACCTATGAGAGCGAGGTGCTGGAGACGACAGCGCCGACGCCGGCCCTGGTGTATGTGGCCGACGCCGCGCAGCCGGTGGGCTACAAGGTAGTTACCCAGAGCGCCCATACTGGATACAAGGCAAGGCTCTGGAAGATTGTGACGGTGAACGGGGTGGAGGAGAGCCGTGAGGTGATCAACAACAGCACCTACAACGCCTCCCCGGCCTACTGCAGCGTGGGCACCATGTGGGCAGACCCCAACGTGACGGCGGCGGTGGAGGCCGCGATCGCCACCCAGGACAACGCGACGATCGACGCGACGATCGCGCCCTACGCGGCGCAGCTGGCGGCCCTGCAGGCGCAGCAGGCAGCCCAGTAGAAGAGAGGGCAGCGGGAAGCACCCACAGGCCGCAGGCCGTGCGGAGGCAGCCCAGCTGTAGAAAAGGACAGCGCCGGTGTATCAAGGAAGAAGGAGCCTGTGCACCGGCGCTGCCCTCGCAGGTACATTCGCCGGGACAGATGGGCTGCTCCGGCGAATCGCTTATAAGAGACCAGGAAGGAGCCGAAGGACAGAATGAAGATAGGAAAGGTGCCGGAGACGGTGCTGAAGCGATCCATACTAAAGCAGATACACACGAAGCGCCCAGAGATCCTGCTGGGAGCAGGGGTGGGAGAGGACTGCGCAGCCGTACGGCTGGAAGAGGGGGAGATTTTTGTCCTGTCCACAGACCCCATCACGGGAACCGTGAAGGATATCGGGGAGCTGGCCATCCAGGTGACGGCCAACGACCTGGCCTCCGCAGGGGCGGAGCCCTTCGGCGTGCTGCTGACGGCCCTGCTGCCGCCAGAGACGGAGGAGACGGATATCCGGGAGATTATGTCCCAGGTGGAGGAGATCTGCAGCCGCCTGCATATCCAGGTGATCGGCGGGCATACGGAGATCACCCGGGCAGTGACCCAGCCTGTGATCAGCGTCACCGGTGTGGGCAAGGTGCAGGAAGGCCGGATGGTGACCACTGGGGGAGCCAGACCGGGCCAGGATATGGTGGTTACAAAATGGATTGGGATTGAGGGCACGGCCATCCTGGCCAAGGAGAAGGAGGAAGCCCTGAAAGCGCGTTTCCCTGCGGCCATGGTGGATGCCGCCAAAGCCTTCGACCAGTGGATCTCCGTGGTGGAGGAAGGGCGGATTGCCGCCAAGGCCGGAGCCTCCGCCATGCACGATGTGACGGAGGGGGGCATCTTGGGGGCTCTCTGGGAGATGGCAGAGGCTTCCGGAGTCGGTCTGGAGATCGACCTGAGGGCAATCCCCATCCGCCAGGAGACGGTGGAGATCTGTGAATTTTTCGGCCTGAACCCCTATGGCCTGATCTCCAGCGGCTGTATGCTGATCGCGGCGGACCGGGGGCATGACCTGGCCAGGGAGCTGGAGAAAGGGGGAATCCCAGCGGCAGTGATCGGCAGGGCCACTGCCGGGAATGACCGGATTGTGCAGAACGGGGAGGAGCGCTCCTACCTGGAGCGGCCCAAGACGGATGAACTGTATAAAGTGGTGTGAGCGAGCAAGGAGGAGCTGGAATATGAGAGAAGAGATTTTGACATTTATCGAGAAGAACAGCCGGGTGGATTTGAAGGAGCTGGCGGTGATCCTGGGCACTGACGAGGCGACGGTGGCCAACGAGCTGGCCCAGATGGAGAAGGAGCGGGTCATCTGCGGCTACCACACGCTGATCGATTGGGACAAGACGAGCCTTGACAAGGTGACGGCGCTCATCGAGGTGCGGGTCACCCCCCAGCGGGGAGAGGGGTTTGACAAGATCGCGGAGCGGATCTACAAGTATCCGGAGGTCACATCCGTCTACCTGATCTCTGGTCCCTACGACCTGATGGTGATACTGGAGGGCAAGAGCCTGCGGGACGTATCCATGTTTGTGACGGATAAGCTCTCCACCCTTGACCAGGTGGTGGGAACGGCAACCCATTTTATCCTGAAAAAATACAAGGATCATGGCACGGTCATGGGGCAGATCAAGACTGACGAAAGGATGGTAATTACGCCGTGAGGAATCCGTTATCGCAGAAAATCGTTAAGATACAGCCGTCGGGAATCCGGAAATTTTTTGACGTGGTGAGCGAGATGCCAGACGCCATCTCCCTGGGGGTGGGCGAGCCGGATTTTGACACGCCCTGGCATATAAGGGACGAGGGGATCTATTCCCTGGAGAAGGGGCGTACCTTCTACACGTCCAACGCAGGGCTCAAAGAGCTGAAGGAGGAGATCTCCCGCTATCTCAAGCGCCGGGTGGCGTGCACGTACGACCCAGGCCGGGAGATCATGGTCACAGTGGGCGGGAGCGAGGCCATCGATGTGGCGCTGCGGGCAATGCTGGACCCGGGGGACGAGGTGCTGATCCCCCAGCCAAGCTATGTATCCTACCTGCCCTGTACGGCCCTGGCGGACGGCGTCCCGGTCTTCATTGAGCTGAAGGAGGAGAACGAGTTCCGCCTGACCCGGGAGGAACTGCTGGAGAAGATTACCGGGCGGACGAAGGTGCTGATCCTGCCCTTCCCGAACAATCCCACGGGAGCCATCATGAGGAGAGAGGATCTGGAGGCCGTGGCCGAGGTGGTGAAGGAGAAGGATCTGTTCGTCATATCCGATGAGATCTATTCCGAGCTGAGCTACCTGGGCGACCATGTGTCCATCGCCTCCCTTCCGGGGATGAAGGAGCGGACAGTGCTGATCAACGGTTTTTCCAAGGCCTTCGCCATGACAGGCTGGAGGCTGGGATACGCCTGTGCCCCGGCAGAGATCCTAGAACAGATGCTGAAAATCCATCAGTACGCCATCATGTGCGCCCCGACCACCAGCCAGTACGCTGCGGTGGAGGCCCTGCGCAACGGGGACGAGGACGTGAGGCAGATGCGCACGGCCTACAACCAGCGGCGGCGCTATCTGATGGACGCTTTCCGGGAGATGGGGCTGAAATGCTTCGAGCCCTACGGAGCCTTCTATGTCTTCCCCTGTATCAAGGAATTTGGCATGACATCGGAGGAGTTTGCCACCCGCTTCCTGAAGGAGGAGAAGGTGGCTGTCGTGCCGGGGACGGCCTTCGGCGACTGCGGGGAGGGCTATATCCGGATTTCCTACGCCTATTCCCTGGAGGATTTGAAGGCGGCGCTGGCCAAGCTGCGCGCCTTTATCGAGAGACTGCGGGAAGAGGGGAAATAAGAGAAGATGGCAAAGCTGAATGTTGTGCTGCTGGAGCCAGAGATCCCGTCCAACACGGGGAACATCGGGAGAACCTGCCTGGCCACAGGGACGAGGCTCCATCTGATCGAGCCTTTGGGCTTTAAACTGAACGAGAAGGCCGTTCACAGATCGGGAATGGATTACTGGAGAGATGTGGACGTCACCACCTATATCAACTATGAGGACTTCCTGGAGAGAAATCCAGGGGCGAAAATCTACATGGCTTCAACGAAGGCGAAGCGGCTGTACACGGAGCCGGATTACGAGGAGGACTGCTTCCTGATGTTCGGCAAGGAGAGCGCGGGCATTCCGGAGGAGATTCTCCTGGAAAACCAGGAGCGTGCGATCCGCATCCCCATGGCGGAGGGCATCCGCTCACTGAACCTGGCCAACTCTGTGGCCATTGTCCTCTATGAGGCGCTCCGGCACCATAATTTTGAACACCTGCAGCTGGAAGGGAAGCTGACAAAATACGAATGGCTGTGAGATTGCTCACAGCCATTCGTATTTTACAGGGGAGGGAGGAAGCTGCGCCCGGCAGGGCTCACCCTTCTGCCTCGGGGGAGGGAGGGTTCTTGGACAGTGGGAGGGTGAAGAGGAATTCCGTGCCCACGCCCTCAGTGCTGATCACGTTGATGTTTTCCCCATGGGCCTGGATAATCTCCTTGGTGATGGCAAGGCCCAGGCCGGTGCCCTTCTTGTCCTTGCCCCGGGAGAGATCGGTCTTGTAAAAGCGCTCCCAGATCTTGGGAATGCTCTCCCTGGGAATGCCGATGCCGCTGTCCTTCACGGAGATGAACACCTTGTCATTCTTGCTGGTGGTCTCCACATAGATCTCAGAGTTGGCATGGCTGAACTTGATGGCGTTGTCGATCAGGTTGTAGAGTACCTGCTGGATTTTGCCCATGTCCGCCCGCACGTACTGGGTGCGCTCCTCGAAGAGGAGCTGGATGGAGATCCGGCGGGACGTGCAGGTGCCCTCGAAGGAGGCAGCCGTGTTCTTGATAACAGAGTTGATGTCGAAGTCCGTCTTCTCAAGATACATGGATTTGGTGTCGTAGCTGTTCAGTGTCAGCAGGCCGCTGGTGAGCTTGTTCAGCCGGTCTGTCTCGAAGAGAACGATGTTCAGGTATTTCTCCTGCATTTCCGGCGGGATTGTCCCGTCCAGCATGGCCTCCACATAGCCCTTGATGGAGGTGAGGGGGGAGCGGAAATCGTGGGAAATATTGGCGATGAACTTCTTCTGGTACTCCTCGGCGTTGCCGATACCCGCCGCCATATAGTTCAGGGAGGCACACAGCCGTCCCAGCTCATCGTTGCTGTCCGCGGGGAGAAGGTAGCGGAAGTTCCCGGTGGAATACTCCTGCACAGCGCGGGTGACTTGGGCCAGCGGGCGGAATACGGTGAAATGGAACACCAGCAGGATGAAGAAGGAGCAGGCATAGAAGAGCAGGAAACAGAGGTAGGTGATATCCAGGATCTGGTCGCGGGTCTCCGCCAGGCTGGCCATGGGCATGTGGATGAGCACATAGCCGGAGGTCTTCAGGTTGGAGGAGATGGGGGCCATCACGGAGAGCATATCCTGGGAAAAGGTCCCGTAGAAGGTACCGGTCGTATAGTAGCGCGGGCCCATGTCCACCGGGTCGAAATCCTCGATCACGGTGGGGGTCTCTGGGATTTCGTCCCGGGAGGAGCGGATGAGGATGCGCCCCTGCCGGTCCAGCACCCAGATATCGGCGTCCAGGTAGACGTCGATGGCCTGTATGTGTGTCTGCACCTCCTCCAGGGTAAATTCATTCTCCTGGTAGAGCAGCACATAGTTGGCGGCGATGAAGTTGGCCTCCTTGTACAGGTTGGCGGAGGTCTCCTCCACCACATAATTTTGTGCCAGCCAGGAACCCACAGAGGCGATACAGAAGAAGCTGATCAGGCCAAAGACGAGATAGGCCGCCAGTATTTTCATGTAGAGTGTGATTTTCATAGAGATCACTCCCCGGATTTTACTTCAAACTTGTAGCCGATGCCCCAGACTGTGCTGAGGCTCCAGTACTTGTGGTCTTTGATCTTCTCCCGCAGGCGCTTGATGTGCACGTCCACTGTCCGCGTGTCGCCGATGTATTCGTAGCCCCATATGTGATCCAGCAGCTGCTCCCTGGTGAACACCTGGTTGGGGGAGGAGGCCAGGAAATAGAGGAGTTCCAGCTCCTTCGGCGGCATATCCACCGGGTGCCCCATATACAGGACCGAGTAGTTGGTCAGGTTGATGACCAGATCTGGGTACTCCACGAATTTCCCGGACTGGGGCGGGACAGGGGCAGGCTTGGCTGGCTGGTACCGGCGCAGGACTGCCTTGACCCTGGCCACCAGCTCCTTGGTGTCGAAGGGCTTGATCATGTAATCGTCCGCCCCCAGCTCCAGGCCGAGCACCTTGTCAAAGGTCTCCCCCTTGGCGGACAGCATGATGATGGGGACGGACGCCTTGGTGCGCAGCTCCCGGCACACCTGATAGCCGTCGATGCCGGGCAGCATGATATCCAGCAGGACCAGGTTGGGGGCGAAGCTGTCGAAGAGCTTCAGGGCCTCCTCCCCGTCGTAGGCAATCTGGGTCTCATAGCATTCTTTTATGAGATAAAGGGAGATGAGCTCTGCGATGTTCACGTCATCATCCACGATCAGTATTTTTTGTTTTGCAGCCATACAAATGCTCCTTTCTGTGCCTCAAATGAATGTCGGATTGTGTAACGCTGGAGTACAAGGGAACCGGATTGCCCTTGGAGCATCAACGTTAGTTGTCTTTGAACTCTACGATGGTCACTCCTGCATCCCCCTCCCCGAAGGCGCCGAGGCGGAAGGATTTCACATGCTTCTGGCGGCGCAGGTAGTTGTGCACGGCGCTGCGCAGCGCGCCGGTGCCCTTGCCGTGTACGATGCGCACCTGGCCCAGATGGGCGAGATAGGCGTCGTCCAGATATTTGTCCAACTGGGCGAGGGCTTCGTCCACCGTCATGCCAAGGAGCATCAGCTCCGGGCTGACGGTGAGCGTCTTGCTCATCTTGATCTTGCCCCGGCCAGTGCGCTGGAGGTTGGGCGCCGTGATTACCGGCTCGTCCAGGAGCACCAGATCCTTGATATTGACCTGGGAGCGGAGGATGCCCATCTGCACGTACAGGTCGCCCTTGGCGTTGGGCAGGGTGCTGACCGTGCCTTTCAGGTTTAAACTCAGCACCTTCACCGAATCGCCCACCTTCAGGTCTGAGGCCTTCAGCTCCTTCTGGGGCGCGGCAGGCTTATTCCGGCTGGCCAGCTTCTTCTCCACGCCGGACATGCGCTCCCGCAGCTTTGTGCGGCTGGCCTCCATCTCCTTGGCCGTGCTGCCTTCCCTGGCATAGCGCTGGAAATCCTTGATGGACTGGTCGGCGTACTCCTTGGCCTCCCGGAGGACGGAGAGGGCTTGCTCGTTGGCCTGGCGGAGGATGCGCTCCTTCTGCTGGTCGAGACGCTCCTGCTTCTGGGTCAGCTTGGCCTTCAAGGATTCGATCTCCTGCTTGTAGGCTGCAATCTCCGTCTGCTCCCGCTCGATCATCTTGCGGCTTGCCTCCAGGTCAGAGAGCACATCCTCAAAGCTCTCGGCCTGCTCGCTGATGTGTCCCTTCGCCTCCTCGATGATGGCGTCGGGCAGGCCCAGGCGGGAGGAGATGGCGAAGGCGTTGCTCTTGCCCGGGATGCCGATGAGCAGCCGGTAGGTGGGGCGCAGCGTCTCCACGTCGAATTCGCAGCAGGCGTTCTCCACACGGTCGGTGGAGAGGGCGTACACCTTCAGCTCGCTGTAATGGGTGGTGGCCATGGTGTGGATGCCCCTACGGCGCAGGTCGGAGAGGATGGCGATGGCAAGCGCCGCCCCCTCCGTGGGGTCTGTGCCTGCCCCCAGCTCGTCGAAGAGCACGAGGGAGGAGGCGTCTGCGCGCTTTAAAATCTCCACGGTGTTGGTCATGTGCGCGGAGAAGGTGCTCAGGTTCTGCTCGATGCTCTGCTCGTCCCCGATGTCTGCATACACCTCTGTGAAGAGGGAGAGCTCGCTGCGGTCCAGGGCGGGAATGTGGAGGCCAGCCTCCCCCATGAGCGTGAGGAGGCCCACGGTCTTCAGGGAGACCGTCTTGCCGCCGGTGTTGGGGCCGGTCACGATGAGCAGATCGAAATCGCTGCCCAGCCGGATATCCACCGGCACCACCTTGTGCCTGTCCAGAAGGGGATGGCGACCCTTGCGGATATTGACGCGCCCTTCTGTGTTGAAGCGGGGCTCTGTGCCGTTATAGCTGCGGGCAAGCGCCGCCTTGGCAAAGATAAAGTCCAGCTGGGTGAGGACCGCATAGTCCTGCGCCAGCTCACGGCAGTGGCTGGCCGCCTGGGCGCTGAGCTCTGCCAATATCTTCTGGATCTCCTCCTGTTCCGCGATGGCCAGCTCCTTCAGGTCGTTGTTGAGCTTGACCACAGCCATAGGCTCCACGAAGAGGGTGGAGCCGCTGGAGGACTGGTCATGGATCATCCCGGGCACATGGGAGCGGTGTTCCGCTTTGACCGGGATGCAGTAGCGCCCGTTGCGCATCGTGATCACGGCGTCCTGGAGATATGTCCTGGCGGAGCCGTTGACCATGGAGATGAGCTGGGCGTGGATGCGGTCGTTGACCGCGCCCATCTGCCGCCGGATCGATTTGAGGCGGCTGCTGGCGTCATCGCTGACCTCCTCCTCGGAGAGGATGCAGCGGCGGATCTCCTCGTTCAGCGGCGTCAGAGGCTCCAGCAGGGAAAACTGGCTGTCCAGGCTGTCGGACAGCTCCTGGGCAGTATCCCTGCGGCCGTAGGCCTTGATCCGGGCCGCTGCGTCCAGCAGGGAACAGAAAGCCAGCAGCTCGGCGCCGTTGAGGGAGGCCCCGATCTCCAGCCGCTTCACGGAAGCGCGGATGTCCTGGATCCCGTGGAAGGACGGGCTGCCCTTCTGTACAGAGCGGGTAAATGCATCTGCAGTCTCCTGCTGGGCAGCCTGGATATCTGCCAGGGAGTCCATCGGGAGAAGGGCGCGGCACAGCGCCTTGCCCCCAGCGGAGGAGGCGTACTCCTCCAGCTGGCGGATGACTTTCGTATATTCTAATGTTTTCAGTGCTTTCTCATTCATGTCGTTCTCCTAAAACAGCCTTTCCCCAATCCCGAAGGGACGGCAGGTATGGACACATACATGCCGCCGGGATTGTCTAAAAAGGGATTTACTATCCCTATATTATACCTTATAATAAGAACAGTGAAAACCAGTATTTTTCCGGTGAGGGGGCAGGTGTGTGTATGCCGGTTGGCGATGGCACAGGAAATGCCGGAATTTAGCCGCCCGTGGCAGGTGATTCCCGCCGCAGGGGGTAGGAGGTTTTGTATGGCAGACGGTTATAATGAGGAGAAGAAGGAAGGTACACAGGGAGAGGGAGAAGAGGAGAAGAAATTTTCTTTTCTCCAGGAGAAGATTAAGGAGAAGCGCTCTTTCGATTGGAGGAAGGAGCTTCAGAAGGTGTACTTTACGGTTTTTTTGGCGGTGGTGTTCGGCGTGGTGGCCGGCTATGTGTTCGTGGTGGCCGTCCCTTATATCCAACAGCGGGTGAACCCGGAGGAGCCCAGCCCTGTCGTGATCGACCAGGATGACGAGATGCAGGAGGCGGGCGAAGAGGAGGTGCAGGATGAGGCGCCGGAGGCGGATCCGGTGATCATCCAGGAGAAGGTAAGCGTTGAGCTGGAGGACTATGAGTCCTTGTTCAATAAGATGAGCGTGCTGGCTGCAGAATGCAGCCGCGGGCTGGTGACGGTGACCTGCGCGACGAGCGAGACGGACTGGTTCAACAACCTGATGGAGAACCAGCATCACGGGACGGGAGCCATCGTGGCAGATAACGGGCTGGAGCTCCTTGTCCTCACAGAGCGCAAGCTCCTGGAGGATGCTGAGCGCATCAGCGTGACCTTTGCCGATGGGGCGATCGCGGACGCGGCGCTGAAGGCCTACGACGGCAACACCGGCCTGGCTGTGCTGTCCATCGAGAAGCGGGGCCTGTCGGAGGAGACGCGCAATGCCCTGGAGATTGTGGAGCTGGGCAATTCCAACTTGGTCACAAAGGGCGCTCCGATCATTGCGGCCGGAAGCCCGCTGGAATATGAGAATGCCGCTGTGTTCGGGAATATCACTTCCCAGAGCAACTATAAGCGGACGAGCGACGCCAACTATAAGATTCTGACCACGGATATCCTTGGAAGCGTCAACGGCACAGGCGTGCTGCTGAACATGAAGGGAGAGGTCATCGGCATCATCTCCCAGGATATCGGGGAGGGAGATTCCAGCAGCACTGTGATGGCTTATGCGATCTCCGATATCAAGGGGATTATCGAGAAGCTGTCCAACGGGGAGGATATTGCCTACATGGGCATCCGGGGAATGGATGTGACGGCGGAGATCTCGGAGGCAGCTGGCATGCCGCAAGGTGTCTACGTGGAGGTGGAGATGGATTCCCCGGCGATGGCTGCGGGCATCCAGAACGGCGATGTGATCACGGCGATCAACAACGAGCCGATCGTGAATATGAAGGCGATCCAGAACATCATGCTGGAGTTCGAGCCGGAGCAGGCGCTGAATGTGCAGCTGATGCGCCTGGGCAAGGACGGGTATGTGGAGATGAAATACGTGGTGACGCTGGGCAAGCTGTAGGGCGCGGCATGGGTCGCGCTGCGGCGGATAGCGGCGGATAGAGGAAGAAAGAGAGAAGAGGAGCAGAAGAGTTATGAAATTTATCGAGAGTATGCGGGAAGGGGAGCGCGTGGCTGGCGTCTACCTGTGTAAATTTTACCAGCCCTCCCTGACAAAAAACGGAAAGCCGTATATTCATTTGAATTTGCAGGATAAGACGGGGGTGATCGACGCCAAGATCTGGGATCCCAATTCCCAGGGCATCGAGGATTTCGGAGCCCTGGACTATGTGGATATCATGGGGGATGTGACCAGCTTCCAGGGAATGCCCCAGCTGAATATTAAGCGGGCGCGCAGGGCCCAGGAGGGCGAGTACCAGCCGGGGGACTACCTGCCGATGAGCGCGAAGGATATTGGGGAGATGTATCAGGAGCTGCTCCGGTATGTGTCCAGCATCCAGAACGAGTGGCTGAGACAGCTGCTGGAGAGCTTTTTTGTCAGGGATAAGGCCTTTGCCCAGCGCTTTCAGTCCCAGTCGGCGGCGAAGAGCGTGCACCACGGCTTCGTGGGAGGGCTTTTGGAGCATACGCTGAGCGTGACCAAGCTGTGCGACTATATGGCAGGCGCCTATCCGATCCTCAACCGGGATCTGCTGCTGACGGCGGCTATGTTCCACGATATCGGCAAGACAGAGGAGCTGTCGCCTTTTCCGGAAAACGACTACACGGATGCGGGGCAGCTGCTGGGCCACATTATGATCGGTGCGGAGATGGTGGGTGCGCGGATCCGGCAGATGCCCGGATTCCCGGCAAAGCTGGGGAATGAGCTGAAGCACTGTATTCTGGCGCACCACGGGGAGCTGGAGTATGGTTCCCCCAAGAAGCCAGCTCTGGCGGAGGCGCTGGCGCTGAATTTTGCGGACAACACAGACGCGAAGATGGAGACGATGACGGAGGCTCTCCGCGCAGCAGGGGAGAATAAGGAGTGGCTGGGCTACAACCGCCTGCTGGAGACGAATATCCGGCGGACAAGCATGTAAGGCGGCAAATCTGCGGCGAGAGGAAGGGGACGCTGGAGGCTGGAGGAAGAGGCAGCCGGCGGCCAAAGGAAAAAGGATATCCGGCGGATGGCTGCGGGACGGAAGAGGCGGCCAGGAGGCCAGAGGAAAAAGGATATCCGGCGGACAGATGCGGGACGGAACAGGCAGCCGGCGGAAGACAGGCTGGCAGAAAAGGCAGGGCATTTTCGGTGAAGAGAAGGGGCGTCTCCCAGGGAGGGGAGCCTTTGGAAATTTTCCGGGGAATGCCCTTTTTTGCGGGAGAGGGGCAGAAGGCGGCGCATCGGTTTCTGCGGGAAGGTGAGGCAGAAGGCGGCGGATCGGTTTCTGCGGGAAGGTGAGGCAGAAGGCGGCGGTGCGGTTTCTGCGGGAAGGTGAGACAGAAGGCGGCGCATCGGCGCGGCGAAATTGGACGGCAGGATAATAAGCAGGGAGAGAAGTTCATGGAGAATTTGAAAAAAAATATGGTTGTGCAGACTGTGATCGAGGACATGGGAAATGATGGGGAGGGGATTGGCCGTGCGGACGGCATGGCGCTGTTCATCAAGGATGCAGTGATCGGGGACCGGGTAGAAGCCAAAATTATGAAGGCAAAAAAGCATTATGCCTACGCCAGGCTGGAGCGGGTGCTGCAGCCCTCTCCCTACCGGGTGGAGCCACCCTGCCCGGTGGCCAGGCCCTGCGGCGGCTGCCAGCTGCAGATGCTGGATTACAGGCAGCAGCTGGCTTACAAGCAACGCAAGGTGGAAAATGCCCTGCGCCGTATCGGCGGCCTGGAGCAGGTAAAGGTGCATCCGATCCTTGGCATGGAGCATCCCTACCGGTACCGCAATAAGGCGCAATTCCCCATCGGCAGGGATCGGGAGGGAAAGCTGACTGCAGGATTCTATGCAGGGCGGACTCACAGCATCATCCCCTGCGGCGACTGTCTGTTGGGAGACGAGGGAAATCAGGAAATTCTTTCCCGGATTCTGCGGCATATGGAGGAGTATGAGATTCCGCCCTATGATGAGAGGGACGGCAGCGGTCTGGTGCGCCATGTCCTGCTGCGGAAGGGATTTGCCACAGGCCAGTGGATGGTCTGCCTGGTGGTGAACGGCAGGGAGTTTCCCGGGGCGGAGGCGCTCTGCGAGCGCCTGCAGGAAATTCCCGGCATGACCAGCATTACGCTGAACGTGAACGAGGGGCACACCAATGTAATTCTGGGAGAGGAGCTGCTGACGCTCTGGGGCCAGGATTTTATCACAGATTCTATCGGAGATATCTCCTATCAAATCTCCCCTCTGTCTTTCTATCAGGTAAACCCGGCGCAGACGAGGAAGCTTTACGAGACAGCCCTTTCTTATGCCGGCCTTACCGGCGGCGAGACGGTCTGGGATCTGTACTGTGGTATCGGGACAATCTCTCTCTTCCTGGCGAAAAAGGCCCGAAAGGTGTATGGGGTGGAGATTGTTCCCCAGGCCATTGAGAATGCGAAGAAGAACGCTGCGATGAACGGCATCTCCAATGCGGAGTTCTTCGTGGGAAAGGCGGAGGAGGTGCTGCCGTCCTACTGTGCGCAGGGAAAGCACAGGGAAGGAATGGACGCTGGCAGGAATGCAGGCGCAGGCCAAGCGGCGGCAGACGGAGGAGCGGGCGAAGCCCGCGCCGATGTGATTGTGGTGGATCCGCCCCGAAAGGGCTGTGCCCAGAGCCTGCTGGACACGATTATAGAGATGGCGCCGGAGCGGGTGGTGTATGTGAGCTGCGACCCGGCGACACTGGCCCGGGACTTGAAGTATCTGTGCGCAGGCGGGTATGAGGTGAGAGAGGTGCAGCCGGTGGATATGTTCGGGCAGACGGTGCATGTTGAGACGGTAGTATTGATGTCACGCGTGAAGGATTGACTCATGAAAAGTGTTTGATTTCTGGGTGTTTTCGAGCATCTTGCCGTCAGAGCAGAAGACCGGAACTGACTGCGAAATAGCCTATGACAGAACATATCTACTGAAATTTACAGAGGGTTGAGTAGTCGATTTGGATGTAGACCGAGTGAGTTAGCGATTTAGATGTTTTTTCAGTAGGGTTGTGTGCGTGGTTTGGATATTTCAATAGTGGCGAGAAAGTATTGATTGTGTAAATAGAAATTAAATGTGTGAAATAGAGATATTCCATGTGATTATTACTTAAAGAGAATGGGGGAATGATGTTATGATGCTTAATAAAATTCTTTCAAGGTGTGATGCTCGCTATGAGAAACCAGAGAATGA
>CALWMI010000030.1 GCA_944381745.1 uncultured Lachnospiraceae bacterium | reverse complement strand
TCCTGCGCCTGGATGATAGGGAGGGATGGTGTGATGGGAAATAGGCCAAAGGAGAGAGGGCATGAGATCTGCCAGGTGCTTCCGGGGAGCATTGCGGAGGAGATGGGCCTGGAGCCTGGGGACGTGCTGCTGTCCATGAACGGAAGCCCAGTGGAGGATGTGCTGGACTACCAGTATCTGGGCAATGAGGAATACCTGGAGCTGCTTGTGCGCAAGGCGGACGGGGAAGAGTGGGAGCTGGAGATCGAGAAGGAGTTCGAGGAAGATCTGGGGCTCGTCTTCGCCAACGGGCTGATGGACGAGTACCGCTCCTGCAGGAACCAGTGCATTTTCTGCTTTATCGACCAGATGCCGCCGGGGATGCGCAAGACCCTCTATTTTAAAGACGACGATTCCAGGCTGTCCTTCCTCCAGGGAAATTATGTGACGCTGACCAACATGGACAGCCATGACGTGGAGCGGATTATCCGCTACCGCCTCTCCCCCATCAACATCTCCTTCCAGACGACGAACCCGGAGCTGCGCTGCCGGATGCTGCACAACCGGTTCGCGGGGGAAGCGCTGAAGAAAGTGGATCAGCTGTACGAGGCAGGGATCGAGATGAACGGACAGATTGTGCTCTGCCGGGGCGTCAACGACGGGGAGGAGCTGGAGAGGAGCCTGTCGGATCTCTTCCGGTATCTGCCCTGCCTGAGGAGCGTATCCGTGGTGCCGGTGGGATTGACCCGCTACCGGGAGGGGCTCTGTCCCCTCACACCCTTCACGAAGGAGGAGGCGCGCCGGGTGCTTGCAACAATCCGGCGCTGGCAGGAGAGGGCGTACGAGGCGTACGGCCTGCACTTTGTGCACGGGGGGGACGAGTGGTATTTCCTGGCGGAGGAGCCGTTCCCAGAGGCGGACAACTATGACGGCTACCTGCAGCTGGAGAACGGGGTGGGCATGGTGCGCCTACTGTTAGACGAGAGCCGGGAGGCCATCCGGGCATTGCCAGGGGGCGGCTGCAGGAGGGATGTGGCCATCGCCACCGGGCAGCTGGCCGCGCCGGTCCTGCGGGAAATCCTGGGAGAGCTGGGGGAGAAGTACCCGGGGCTGAAGGCGGAGGTGTTCCCCATACGCAACGACTTTTTCGGGGAGCAGATCACGGTGGCAGGGCTTGTCACCGGCCAGGATCTGGTGGCCCAGCTGCGGGGACGCCTGGGAAACCGTCCCCTCCTCATCCCGGACACGATGCTGCGGGAGGGGCAGGAGGTGTTCCTGGATGATTTTACCGTCAGCCAGGCAGAGGAGGCTTTACAGACGCGCATAACTGTTGTAAAATCAGGCGGACAGGACTTGATCGCTGCGGTCCTAGGAGAATGATAGAAGGAGAACGATTATGAGCAAACCGGTAGTAGCCGTGGTGGGACGGCCGAATGTGGGGAAATCCACGCTGTTCAACGCGCTGGCAGGAGAGAATATATCGATTGTGAAGGATACCCCGGGGGTGACGCGGGACCGGATCTATGCGGATGTGGAGTGGCTGAATTACCATTTCACGCTGATTGACACGGGAGGTATCGAGCCGGAGAGCAAGGATATCATCCTGTCCCAGATGAGGGAGCAGGCGCAGATTGCCATCGACACGGCGGATGTGATCATCTTCCTCACGGACGTGCGCCAGGGGGTGACGGACGCGGATGCCAAGGTGGCGGACATGCTGCGCCGTTCCAGGAAACCGGTGGTCCTGGCCGTCAACAAGGCGGACAGTTTCCAGAAGTTCCTGCCGGACGTGTATGAGTTCTACAACCTGGGAATCGGGGATCCGGTGGCGGTGTCCGCAGCCTCCAGGCTGGGGATCGGCGAGCTTCTGGACGAAGTGGTCAAGCATTTCCCCGAGGGGAGCGCCGGGGAAGAGGAGGACGAGCGTCCCAGGATCGCCATTGTGGGCAAGCCGAATGTGGGCAAGTCCTCCATCATTAACCGGCTGACCGGGCAGAACCGGGTGATTGTATCGGAGATTGCGGGGACGACCAGGGACGCCATCGACACGAACATAAGGGCCAATGGAAAGGAGTACGTGTTTATCGACACGGCTGGCCTGCGGCGCAAGAGCAAGATCAAGGAGGAGCTGGAGCGCTACAGCATTATCCGCACGGTGACGGCGGTGGAGCGGGCCGACGTGGTGGTGGTGGTGATCGACGCCGAGGAGGGCGTGACGGAGCAGGACGCCAAGATTGCCGGCATCGCCCACGAGAGGGGCAAGGGCGTCATTGTGGCGGTGAACAAGTGGGACGCCATCGAGAAGAACGACAAGACGGTGTACCAATATACCAACCGGCTGAAGGAGATCCTCTCCTTCATGCCCTACGCAGAGTACCTGTTCCTGTCTGCCAAGACGGGACAGCGCATGGGGAAGCTGTTCGAGACGGTGGACGCGGTCATTGAGAACTGTACGATGCGGGTGGCCACCGGCGTGCTCAACGAGATTATGTCTGAGGCCGTGGCCCTGCAGCAGCCGCCGTCTGACAGGGGACGGAGGCTGAAGCTGTTCTACATTACCCAGGTGTCGGTGAAGCCGCCCACCTTTGTCATCTTTGTGAATGACAGGGAGCTGATGCACTTCTCCTATGTGCGGTACCTGGAGAATAAGATACGGGAGGCTTTCGGCTTTCGCGGCACGCCGCTGAAATTTATTATCCGGGAGAGAAAGGAGAAGGAGCAGTGATGGTTCGGTTGGCCTGTATTGCAGTGGGATATCTGTTCGGTCTGTTTCAGACTTCTTATCTGTATGGGCGGATGCACGGCATCGATATCCGCACCCAGGGGAGCGGGAATGCCGGGACCACCAACGCCCTGCGGGTGCTGGGGAAGAAAGCCGGGGCCGTCACCTTCATCGGGGATGCGCTGAAGTGCATCCTGGCCATCGGGCTGACGCGCCTGCTGTTCAGCGGGGATTACGGGGATATCCGGCCTCTTCTCGCGGTGTATACAGGGGCAGGCGTGGTGCTGGGGCACAATTTCCCCTTCTATCTCGGGTTCAAGGGGGGCAAGGGGATTGCGGCCTCGGGCGGGATGATGCTGGCCTTCGGGGATATGCGGATTTTCCTCGTATGCCTGTTCGTGTTTATCCTGGCGTTCAGCATCACAAACTATGTATCCCTGGGCTCCCTGCTCCTGTACGCGAGCTTTTTTGTCCAGATTGTCTTCTACGGGCAGAAGGGGGCTTTCGGTATGGCGCAGCCCCAGCTGATGGAGCTCTACGTGCTCACAGGGGCGCTGACGCTGCTGGCAGTCTGGCAGCACCGGGCCAATATCCGGCGGCTGGTGTCGGGGACAGAGAACCGGACGTATCTGTTTAAGAAGAGGCAGGGGAACTGACGAGAAAGAGGAGGCGAGGCAAAATGGCAAATATCAGCATCATCGGCGCGGGGAGCTGGGGAATGGCGCTGGCTGTCCTGCTCCACGGCAACGGGCATAGGCTGACGGTGTGGTCGGCCCTCCCGCAGGAGGTGGAGGAGCTGTCCGTGTCCAGGGAACAGAAGGATAAGCTGCCGGGGGTGAGACTTCCGGAGGATATCCGGGTGACCGGGGAGCTCAAGGAGGCGGTCTGCGGCAACGAGGTGCTCGTGCTGGCCGTCCCGTCGATCTATGTGCGCAGCACGGCAAAGGAGATGGCGCCCTTTGTGACGAAGGGGCAGATCGTGGTGTGCGTGGCCAAGGGGATCGAGGAGGAGAGCCTCAAGATCCTTACGGATGTGATTGGGGAGGAGCTGCCGGAGGTGATTGTCACCGCCCTCTCCGGGCCGAGCCATGCGGAGGAGGTGGGGCGCGGCCTTCCCACCACCTGCGTCGTGGGGGCTAAGAACCGGGCGATTGCGGAGTTTGTCCAGAACCTGTTCATGAGCCCGGTGTTCCGCGTCTACACAAGCCCGGATATGCTGGGCATCGAGCTGGGCGGGGCGCTGAAAAATGTGGTGGCCCTGGCAGCAGGAATCGCCGACGGCCTGGGATACGGGGACAATACGAAGGCGGCGCTGATCACCCGGGGAATCGCGGAGATCTCCCGGCTGGGCGTGGCTTTGGGAGGACGGTGGGAGACGTTCTACGGCCTGTCCGGCATCGGCGACCTGATCGTGACCTGCGCCTCCATGCACAGCCGCAACCGGAGGGCGGGAATCCTCCTGGGGAAAGGCTATTCTATGGAGGAGGCGATGAAAGAGGTCCACATGGTGGTGGAGGGGGTCTACTCTGCCAAGGCGGCGCTGGCTCTGGCCAAGGGCTGCGGCGTGGAGATGCCCATTATCCAGCAGGTCAACTGCATCCTGTTCGAGGGGAAGAGCCCGTCGGAGGCGGTGAAGGATCTGATGCTGCGGGACAAGAAGCTGGAAGCAGGAAGCGTGGACTGGGATTAAGGGGGAGAAGCCGATGAAGTGCAGGAAATGCGGGAAAAATTTTGACTACGAGAAATATTACGGGATCTGCCCCAAGTGCGGAAGCTACAACCGGGAGGACGAGGAGGAGCAGGCGCAGCAGGATCTGTTCCTGAGGGATGGCAGGGATCCTTTCCAAAGCTCTTTCGGGGGAGCAGAGGAGCAGGGCGCAGCTTCCCGCAGCAGCTGGGAGGGAAGCACCTTTGCCGGGAGCGGGGACAGCAAAGACTTCTCGTGGAAGGCCGGGGAAAGCGCCTCCTCTGACAGCCAGGGGGGCAGGGATTCTTCCAGCAGCTGGGAGGAAAGCGCCTCGCAGGAGAAGAAGAAGCCGCGTAGGAAGACGGGCTGCCTGTTTTTCCTGATCTGCATTGTCATCTGCTTTCTGTGTATCTTGGCGGTGTTCGGGGCGGAGATGTTCTACGGTATGAAGCAGGAGGAGAACGCCGCCCTTCAGGAATTTGCCGTTGTGGAGGCGGAGGCCGGGGAGACGGTGGAGATCGGCAGCCATGAGGTGACGGTGACTGGCGTGCAGGTGCTGGAGGAGGCGGATATGCGTCCGGAATTCCCAGCGGGGGAGCGGTGCATTGCCGTGAGCTTTGCAGTGGAGACGCCGGAATATGACAGCGGCGCCTATATGGACGCGCCCTATCTGGCCTATGAATCCGGAGGACGCCGCATCTATAAGAATGCCATTTCCGAGTATGATTTTGAGGTCTATGAGGACTATTACGGCGTTCACTTGATGGACAGCTATGATTGGAATTATGAGGAGGCGGCGGAAGGAGTGTTTGTCTTCTTCCTGGAGCTGGACGCACAGGACGTGCGCGTCTGTGTGGAGGAGCGCAGCGGGCGATATGAAGATGAGAAGCTGGAGGGCATCTTTGAGATTGATCTGGAAATACCGGAAGGGGGAATTTAAATGCTGAGGAAGCTGCTGATGGGCGTAGGGATTGTACTGGTGGCTTTCTTTGCGCTGGGAACTGTGGGGGCAGTGATGAGCGCCCGGGACGATATGTCATACAGCCAGGATCCGCTGCTGGTGCTCACGGATGTGAGAAGCGAGAAGCTTTCTGCGCCCTACAAGGGGATTGAGGCGCCGGAGGGCTACTCCCTGTACCGGATCATCTATGCGGTGGACAATCAGAGCATTTACCAGGGAGATACCAGCGGGATGTATTTCTACTACAGCTCCCTGACGGACACTTACGGGGATGTGATGGAGCCGGAGGAGGATCGTGCCAAGAATACGTTCTATTACAGCAATGAACCGGTGATCCCTGCTGGGCGCACGGCGGACGTGGAGAGCCTGGTGGCTGTGCGGGACGGCGTGGACGCTATCCTCGTGGAATATTATCTGGATTACGGCGACGGCTACACCGAGATGGAGCTTACATTGCAGGAATGAGGGAGAACCCCCTTGCATATACTTTACCAGTATAAGCAAGGGGGTATTTTCATGGATACGTTCAATGTATATAGAGATATCAAAGCCCGCACGGACGGAGAGATTTACATAGGCGTGGTCGGCCCTGTGCGCACGGGAAAGTCCACGTTCATCAAGCGCTTCATGGATCTCTTGGTCTTGCCGGGGATACAGGATGAGAATGTGCGGATGCGCACGCGGGATGAGCTGCCCCAGAGCGCGGCGGGCAGGACGGTCATGACCACAGAGCCCAAGTTCGTACCCAAGGAGGCGGCTCCCATCGCCCTGGAGGACGGCGTGGACGTGAAGGTGCGCCTCATAGACTGCGTGGGCTTCATGGTGGAGGGGGCGGCCGGACACATTGAGGAAAACGGGGAGCGGATGGTGAAGACGCCGTGGTTTGACCAGATGATCCCCTTCACCCAGGCGGCGGAGATCGGGACGCAGAAGGTGATCACCGACCACTCCACCATCGGCCTGGTGGTGACCACCGACGGCTCCTTCGGGGAGCTGGGGCGGGAGGCCTATGTGCCGGCGGAGGAGAAGACGGTGGCGGAGCTGAAGAAGCTGGGGAAGCCCTTCCTTCTCCTGGTGAATTCAGAGCGGCCTTTCAGCGAGGAGGCGCAGCAGCTCACCCAGCGGCTGGAGGAAAAATACGGCGTGAGCGCAGTGTGCATGAACTGCGAGCAGATGCACCGGGAGGATATTTTCCGCCTGCTCCAGAAGGTTCTCTACGAATTCCCGGTGCGGCAGGTGGAATTCTACATACCCAAGTGGGTGGAAATGCTGGATATGAACCATCCCATCAAGGAGAACCTGCTGGAAAATGTGCGCAGATATATGGAGGGTATCCAGAAAGTGAAGGATGTGCGCAGGCTCCAGCCAGAGATCTCAGGAGACTACATCCGCAGCCTGCAGACGGATGCCATCGAGATGTCTGACGGCAGCGTGCGGGTGCGGGTGGACTATGACCCGGCCTACTACTATCAGACGCTGAGCGAGCTGACCGGGACGGCCATCGAGGGAGAATACCAGATGATCGCGGCGATCCGGGAGATGTCCAGGATGAAACAGGAGTACGAACAGGTGCTGGGAGCCCTGGCATCGGTGCGGATGAAGGGCTACGGGGTGGTGACGCCCACCCGGGACGAGATCAAGCTGGATGAGCCGGTGGTGATCAAGCAGGGGAGCAAATTCGGCGTCAAGATCCACTCGGAGGCGCCCTCCATCCACATGATCCGCGCCAACATCGAGACGGAGATCGCCCCCATCGTGGGGAGCGAGCAGCAGGCCAAGGATCTCATCGCCTACATCCAGGAGAACCAGAAGAGCGAGGAGGGCATCTGGGACACGAATATTTTCGGGAAATCGGTGGAGCAGCTGGTGGAGGACGGGATCCGCAGCAAGCTGGTGCAGATCGGGGAGGAGAGCCAGGAGAAGCTGCAGGAGACGATGCGTAAGATTGTCAATGACAGCAGCGGCGGCATGGTGTGCATCATCATATAGGGAAAGATGCAGGGGATGTCCCTCAGCGGTGGGTTGCGGAACCCATGGGAGGGGCATCCTTTTTTTCGCGGGTATCCTGCGCGAAAGGCAATGCCGGCGCCAGCTGCCCCGGCGGGCCGCACCTCTGCCGTGGCGGCAGGAGAGGGCAGGGAGGCCCGGCTGGCGGGATGCGGCCGCAGAAAGGGACAAAAACCTGCTCCCCTTTGACGGGGGGAGACAAATTCCCGCCCCATTTGCGGCGGAGGATGTCGAAAGAACTTGACTACTTTGGATTGCCCTGGGATGGCTGACTATTTATAATAAAAAATGGTTCTTGTTCGCGAATTGTACCACGGGAAATGAAAATGACGAGGAAGGGAGTCTTGTTATGGAGAAAGTGAATATAGCGATTGCCGATGACAATGAGAGAATGATAGAACTGCTTGACGAAATTATCAGCCAGGATGAGGAGCTGGAGGTGGTGGGAAAGGCCAGCAACGGAGAGGACGCCTACAAAATGATCAAGGCGAAGCGGCCGGACGTGGTCCTCTTGGATATCATTATGCCCAAGCTGGACGGCCTGAGCGTGATGGACAAGGTGAACCATGACAGCGAGCTGGATAAGCATCCGTCCTTTATCGTCATAACCGCCATCGGACAGGAGAAAATTACGGAGAACGCCTTCGCCATGGGGGCGGACTATTACATTATGAAGCCCTTTGACAACGAGATGATCCTGAACAGGATCAAGCAGATGAAAAAAGGGGTGAAAAAGAAGAGCGCAGCGGAGCGGGGGAGCGGGTACGGCAGCAAGTCGGATTACCTGGACTACAACCTGGAGACGGACATCACAGATATGATCCATGAGATCGGCGTGCCGGCGCACATCAAGGGGTACCAGTATCTGAGGGACGCGATCCTGATGTCCGTGAAGGACATGGACATGCTCAACTCCATCACGAAGATCCTCTACCCCACCATCGCCAAGATGCACCAGACGACGCCCAGCCGGGTGGAGCGGGCGATCCGCCATGCCATCGAGGTGGCGTGGAGCCGGGGGAAGATGGACACGATCGACGAGCTGTTCGGATATACCGTGAGCAACGGGAAGGGAAAGCCCACCAACTCAGAATTTATCGCCCTGATTGCGGACCGGATCCGCCTGGAGTACAAAAACCGTCCCTGACCGTGGGCGGGAGAGGAGAATAGAGAGAGAAAGCCGCAAAATGAATTTAAAAATTCGCGCTTCTTGGTAAAATTGCGAGATAACTCTTTCCTTATGTGCACATCTTTGGTATAATATACACAGTAATTACATACCAACCAGGGAGGGTGTGCAGATGAAAAGAGTGTTGTTTGTGGCATCAGAGGCAGTTCCGTTCATTAAGACAGGTGGACTGGCGGACGTGGTGGGTTCCCTGCCGAAGTGCTTCGACAAAGAGGAGTATGACGTGCGGGTCATCATTCCGAAATATATGTGCATGAAGGATGAATGGAAGAACCAGATGAAGTATCTCGGCCATTTTTATATGGATCTGTCCTGGAGGAGCCAGTATGTGGGCATCCTGGAGATGGAGTACGACGGGATACAGTTCTACTTTATCGACAATGAGTACTATTTTGCCGGGCCTAAGCCGTACGGGAATATATACGAGGATATCGAGAAGTTCGCGTTTTTCTCCAAGGCTGCCCTCTCGGCGCTGCCGGTGATCGGTTTCCAGCCGGATATCGTCCACTGCCATGACTGGCAGACCGGCCTGGTGCCGGTGTTCCTGAAGGACCGTTTCCATGACGGAGAGTTCTTCGCCAACATGAAGTCCGTCATCACAATCCACAACCTGAAATTCCAGGGTGTGTGGGATATGAAGACGGTGAAGGACATCACAGGGCTCCCCGCCTACTATTTTACGCCGGATAAGCTGGAGGCGTACGGGGACGCCAACTACCTCAAGGGAGGGATTGTCTACGCGGACGCGATCACGACGGTGAGCAAGACGTACGCGGAGGAGATCAAGACGCCGTTCTACGGGGAGAAGCTGGACGGCCTGATGTGCGCCCGGTCGAATTCCCTGCGGGGGATTGTCAACGGCATTGACTACGAGGAATATAATCCGAAGACGGACCAGTATCTGGAGAGGCATTACGATATTGGGACGTGGAGGAGAGAGAAATACAAGAATAAGCTGGCGCTGCAGAGAGAGCTGGGCCTGGAGGAAGACAAGAAGGTCATGATGATCGGCATTGTCTCCAGGCTCACCGACCAGAAGGGCTTCGACCTGATCGCATACGTGATGGATGAGCTCTGCCAGGATGCGGTGCAGCTGGTGGTGCTGGGCACCGGCGAGGAGAAGTACGAGAATATGTTCCGGCATTTCGACTGGAAATACAATCACAAGGTGTCGGCGAACATTTTCTATTCCGAGGCGCTCTCCCACAAGATCTACGGCTCCTGCGACGCCTTCCTGATGCCGTCGCTGTTCGAGCCCTGCGGCCTGAGCCAGCTGATGAGCCTGCGGTACGGCACGCTGCCGATTGTGCGGGAGACCGGCGGGCTGAAGGATACGGTGGAGCCGTACAACGAATACGAGAATACC
>CALWMI010000029.1 GCA_944381745.1 uncultured Lachnospiraceae bacterium | reverse complement strand
CGTGAGAAGGTGGGCGTGATGTTCGGGAACCCGGAGACCACCACTGGGGGCCGGGCGCTGAAGTTCTACTCCTCCGTGCGGCTGGACGTGCGCAGGATCGAGACGCTCAAGCAGGGCGGCGAGATGGTGGGCAACCGCACGAGGATTAAGGTTGTGAAGAATAAGGTGGCGCCTCCTTTTAAGGAGGCAGAGTTCGATATCATGTTCGGCAGGGGCATCTCCAGGGAGGGGGATGTGCTGGATTTGGCGGCCGGCCTGAACATTATCAATAAGAGCGGGGCATGGTACGCCTACAACGGGGCGAAGATCGGCCAGGGGCGGGAGAACGCGAAGCAGTACCTGCGGGAGAACCCGGCCCTGATGGAGGAGGTAGACCAGAAGGTCCGGGCACACTACGGCTTGGCTGAGGGCCAGGAGGAGCAGGCCCAGGGGGCGTCCGCGCCTGAGCCGGGCGCAGAGGCCTAAGGCCCTGCCGGGGAGATTGCCATGACGGTGACAGCAGTGGAGGAGATCACGAAGACTCGCAGGAGAGTCTATCTGGATGGACGGCTCGCCTTTGTCCTGTACAGGGGCGAGCTGTCCCGCTATGGGATTGCAGAAGGGGCGGAGCTGCCGGAGACGGTTTACCGGGAGATACTGGACGAGGTGCTCCTGGGGAGGGCGAAGAGACGTCTCATCCATCTCTTGGAGTCCATGGACCGCACGGAGCTTCAGCTGCGCAGGAAGCTGGAGGCGGGAGGCTACCCGGAGGAGATCATCTGCCGGGCCCTCGCCTATGTGCAGGAGAGGCGGTACCAGGACGACGAGAGGTATGCCCGGCATTACGCGGACAGCCGCAGGGCGGACTGCGGCAGGCGGCGCCTTGCCCAGGAGCTGGTACAGCGGGGGATTGACCGGCGGACAGCCCAGGAGGCGGCGGAGGCAGCCAGCGGCCTGGATGAGGCGGAGGCCATCCGCGGCCTGCTGGAGAAGAAGGGCTACGACGCCGGCACGGCGGACAGCCGGGAGAAGAGGCGCGTGTATGCCTTCCTTCTGCGCCGGGGATTTTGCCCAGAGGACGTGAGGAGGGCCATGGAGCTCTCCGGGTGGGAATAGGGAGAGCGGCCGCTGTGCAGGGCTCTTCCCAGGACACAGGGAAGAAATTGTAAATATTGCTACAAAATTTCGTAAGAGAAGTTAAGGATTGCTTGACATAACAGTAAAAAAAGTATAAAATTTAACTGTTGTATTCAGATGTGTACAATGAAAATTTAATAAGGAGGAGGTGCTCCTGTGCCAGTAGAAGCAATCATTGCTGTATTGGTTACGCTGGTGATTGCAGTTCCGGTTACTTACGCGGCGACAGTTTCCTACCGCAGGAAGGTTGCGGAGGCCAAGGTCGGCAATGCCGAGGAGAAGGCGAGGGAAATCATCGACGAGGCAGTGAAGACCGCCGAGGCGAAGAAGCGTGAGGCGCTCCTGGAAGTAAAGGAAGAGTCCATCCGCACCAGGAATGAACTCGAAAAAGAAACCAAAGAGCGGCGGGCGGAAGTGCAGCGGATGGAGCGGAGAGTGCTTTCCAAGGAGGAATCCCTGGACAAGAAGCTCGACGCCATCGAGAAGCGCGAGGCCAGCTATACAGCAAAGGAAGAAGATCTCAAGCGCAAGAAGGCTGAGATTGAGAAGCTTCACGACCAAAGTGTACAGGAACTCGAGAGAATCTCTGGTCTTACCTCCGACCAGGCAAAAGAATATCTTTTGAAGACAGTTGAAGATGAAGTCAAGTATGACACTGCTAAGTTAATTAAGGAATTAGAGAGCAGGGCAAAAGAAGAGGCTAACAAGAAAGCGAAAGAGTATGTAGTTACCGCGATACAGAAATGCGCGGCCGACCATGTGGCCGAGACGACGATTTCTGTAGTACAACTTCCAAACGATGAAATGAAAGGCAGGATTATCGGCCGGGAGGGCCGGAACATCCGAACCCTGGAGACGCTGACCGGCGTAGACTTGATTATCGACGACACGCCGGAGGCCGTCATTTTGTCGGGCTTTGACCCGATCCGCAGGGAGGTCGCCAGGATTGCACTGGAGAAGCTCATTGTGGACGGGCGCATCCATCCGGCTAGGATTGAGGAGATGGTGGAGAAAGCCCAAAAAGAAGTGGAAACTATGATTCGTGAAGAAGGAGAGGCCGCCACCTTGGAAGTGGGTGTGCACGGCATTCATCCGGAGCTTGTTAGATTACTCGGCAGAATGAAGTTCCGAACGAGCTATGGGCAGAACGCGCTGAAGCATTCCATAGAAGTGGCTCATCTGTCCGGCCTTTTGGCGGGAGAGATCGGCCTGGATGTGCGCACAGCTAAGCGCGCCGGCCTGCTGCATGATATCGGCAAATCCATCGACCACGATGTGGAGGGATCCCACATCCAGATCGGTGCAGATCTTTGCAGGAAGTACAAAGAGTCGAAGGTCGTTATCAACGCGGTGGAGGCCCACCATGGCGACGTGGAACCCGAATCCTTGATCGCATGCATCGTGCAGGCTGCAGATACCATCTCTGCGGCGCGCCCGGGAGCGAGAAGGGAGACATTGGAAACATACACCAACAGACTGAAACAATTAGAAGATATTACGAACGCCTTCAAGGGCGTCGAGAAATCTTTTGCTATCCAGGCAGGTAGAGAGATTCGCATTATGGTAGTTCCAGAACAGGTCAGTGACGCAGATATGGTATTGTTAGCACGAGATATTGCAAAACAGATCGAATCTGAGTTGGAATATCCTGGACAGATAAAGGTAAATGTCATCCGCGAGAGCCGGGTGACGGACTACGCAAAATAAGAGAGAAATGTCAGGGCGGGAATCAAAGTTTCCAGACCCTGGCATTTTTTTATAGGGGCTGCCGCTCTGTTTGCACGCCCCTGCAATTGTGGTAGAATGGATGGCAGAAGGAGAGGGAAAGAAGAGTATGGATTGGAGACCGATGAAAAAAAATCTGATTTTGTTGACCTACGGCTTGGTCTTGTTTTTTGCGCTGTACCACATCCAGGACTTCAAAAATATTTTTTTGTTTATCCTGGGCATCTTGGGGCCGTTCCTGATGGGCGGAGGCCTGGCCTTTATCCTGAATATCCCGATGAGCTTCCTGGAGAGGAGGCTGCTGGCAGGGATGGATGCCCGCCCTGGGCTTCGCAAGCTCCGGCGGCCGCTGAGCATGATCCTGACGCTGATCCTGTTTGTGCTCATCCTGCTGCTTGTGACATTCATGGTCGTCCCGCAGCTGGGGGACACGCTGCAGAAGATCATCAACCAGGTGCCGGGGGCCATCTCCCGCTTTGACGTGTGGATCCGGGAGCAGAATATCGACTGGGTGGTGGTGCAGGATGTCATACCGGAGACATGGACGGACACGAAGGCCCTGACGGAGAAGCTGATGGGCGTGGCCCAGGGCTGGCTTCCTTCTTTCTTCGGCTCCGCGTTCAGCGTGGTGAGCACCGCAGTCAGCGCGGTCTTCAATTTCACGGTGGGATTTATCTTCGCCATCTACATCCTCTCCTCCAAGGAGAAGCTGTGCGTACAGTGCCAAAAGTTCCTCTATGCCCTGCTTCCCCAGAGGCGGGCGGACCAGGCGGTATACTTTTTCCAGCTGGTGAACAAGACGTTCCGGAGCTTCTTCACTGGGCAGTGCCTGGAGGCGATTATCTTGGGGCTGATGTTTCTCGTGAGTATGAGCATCCTGCGGCTGCCCTACGCCCTGCTGACCGGCGTGGTGATTATGGTGACGGCGCTGATTCCCATCTTCGGGGCCTTTATCGGCTGTGTGCTGGGCGCCTTCTTCATCCTGATGGTGAACCCTCTGCAGGCGCTGGAGTTTCTCATCCTCTTCTTTGTCCTCCAGCAGATCGAGGGCAATATCATCTATCCCCATGTGGTGGGCGGCTCGGTGGGGCTGCCGTCCATCTGGGTGCTGGTGTCTGTGACCGTGGGCGGAAGCCTGCTGGGCGTGGTGGGGATGATTGTGTTCATCCCGATTGTCTCCGTGTGCTATGTGCTGCTCCGCGACTGGATGTACAGCTCTCTGAAGAAGAAGGAGGCCCAAGACGCAGGAGGAGAAAGCGGCGGCCAGGGGAGAGAATAGAAATTAAAAAAATCAAAAGATTCCTGTCAGATTTTGCGTCTCTGGCAGGAATTATTTTATAGAAACCAAGGCGAGGGGGGAGAGAGATGGGAGACAGCCGGATCAGGCTTTTGCAGGAAGACCCGCAGGCTGGGTTGGAGCTGATCATGAAGGAGTACCGGGGGCTTCTGTTCCAGATCGCCCAGGCTCAGCTGGCGGGGAGCGGGACGAGGGAGGATGTGGAGGACTGTGTCAGAGAGGCCTTTGCCCAGCTCTACGAGCAGAGGGAGAGGCTGTCAGAGGAGAAGGGCACGGTGAAGGCGTATCTGTGCGTGCTGGCCAGGCGCAGGGCGGCGGACATGTACCGCAAGATTGCGGGAAGGAAGGAGAACCTGGGGGAGAGCAGGGATAGCTTCCAGCAGGAAATGCCGGCGCCGGGGGCAAGGAGGCTGCCGTTCCAGGATGGCGAGGCAGAGGCGGCGGTGCAGCGCCATGTCCTTTTGGAGGCGCTGAAAAGCCTGGGGCAGCCGGACGCGGAGATCTTTGTGCGGAAATATTACCTTGCCCAGACGGCGAGGGAGATCGCCGCGGCTCTGGGCATGAAGGAGAATACGGTGGATCAGCGGGTGGCGAGAGGGCTTCGAAAGCTTCGGAAGCGTTTGGAAGGAGGGCGCGTATGAAGGGCAGGGGAAGAATGGAGGAGACCGGGATGGAGCGGCCAGGAACGAAGTGGCCAGGAATGGAGCGGCCAGGGATGGTGCGGCAGGAGATGGAGCGGCCAGGGATGGAGCAACCAGGGATGGAGCGGCAGGAGATGGAGAAGCTGCTGAGGGACGGCCTGTCAGGGCTGACCCCGGAGGAGCTTACAAGCCTTGCGCCGGTGCTGGCGGGAGAGCCCGGGGCCGGGACAGATACCGGGACAAGTACAAGTACAGATACCGGTTCCGCTGCCAGGGCAGGCGCCGGGGCCGGGCAGGCTGCCGGGCGCAGGAAGACCCGCTTTCCGAGGTGGGCCGCCGCTGCTGCGGCTGCAGCCATCCTTCTGTTGGCGTGGAACCGGGAGCAGGTGTACGCAGGCTTGCGGCGCCTTTTCCAGAAGGTGCCGGGCGTGGGGGTGACAGACACCGGGGGAGCCTACCGGGTTGAGCCGGTGGATGGCCAGTGGGAGTGGGACGGATGGAACTTCCGGCTGGAGGAGGGCTTCCTCCTGGCAAAAGACAGGGAGGAGGGCAGCACTGTGGAGCTGCGGCTTCGGATGTCCGGGGAAGGAGAGGGAGAGCCGCCGGAGGGAATGACGGAGACCCTGGTCCAAGGGGAACTCTACCAGAACGGACGCCAGATCTATGGGAATAGCGGAGAGAAATCCACGCTGACGGAGGAGAGAGAGGACGGGGACGGCGGCTGGCAGCTGGAGTCGGCCTGGCGGATTGAAGGGGGCTTCGTGGATTTTTCCCGGGAGCTGTCCTTTACTGTGGAGATCCTGGGGGAGGAGGCCTTCACCTTCACGCTGGAGAGAATTAAGCCCCAGGAGAGCCTGGGAAACCTGGGGCTGTCGGATGAGGACGGCGTGGGAGCGGTGCTCATCGAGAAGCAGCTGACGGAGGAGGGGCTGGAGATTCTCTATTATCCTTATATCCAGGAGGAAGGGATGGGAGCGTCCATCCCAGGCCCTTGGCTGGAGCTGGGGAGCCTGGATGCGGAGCCGGTGATCAGCGCAGGGGGAGAGACGTTCCGGCCTCTTCGCTATGAGAGAGGGGACGGCGTGTACTCCCAGGCCGTGCGCACCGTGTTCCCGGCGGAGGCGGCTGCCGAAGGGGCTGTGCTGACTGTTCCCTATCTGTACGTGCTGCCGGATGGCCTGCCGGAGATTGCGGGGGCAGCCGGGGCAGAGCCGGGCGAAGACTATGTGGACACAGGCATCCCGCTTCCCGGGGAGGAGGGTACTTCCCGGGAAGGCCGGGAAACAAAAGGGGAGGAGGCCGCTGTCGAGCTTGTCTTCCCCTGGGGGAGCCTCACGGTCACCGGGGCAGAGCGGCTGACCTATGCCCAGGCCAGCCAGCTGTACGAGGGGGATCTGGACAGCGGATGGGAATTCTATCTTCTCACGGTGGAGGCGGAGGCCAGGGAGGGCTGGATACCGGCCAATCTCTCCGTGGGCGTGGGCACGGCGGAGGCAGGATACCTCTACTACCAAAGCTTGGCGCTGCCTGTGTTCCAGGATGGGAAGCTCTCGGGCGTGCTGTGCATGTATGCGCAGGATGAGCAAGATGAGCAGGATGAGCAGGATGCGCAGGATGAGCAAGATGAGCAGGATGCGCAGGACGAGCAGCAAGATGGGGAAAGCCTGGCCGGGGAGGCCGGGCAGGATGCGGCATCCCAGGGCACCTTCTGGGTGGGCAGGGCCGGAGCCCTGTACCGGGCAGATTATAAGATAAATCTGTTCTAATTCTAAAAAAACAATAACGGAATTGACCTTTTTCCGGTGAAATGGTATCATCGAACTGTCAGGAGAGAGCCTGGAATGAATGATTTCAGGCTCTCTTCGCTCAGATTTTATGCAGATGAGAAAGCTTTGCGGAAAGGTGAGAGGTCGTATGCGGGAAAAATTTCGTCGGTTTATGATAGGGAGATACGGGACGGACGCCCTGTCCCAGTTTCTGCTGTATGCGGCGCTGGTGTGCATTCTCCTGTCCTTCTTTTTCCACAGTGGATGGTGGAACCTGATTATTCTTGCTCTGTTTGTGATTTCCTATTTCCGGATATTTTCAAAAAACCACGCCAAGCGGTATGAGGAGAACCAGAAGTTCCTCGCCCTCACGGCCAGGGCGCGCTCCTGGGCGTCGGGCAAGCGCTACCAGCTGAGCCAGATGAAGGATTACCATATCTACACATGTCCCACATGCAGGCAGAAGATCCGTATCCCCAGGGGGAAGGGCAAGATTATGGTGAGATGCCCGAAATGCCATACGGAATTTATGAAGAAGAGCTGAGGAGGCCCGGATGTTTGGATACGTGATGATTCATAAGCCGGAATTGAAGATCAAGGAGTACGAGACCTACCGCTCGGTCTACTGCGGCCTGTGCCGGACGCTGCATGAGGAGTATGGAAGATGCGGGCAGATGACGCTGACCTACGATATGGCATTCCTGGTGCTGCTGCTCAACGGCCTGTACGAGCCAAAACTGCGGCAGGAGCGGCATCGCTGCATCGCCCACCCAGAGGAGAAGCACCGGATGTGTATGGGGCGCTATACGGAGTACGGGGCGGACATGAATGTGCTGCTGGCCTACCACAACCTGATGGACGACTGGCTGGACGACCGGAACGTCCTGTCCCTGGCGGCCGCCACAGCCATCCGCAAGCGGTGCAGGAGGGCGGCGCAGAAGTATCCCAGGCAGAACCGGGCGATGGTGCGGGAGCTAAGGCGGCTGCAAACTTATGAAAAAGATAAGGAAATGAATATTGACAAGGTGTCCGGTTGTATGGGAAAATTGCTTGGAGAGCTTTTTGTGTGCGAGAAGGACATCTGGTCCGGGTCTTTATACCGTATGGGTTTTTTCCTGGGGAAGTTTATCTACCTGATGGACGCCTATGCAGACCTTGAAAAGGATAAGAGAGAAGGAAAATACAATCCGCTTGTCCCTCTGTCAGGCAGGGAGGGCTTCGAGGAGGAAGTCCTGGGGATGCTCAACATGATGATGGCCGCGTGCGCCAGGGAGTTTGAGAAGCTTCCCATCCTGGACAATGTGCAGATCCTGCGGAATATTCTGTATTCCGGCGTGTGGGAGCGGTATGCCGCAGTGTCCGGCGGCAGGAAGCGGTCAGGAGAGGATAATAAGAAATGATGGATCCATATAGGGTGCTGGGAGTAGACAGGAATGCATCCGACGAAGAAATTAAGAAGGCTTACCGGAAGCTGAGCCGGAGATATCATCCGGACGCCAACGTCAACAATCCGAACAAGGACCAGGCGGAGGCGAAGTTCAAGGAAGTCCAGCAGGCCTACGACCAGATCATGAAGGAGCGTGAGATGGGCGGCGCAGGGAGCTACGGCTACGGGGGCGGAAGCAGCTATGGCTATGGAAGCGGCGGCGGTTACGGCGGCGGATTTGGCGGCTTCGGAGGCTTCGGAGGTTTCGGCGGACAGCAGGGGTATGGACAGGATGAGGAGAGCATGCGCCTGAACGCGGCGGCCAACTATATCAACAGCCGTCATTTCCGGGAGGCCCTGAATGTGCTGGAGAGCATCTCCAACCATGACGCTAGGTGGCATTACCTGAGCGCGATCGCCAACGCTGGGATCGGCAACAATATCGAGGCCAAGGCCCACGCGCGGGAGGCCGTCAACCTGGAGCCCAACAACGTCCAGTACCGCACGCTGCTGAACCAGATGGAGAGCGGGGAGAGCTGGTACCAGGGGATGGGCGGGTTCTACGGGCGCCCCATGGGCAGCGGGGATGACCTGTGCATGAAGCTTTGCATCGCCAACCTGCTGTGCAACATGTGCTGCGGCGGAAGAATTTATTTTTGCTAGGAGCGTTTTATGGGAGTGGGAACAGGGAGCGCCTGTCCGGTGTGGGACAGGCTTACAGAGATAACGGAGAAATATTACCGGTTCTTTTTGATTGCAGAAATGGGGCTGGTAATATTTTTGTGCTTTTACCGGCTGGGCGTACAGTATGTAGTCTCCTGGGATGAGGCCCGGTTCGGCGTGAACGCTTACGAGATGCTCAAGAGCGGGAATTTCCTTATGAATACCTTCCGGTATGAGCCGGATTACTGGAATTTGAAACCGCCCCTGTCCATGTACGGGACGGCGCTTTCTTTTGCTGTGTTCGGCGTGGGGAAGTTTGGCCTCAGGGCGTTCTCTGCCCTGTCCTACGTGGTGCTCTGCCTGGTGTCGGCCCTCTTTGTCCGCAGGCGGTTCGGGGCTCTGGCTTCACTGTTCGCCGTGGGCTTCCTGTGCGCCAACAACGCATGCTTCAGCTTCCACATGATCCGCTCAGGGGATGCGGATTCCCTCTATGTGCTGTTCTTCACGCTGAGCATGCTGTGCATGCTGATGATACCGGAGCGGCCGGGGATGCTGTACGGGGCGGGCTTCTTCTTCGCCTGTGCCTTCCTGACCAAGAGCTGGCACGCGGGGACGATCGTGGGCATCGGCTTCCTGTACCTTCTGCTGACCGGGGAGCTGCGCAGGATGACTGGGAAGCGGTGGGGGCTGTTCCTCCTGTCCTTCCTCCTGCCCATCGGCATATGGGCAGGCCTTCGCTACACCCAGGACGGCGTGGAATTTTTCCGGGAGATGATTGTCTATGAGCTCCTCACCAGCAGCCAGGAGGCGATCGAGAACCATGCCCAGGAATTCCTGTTCTACATCAACAATTATTTCCTGGATACGTGGCGGCAGTACAGCTATCTGGCGGCCCTTCTGATCTGCGGCGCAGGGGCGCTCTGGTACCGCCGGCAGATTGCGGGGAAGGAGCATGGGAGGAGGAGCCAGGCGATTGGCATTGCCCTCTGGTTTGTCATCCCGCTCCTGTTCTTCACGCTGGCGGCCACCAAGCTGGTGTGGTATGCCTATGCGTCGCTGATCCCGCTTTTGCTGGCCGCAGGGATTTTTGCCGGGAGGGCGGTGTCTGACCGGGGGCTTCCAGGCTGGGCCAGGACGGCGGTGTTTGCCGTGGCCGCAGGGGTGATCTGCGTGTATGCGTGGAAGAACGTGGAGACGATCCAGTCGGTCTATCCCAACGATTTCCATGATTTTTTCCAGGAGGCCGACGAGGCGGCTCCCCAGTACGGGGAGCGGCATATCTATCTGGGCGGCGACGGGGAGTTTGGCTATGGGAACTGGTCCCAGGACACCTCCTTCCTGGCGGAAATTTACGGTGACCACGTCTGCATTGACGGGGGCGTGGAGGCGTTCCTTGCGGATGAGGAGCCGTCGGTTCTGATTGTGAACCGGGATTACTATGAGGCTTTCCGGGAACAGCTGTCCGGGTATACCATTGCCTATCAGAATGAAAAGTATTATTATATAGCCAACTGAGCATAGAGGAGGATATTGATCATGGCAAAGTATGGATTTATCGGAATGGGGAACATGGGGTACGCGATGATGAACGCGCTGCTGAAGCTTTATCCGGCGTCGGATTTCGTGTTTTCGGACGCCAGCGGGGAGCGCGCGTCCTGGGTGACGGCCCGGACGAAGGTGGAGGCCGCCCAGACCAATGCGGAGTGCGCCAACCAGTCCCAGGTGGTCGTCCTGGCTGTGAAGCCCCAGTTTTTTGACGCGGTGCTGAAAAATATCAAGTATGCCGTGAAGCCGGAGCAGGTGATTGTCTCCATCGCCCCTGGAATCACCGTGGAGAGCATCCAGAAGAAGCTGGGGGACAAGGCCAGGATTGTGCGGGCGATGCCCAACACGCCGGCTCTCCTGGGGGAGGGGATCACTGGCATCTCCTACGATGAGGAGGCGTTCTCGGAGGAGGAGCGGCAGATGATCCGCCAGCTGTTTGAGGCGGTGGGAGCTGTGGAGGTTGTGCCGGAGTGGATGCTGGACGCCGTCGTCTGCGCCAGCGGCAGCTCGCCGGCCTACGTGTACATGTTCATCGAGGCGCTGGCGGACAGCGTGGTGAAGTGCGGGATGCCCCGGGACAAGGCGTATACCTTCGCTGCGTGGGCAGTGCGGGGAGCTGCGCAGATGGTGCTGGATACCGGCAAACATCCGGGCGAGCTGAAGGATCAGGTCTGCTCGCCGGCAGGAACCACCATCGCAGGGGTGGAGGCCCTGGAGGAATATGGCTTCCGCAATGCGGTGATGAAGGCGACAGAGGCCTGCTATGCGAAGGTCATGGATATGAAGAAAGGCTGAGAGGCCGAAGAACAGGAAAGAAGGTTGCTGAGAATGGCTTTTGAGCGTTTGTCCAGGGAATTGGCCTATGAGGGAGCGATTATCGATGTATACCGGGACCGGGTGCAGATGCCGGACGGCCGGGTGGCAGAGTGGGATTTCATCGGGCACAAGGGGGCGGCGGCTGTGGTGCCGGTGCTGGAAGACGGGAGAATCCTGATGGTGCGCCAGTACCGCAACGCCATCGACCGGTATACGCTGGAGATCCCGGCGGGAGGGCGGAACACGCTGGAGGAGGACACGGCGGTCTGCGCCGTCCGGGAGCTGGAGGAGGAGGCCGGCTGCCGCTGCGGCGAGCTGGAGCTCTTGATCAAGCTCAAGACAGCCGTGGCATTCTGCAATGAGTTCATCGACGTCTATGTAGCCAGGAGCCTCACCCGCACCAGCCAGCACCTGGACGAGGATGAGTTTATCGATGTGGAAGCCCATCCGCTGGGGGAGCTGCTGGAGATGATTTACGCCGGGGAGCTGCAGGATGCCAAGACCGTCGCGGCGCTCCTGGCCTACAGCGGCAAGTACGCTTCCGCAGGGAAGTGACGGGGAGCTCTTGGAGCCGGGAATGGGAATGCTGCAGACCGGCATGAAGGTGCGCGGACACGCATATACTGTAGAGATTGGGGAGTAGGCGCCGCCCAGCGGGGGGGGGCCTGGGCTATCCCATACCTGCAGGAGTGTGGAGCGATATGTATCGGATTGGGAAAAACAGCAAAATGCTGCCTGCCAGGAAGCTTTTGCTGTTTTTTTTGCTGGGGTTTTTCGCGGGGACAGCGTTTGCCGGGCTTTTTGGCAGGAATTATATGGATTATGCCGGGATTTTGAGCGAGTATTACCTGAACCGTTATCAGTATACGGAGATCCTGCGGGAGCCGCTGTTCCTCTATCTTGTGCGGGAGCGCTTCCTGCCGGTGGCTGTCCTGGCTCTCCTGGGATTTACGCCCCTGGCCTGCGCGGGAGTCTACGGATTCTTCGGATGGCAGGGCTTTTCCCTGGGCACGGTGCTGACCCTGTCTGTCTGGAAGTTCGGCGGGGGAGGGATTCTCCTGTGTCTGGCGGGGATGCTGCCCCAGTATGTCTTCTATCTGCCTGCCTGGACACTGCTGGGCATGTTCCTGTGCGTCCAAAGGGGCGGCGGTGGGGATTTTTTGCGGCTGCGCGGACAGGGAAGGCCCACAGTGGGAAACTTGGTGCTGTTTTTCCTGATTTTCCTGCTCCTGGTGGCAGGTACGGCCGCGGAGGCGTGGATCAATCCGGAGCTGGTGATGAAAATTTTGCCCATTCTCTGAGAGGCCCCAATTATTTTTTACAAGATGTTGTACTTATGCAAAGCCGTCGTTCCGATATGTTGTGCTTTTGCCGGAAAAGCCCGGTTTTACGGGGGTTTTGGGACAAAATTACTATTTGATTTTCTAGGGGAATCCCATTATAATATTGTCTATAGCCGGGCGGAGGACCTGGCGCGGGCAATGGTTGTGGGGGAATGGCACTATGGAACAAGAGCTTCAATCTTTTATTGTCTATCTTCACAATGTGAAGAAGACATCTGCGAACACGGAGATCTCCTATCAGAGAGATCTGAAGAAGCTGGAGAAATATCTGGAAGGACAGGGGATTACCCAGGCGGGGCAGATTACGTCCACGAACCTGAATTCCTATATCCTGTATCTGGAGAAGAACGGGTTTGCGCCGTCCACTGTGTCCAGGAGCATTGCGTCCATCAAAGCCTTCACCCATTTTCTCTGCGCGAAGGGCGTGCTGGGGATGGACGTTGCAGATACGCTCAAGGCCCCCAGGATTGAGAAGAAGGTTCCCGGCATTTTGAGCGTGGAGGAGATTGACAGGCTGCTGGCCCAGCCGGGAAGCGCGACGCCCAAGGAACTTCGGGACAAGGCGATGCTGGAGCTCTTGTATGCAACAGGGATACGGGTGACGGAGCTGATTTCCCTGAACGTGTCGGATGTCAACCTGCGGATGAGCTACATTGTCTGCCGCGACCAGGGCAGGGAGAGGATCATCCCTTTCGGGAAGAGCGCGAAGAAGGCGCTGGAACAGTACCTGCGCAAGTCCCGGGATATCCTGCTCAAGGGGGCGAAGAGGAACACCCTGTTTACGAACTGCGCGGGCAGCCCTATGAGCCGGCAGGGGTTCTGGAAGCTGGTCAAGTACTACGCGAAGAAGGCGGGGATCACCTCGGAGATCACGCCCCACACCATCCGGCATTCCTTCGCCGCGCACCTGGTGGAGAACGGCGCGGACCTGCACGCAGTACAGGAGATGATGGGCCACTCAGATATCTCCACAACCCAGATGTACCTCAACCTGAACGCCAGCCGCATCCGAGAGGTGTACGCCAAGGCGCATCCCCGGAGATAGGCGCAGGGCTTGGATTGTGCGGGCTGTAAGGGGAAGAATGACAAGAGAGATGAGAATACAGCGAGGCTGTCTTTGGCCGGGAGAATGAGAAATCCCGGCCAGAGGCAGCCTCGTTTTTATACCGGCTTTTCACAAGGGCCGGCCTGTCAGCACAGGTCGGCGATCTCGTAGAGAAGGCGCTTGGAGTCCTCCCATCCAAGGCAGGGGTCCGTGATGGATTTGCCGTAGATGCCCTCGCCTACCTTCTGGCAGCCCTCCTCGATGTAGCTCTCGATCATGACGCCCTTCACGAGCCGGCAGATGTCCGGGTCCAGGCGGCGGCTGTGGAGCACCTCCTTGACGATGCGGATCTGCTGGCGGAACTGCTTGTTGGAGTTGGAGTGGTTGGCATCGATGATGGCGGCAGGATTCAAAAGATTCTGCTCGTAGTACATGGTCATCAGGTGCTGCAGGTCCTCGTAGTGGTAGTTGGGCAGGCAGGAGCCGTACTTGTTCACCGCCCCGCGCAGGATGACGTGGGTCAGCGGATTGCCGTCTGTGCGCACTTCCCAGCCGCAGTAGATGAAGGAGTGCTGGCCCTGGGCAGCGTGGACAGAGTTCAGCATGACGGACAGGTCGCCGCTGGTAGGGTTCTTCATGCCGGCGGGGACGTCGAAGCCGCTGACGGTGAGGCGGTGCTGCTGATCCTCCACAGACCGGGCGCCGATGGCCACGTAGGAGAGGATGTCGGACAGATACCTCCAGTTCTCCGGGTAAAGCATCTCATCGGCGGCGGTCAGGCCGCTCTCCTGCACGGCACGGATGTGCAGCTTACGGATGGCCACCAGGCCGGCCAGAAGATCCGGCTTCTTCTCCGGATCCGGCTGATGGATCATCCCCTTGTAGCCGTCGCCGGTGGTGCGCGGCTTGTTCGTGTAGATCCGGGGGATGATGAGGAGTTTGTCTTTGAGCTCCTCCTGGACGGGAGCCAGGCGGCTCACATAGTCGCAGACAGAGTCCTCGTGGTCGGCGGAACACGGGCCGATGATGACCAGGAATTTGTCGGATTCCCCGGTGAATATCCTGCGGATTTTCTCATCCTGTTCCCTCTTTATCTTAAGCACCGCCTCCGGAACGGGATAGAGCTCCTTGATCTGCGCAGGAGTCGGCAGCTTTTTTATAAATTCAAATCCCATATGCAAGTCTCCTTTGTCTATCGTTTGATCTCCTGAATTATATACTATTTTGGCGGAGTTGTCGAGACTTATAGAGACGGATGATCTCCGCGCAGGACAGGAGCAGCACATAGGCTGCCCCGGCGGCCGCGATGCGCACGCACAGGGGCAGCAGCGGAGACAGGGAAGCCAGGGGCTCGGCGAGGGGGGTGATGGCCAGGCTCAGTCCGACGGAGAGGAACAGGTAAAAGCACGGGCGGGCAATCCAGTCATATGCCGGGAACGGAAAGTCCATGAAGGGGCGCAGGGCGGCCAGGCCGGCCAGGGACAGGAACAGCTGGCTGCCCAGCAGGCCCCACAGGCAGCCCTGGATGCCAAACAGCGGGATGAAGAAGACGACGAAGGCGATCCGGATGGCGAGGGAGGCCATCTGGTTTCGGAAGACGGCGAAGGTTTTGCCGAGGCCGTTCAGGATGCTGGACAGGGCGGAGGACAGGTAGAGGAAGGGACAGAGCCAGGACAGGATGCGCAGGAATTCTCCTGCCAGGGCGTTGCTGAAGAGGAAAATGCCGATCTCCTTGCCGTAGGTCAGGAAGATGCCGAAGCAGAAGATGCCCAGGAGCAGGCAGCATTTGACGGTGGCGTAGATGGTGTGGGAGATCTGCGCGTGCCGGTGGGAGGACTGGGCCTTGGCCACCGTGGGCAGCAGGAGGACGGACACCGCAGCGGTTACCGCTGTGGGGAACAGCACCAGGGGCATGGCCATCCCGGTGAAAATCCCGTAGATGCTCAGGGAGGTGGCGGTGGAATACCCGTAGGCGGCCAGACGGTTGGGGATCAGTACGGCCTCCGCACTTCCCAGGCCGCTGACCAGAAGGCGGGTCAGGGTCAGGGGGGCGGCGATGGGGAGGATCAGGCGGATGGCAGGCAGGAGGCCGGTGTCTGCCCGGCCAGGAGATGCCTTGGCCAGCTTTGGCCCGGAAGGGCTTTGGGCCAGTGCGGTGAGGGTACAGAGCACAGCCGCAGCCTCGCCGGCTGCGATCGCCCAGATGGCCATGTCCAGGGTGAGGGCCGTCTGTTCCTGGAGGCAGACCTGCCAGGCAAGCCAGAGGAAGAGCATGCGCGCGCCCTGTTCCAGCAGCTGGGACAGGGCTGGGATGCCGGCCTTCTGGAGGGAATAGTAGTAGCCGTTGATGCAGGAGTGGAGGCTGGAGAGGGGGACGCAGAAAGCCAGCGCCCGGAGAAGGGGGGCGCACCGGGGCTCCAGGAGCAAGGTGTCCGCCAGAAAATCTGCCCTCCCATATAGGAAGAGGGAGACAAGGAGAGACAGGGAGAGGGAGAGGACAAGCCCGGCGCGCAGGATACGGGTGGGACGGCCGGACAGGGCCTGGGCGGCGCATAGGCGGGATACGGCGGTCTGGATGCCGGAGGCGCACAGGGACAGGGCAATCCCGTATACCGGGAAGATGAGCTGGTAGATGCCCATCCCCTCTGCACCGATCGCCCGGGAGAGGAATATTCTATAGAAGAACCCCATAACCCTGGTGAGGATGCCGGCGGCCGTGAGAAAAAAGGTGCCCCGCAGGAGCAGCATGGCGGGCCGGGAGAGGACAGGGGGCCTGCGGGTCAAAGAGTGGATAGAAAAAGGTAATTTCATAAGAGATCTCCGAAAAGAGAGGTTTATAAAAATATATTCCGCATTTTCAGGCGGAAGAACTCCCCCAGCGGCGGACAGCGCCGGGAAAGGGGCATGGAAGCCGGGAGAGGGGTATGAAATCAGAGCATAAGGAGTGGCATAAGGTGGAAAAGCGATTGGAAGAGAGGTCCGGCAGGATAATCTATATGGACAATGCGGCGACAACCCGGACGGCGCCGGAGGTGCTGGAAGCAATGCGGCCCTATTTTACGGAGCTGTACGGAAACCCATCCAGCATCTATGCATTTTCGGACAGGGCGAAGGAGGGGATCGAGGCAAGCCGCAGGATCTTGGCAGATATGCTGGGGGCAAAGCCTGAGGAAATCTATTTCACAGGGGGAGGGACGGAGGCAGACAACTGGGCGCTCACCGGCGCGGCGGAGGCATGCGCCGGCAGGGGAAGGCATATCATCACGACAAAGATCGAGCACCACGCAGTGCTCCACACGGCGCAGTACTTGGAGAGAAGGGGATTTGAGGTCACCTATGTGAATGTGGATGAGAACGGCGTGGTGAAGCTGGGAGAGCTGGAGCGGGCTATCCGCCCGGACACCATCCTGATCTCCGTCATGTTCGCCAACAATGAGATTGGCACAGTCCAGCCCATACGGGAGATCGGGGAGCTGGCCAGGAGGCATGGCATCCTGTTCCACACGGATGCCGTGCAGGCGTTCGGCCATCTCCCAATCCGGGTGGACCGGTACCACATCGACATGCTGAGCGCCAGCGCCCACAAATTCTGCGGACCCAAGGGAGTGGGCTTCCTGTACATGCGCGGCGGGACGGGAGTGGGCCCGCTGCTCCACGGCGGAGCCCAGGAGAGGGGGCAGAGGGCCGGGACAGAGAATGTGCCGGGGATCGTAGGGATGGGAAAGGCCGCCCAGAGGGCTGCGGCTACAATGCGCTGGCGGGCGGAGAGGGAGAGGCGGCTGCGGGACCGCCTGATCCAGAAAATCATGCGGGAGGTGCCCTACGTGCGGCTGAACGGGCATAGGGACATGCGGCTTCCTAACAACGCCAGCTTTTGTTTCCAGTTCGTGGAGGGGGAGGCGCTTCTTGTGATGCTGGACATGAAGGGGATCTGCGCCTCCAGCGGCTCGGCGTGCACTTCGGGGCAGGCCGACGCCTCCCATGTCCTGCTGGCCTGCGGGCTCCCGGAGGACATTGCCCACGGCTCCCTGAGGCTGACGCTGAGCGAGGAGAATACGGCGGAGGAGATGGATTATGTGGCAGAGGCGGTGCGGGAATCTGTGGAGAGCCTGCGGAACATGTCCCCGGCCTACGAGGATTTCCGTGTACAACCAGGCGGAAATATGGTACGATTGTGAGAGCGTGGGAAAACGCCGCATAAGAGAGTGAGGGAGACGGCAGATGAGCAGAGAGAAGATTGTGGTGGGCATGTCCGGGGGAGTGGATTCCTCGGTGGCAGCTTTTCTGTTAAGAGAGCAGGGGTACGAGGTGCTTGGGGTAAACATGGAAGTGACACCGGAGAGCCAGGCGGCGGAGGATGCCGCCCGGGCGGCGGCCCAGCTGGGCATCCCCCTCTACACCGCAGACTTCCGGGAGGTTTTCCGGGAGCGGGTGGTCAGCTATTTTGTGCAGGCCTATCAGAACGGGGAGACGCCAAACCCCTGTGTCCTCTGCAACCCGCAGGTGAAGTGGGCGGCGCTGCTTCAAAAGGCGGGAGAGCTGGGCGCCTCCCTGGTGGCCACCGGCCACTATGCCAGGGTTGTGAGGCTGCCGTCGGGGCGGTTCAGCCTGAGGCAGGCGGCCTCCCGCCAGAAGGACCAGACCTACGCCCTCTGCGGCCTGACCCAGGAGCAGCTGTCCAGGACCGTGATGCCGCTGGGGGAGTACACGAAGGAGGAGGTGCGGGGCATCGCCGGGAGGATCGGCCTGGATGCGGCAGACAAGCCGGACAGCCAGGAGATTTGCTTTATCCCGGACGGGGACTACGCATCCTACATTGAGCGGTACACGGGAGAGGCGGCCAAGCCTGGCGCCTATGTGGACGCTGCGGGCAGGAAGCTGGGGGAGCACAGGGGAATCATCCGCTATACGGTGGGGCAGAGAAAGGGGCTGGGTCTCTCCCTGGGGCACCCAGTCTTTGTGACAAGGCTGTGCCCGGAGAAGAACCAGGTGGTGATCGGGGAGGAACAGGAGCTGATGGCCAGTCTGGTGCGGGCAGACCGTGTCAATTATATGGCCCTGCCCAGCCTGCGGGAGCCGGTGCGGGTGACGGCCAAGATCCGGTATAACCACAGGGGAGAATCTGCCCTGGCGTATACGGACGGGGAGGGCAGGCTGACGTGCAGGTTCGACCGGCCCGTGCGGGCGGCCACCCCCGGGCAGAGCCTGGTGCTCTACACGGAGGACGGCTGTGTGGCAGCCGGGGGAATCATCATCGGAGCAGACAGCTAGGGAAGGCAGGCCGGTCAGAGGGCGGACAGCCCCTCCTGGATGCGGGCGGCGGCCTGGAGCAGCTGCGGGACGACGGTGTCCGTGTTCGCCTCCAGCAGCCCGGAGAAGGCGGTGGCGCTCAAGGTCCCGAAGAACGTGCCGTCCGTGGAGAAGATGGGGGCGGCAATGCTGCTGATGCCCAGGGTCGTCTCCTCAAACTCTGTCGAGTATCCCTGCTTCTCCTGAACCTCCAGCACCTTGGCCAGCTGGCTGGGGGAGGTGATGGTCTTGGGAGTCAGGGCCGTGTAGTTCAGCCCGCTGATGATGTGGGAGCGGAAGGGCTCCTTCATATACTGGAGAAGGAGCTTGCCTGAGGAGGTGCAGTGCAGCTTCAAAGGCTCGTACAGCGTGGCGGCCAGCTTGTAGTGGGCGTTGGCGGGATTGACGGAGTCCACGGTGAAAATGTGGGACTGGCTGATGATCTGCAGGCTGCAGAAAATGCCGAACTGATTGCTGAGGCCTTCCAGGACCGGGTGGGCGATGGAGATAATGCTGCCAATATTTCCCGTGGTGTACACCAGGTTGGACTTGATAATAAAGTAGAGCCCCAGGGAATAGGTGTTGGAGGAGCGGTCGTGGACGAGGAGGGAGTTGGCCACCAGGGTGTTCACAAGCCCCCGCACCGTGTTGACGTTGAGCTCCAGGCGCCGGCTGATCTGGCTGAGTGACAGGGAGGGATGATCCTCGTCAAAACAGTTTATAATATCAATGGACCGCTGGACGGACTGGATGAGGTATGGCTGTTTCTGTTTCATAGAGTTCTTCACCTGCCGCTGGATTTTTCTTTCATTTTACCGGAATTGGAGGACAAAATCAAGATTCCGGGGAGCGGAAGCCGCGGAGGGCAGACAGCCGTATGAAAACTTTAGAGTTGACAAACAAATCGAGGAAAGATACAATCCCGTCTTTGACAGTTGAAAGAGTAAAAAGTGGCTGCAAACCCTGTAAATATGGGCATTGTAGCCACTTTCTGTCTTGCATCGATATGTGCTATATTTTGTCTCTTTCCAAAACTTTTGTGTTTTTAATGAGTGTGCGCATAGAGGTTTTGGTAATAATCTCGTAATCCGTACGGAACCCAAAGACCTGATGCAGGGTATCGGTAAGTTCTGTACGGGTATAAGAAGGGATATAACCGCCGGCAGTATTTAAAAGGGTCATCTGCATAGAACGCAGGGTTTGGAGGATCTGGCCGCAGGTGAAGCCCTTTCCGATTTTTTTCTCTAAGAGCCGGTAAACAATCAGGCTGATATAGCAGGTCATGAAATGGGCTTTGATCCGGTCTTCCCGACGGACATAGGCGGGGCGGGAACTGAGTTCGTCCTTCATGATACGGAAGTTTTCTTCGATCTGCCAACGCTGCCGGTTGATCCGGATGATCTCGCTGACATCTCCTTCCAGGTTGGTCACGACTGCGTAGAACCCATCATACATCGCTTCTTTTTCAATCTGTTCCCGGTCAAGATCATACACTGCTTTTTCAGCGACTTCCCCATCGG
>CALWMI010000028.1 GCA_944381745.1 uncultured Lachnospiraceae bacterium | reverse complement strand
AGAGCCACGGCGCGGAGGTGGACTTCCCGGTGGACGGGACGGACAGCAGGATCACGGTCTACACCACCCGGGCGGATACGCTCTACGGAGCCACCTTCATGGTGCTTGCCCCGGAGCATGAGCTGGCGCACTCCCTGGCCACGGACGAGACGAGGGAGGCTGTGGAGGATTACATTCTGAAATCTTCCATGCGCTCCTCTGTGGACCGTATGCAGGACAAGGAGAAGACCGGCGTGTTTACCGGCAGCTACGCGGTGAACCCGCTGAACCAGAAACGGATCCCCATCTGGCTGTCCGACTATGTATTGGCAGATTACGGCACCGGCGCCATCATGTGCGTGCCGGCGCACGACGAGAGGGACTTTGACTTCGCGAAGAAGTTCGGCCTGGAGATTATCCCGGTTATCTCCCCGGACGGAGAGCCGGTGGAGGAGATGGAGGAGGCCTACGTGGGCCCGGGCATCATGATCAACTCCGGAGAGTGGAACGGCATGAAGTCCGAGGAGATCAAGGCTAAGGCTCCGTTCATTATGGAGGAGAGAGGACTCGGCAAGAAGCGGACGAACTACAAGCTCCGCGACTGGGTGTTCTCCCGCCAGAGATACTGGGGCGAGCCCATCCCCATCATCCACTGCCCGAAGTGCGGCAATGTGCCGGTGCCGGAGGATCAGCTTCCGCTGACGCTGCCGGAGGTGGAGAGCTACCAGCCCACTGGAACCGGGGAGTCCCCGCTGGCAGCCATCGACTCCTGGGTCAACACCACCTGCCCTTGCTGCGGGTCTCCGGCCAAGAGGGAGACGAACACCATGCCCCAGTGGGCAGGTTCCTCCTGGTATTTCCTGCGCTATGTGGACAGCCACAACGACAAGGAGCTGGTGTCCCGGGAGAAGGCGCACGCCCTGCTCCCCGTGGATATGTATATCGGCGGCGTGGAGCACGCGGTGCTGCATCTGCTGTATTCCAGGTTCTACACCAAGTTCCTGTACGACATCGGCGTGATCGGCTTCGATGAGCCCTTCACCAAGCTGTTCAACCAGGGTATGATCACGGGCAAGAACGGCATCAAGATGAGCAAGTCCAAGGGCAATGTTATCTCGCCGGACGACCTGGTGCGGGATTACGGGTGTGACTCCCTGCGCATGTACGAGCTGTTCGTTGGCCCGCCGGAGCTGGATGCGGAGTGGGACGACCGGGGGATCGACGGCGTCAACCGTTACCTGAACCGCTTCTGGAACCTGGTGATGGATAACAAGGACAAGGATATTCCCGCCTCCAAGGAGATGCTGAAGGTGCGGCACAAGATGATGTACGACATCACGACCCGTCTGGAGAGCTTCAGCCTCAACACGGTGGTGTCCGGCTTCATGGAGTACAACAACAAGTTCCTGGAGATCGCCAAGAAGGAGGGCGGCGTGGACAGGGAGTCCCTGGAGACGATGGTGGTCATGCTGTCGCCATTTGCCCCCCATATCGCGGAGGAGCTGTGGCAGCAGCTGGGACACACAGACAGCGTCTTCCACAGCACGTGGCCGAAATATGAGGAGGCGCACATGCAGGACGACGAGAAGGAAGTGGCTCTGCAGATCAACGGCAAGACGAGGATGGTCATCAGCCTTCCCGCCGGCATCTCCAAGGAGGACGCGCTGGCGGCCGCCAAGGAGGCGCTGAAGAGCCGTCTGACCGGGACGATTGTGAAGGAGATCTATGTGCCGGGACGGATTGTGAATATTGTGCAGAAATAGATAGCTGCGGAGGAAAGGTTTCGCAGAAATGAACGGGCAGGCCGATATCCCGGGGAGGGAGGGCCTGCCTACCTTGTATATAGAGGGGAAGAATCCTTTCGTATAAGCAGTGACAGGAGGAGACACTATGTTCTATATAGGAATTGACCTGGGCACCTCTGCGGTGAAGCTTCTGCTGATGGACGGCCAGGGGAGGATTAAGAAGACGGTATCGAAGGAGTACCCGCTCTATTTTCCCCATCCGGGCTGGTCAGAGCAGGATCCCCAGGACTGGTACAGCAGGAGTATGGAAGGGCTGAAGGAGCTTCTGGAAGGCTGCGACAGATCGCAGGTGGCCGGAATCAGCTTCGGCGGACAGATGCACGGGCTGGTGATGCTGGACCGGGACGACCAGGTAATTCGCCCGGCCATCCTGTGGAACGACGGGCGCACCGGGGAGGAGACAGAGTACCTGAATACGGTGGTGGGCAAGGAACGGCTGGCTGCTTGCACAGCCAACATCGCCTTTGCAGGTTTTACCGCTCCCAAGCTTTTGTGGGTGAGGAAGCATGAGCCGGACAACTTTGCACGGATCGAGAAGATTATGCTGCCCAAAGATTACCTGGCCTACCGGCTCAGCGGAACCTTCTGCACAGATGTGTCCGATGCCTCTGGCATGCTGCTCTTCGACGTGGAGCACAAGCGCTGGTCGGAGGAAATGATGGAGATCTGCGGCGTCAAGGAGAGCCAGCTTGCCAAGGTGTACGAGAGCTATGCGTGTGTGGGCACTTTGAAGCCGGAGATAGCTGAGGAGCTGGGGCTCTCAGTACAGGTGAAGATCGCCGCCGGGGCGGGGGACAACGCGGCGGCGGCAGTGGGAACCGGGACGGTGGGAGATGGAAGCTGCAATATTTCCCTGGGCACATCCGGGACAATTTTCATTGCCAGCAAGCAGTTCGGGGTGGATCAGAACCATGCCCTCCATGCCTTTGCCCACGCGGATGGGAATTACCATCTGATGGGCTGCATGCTGAGCGCCGCATCCTGCAACAAGTGGTGGATGGACGATATCCTGCGCACCGCCGATTATGCAGGGGAGCAGACGAAGATCTGCAAGCTGGGCAGCAACCAAGTCTTTTTCCTCCCCTACCTGATGGGGGAGAGAAGCCCCCACAATGACCCAAATGTCCGGGGGATGTTTATCGGCATGAGTATGGATACCACCCGGGAGGAGATGACCCAGGCCGTGCTGGAGGGCGTCATCTTCGGACTGCGGGATTCCCTGGAGGTGGCCAGATCCCTTGGCATACCGGTGGAACGCACCATGATCTGCGGAGGAGGGGCAAAAAGCCCTCTGTGGAGGCAGATGACGGCGGATATCCTGGGCGTGAAGGTGGATATCCCCAAGTGTGAGGAGGGGCCTGCCATGGGAGCCGCCATGCTGGCGGCAGTGGCCTGCGGCGAGTACGCCAGCGTGGCGGAGGCCGCCGCAAAAATTGTGGAGGTTGTGGATACTGTGAAGCCGAACGAGGAGGAGGCCGCCCGCTATGAGGAGCGGTACCAGAAGTTCCGGCGGCTCTATCCGGCGGTGAAAGAGCTGTTCCCGCTGTAAGCCTTTTTGCCTTTTTCCTGCTGTCTTTTTTCTCCCTTTGTGTTACAATGGGGGCATGATGCGGCAAGCAGAGAGGAGGCGCCCCATGGACAGCGGTATCACCGGCGGGAAAATCATAGAAATCACAGATTTTGAAGATCCGGCCCTGGATGTATATGCCAGGCTGACAGAGGCCCAGCTTCTGCACATAGACGAGCCGGGGGAGGGCCTCTTCGTGGCGGAAAGCCCGCTGGTGATCGGCCGTGCGCTGCAGGCGGGGTATCTGCCGGTATCCGCCCTTGTGGAGCGGCGGCAGCTTGGCAGCGGGGAGGCCCAGGAGGTGCTCAAGGCCTGTGGGCAGCTTGTGCCAGGGTTTCCCATCTACACGGCCGCGTTCGATGTGCTCACCCGGCTCACCGGATTTGCCCTGACGCGGGGGATGCTGTGCGCCATGCGCCGCCGCCCCTTGCCGCCAGTGCAGGAGCTCTGCCGGGACGCCAGGCGGATCGCTGTGCTGGAAAATGTGGAAAACCCCACAAACGTGGGGGCGATTATCCGCTCCGCCGCAGCGCTGTCCATGGACGCCGTCCTGCTGACGAGGGGGTGCAGCAATCCGCTGTACCGGCGGGCTGCGCGGGTCAGCATGGGGACGGTCTTCCAGGTTCCCTGGACGTTTTTCCCAAAGGGATGCCGGTGGCCGCAGGAGGGCTGCGCCCTGCTGCAGGAGATGGGATTCCAGACGGCGGCTATGGCTCTGCGGGATGACGCGGTGGCTCTGGGCGACCCGCAGCTTCGGCAGGCGGAGAGACTGGCCATTGTCCTGGGAGCGGAGGGGGACGGCCTGCTGGCTGATACCATCGCCCGCTGTGATTACACGGTGCGGATTCCCATGTCCCACGGCGTGGACTCCCTGAACGTGGCCGCCGCCAGCGCCGTGGCCTTCTGGGAGCTGGGGAAGGGATGAGGCGTATGGTTCCTTGGCACACCAGCGCCAAGCTTGCGAATGGTGCAGAGAACTGGCCGGGAGGAATCAGGAATGGAATGTGGATAGGATTCTTTACCTGGTACAGATTTTTTGGTACAAATTTTCTTGCTCCTGTGGAGTTGTTGTTTTTTCAATGATAAATGAAAGAATAACAATACCGGCCGTATTTAAGGCAAAACGTATTCCGGCAAATTTACTTCCCAACTGTGCCGCCTCAAAAAGCATCATCGGAATTTTTGCAGTTGACCATGCACCGAGAAACAGGAAAACATTTGCGTGCGAGCTTCCCTTTTTAAGAAACATGCCTGCGACCGGGAACGCCGCATAGAGAGGGCCTGATGAAAATGCCCCCAGTAGGAACGCAAAAAAACTGCCTTTGAGCCCAGCGCCTTTTCTCATATATTTCATCATCATTTCTTTGGATATCCACACATCCATAAGCCCCATGATGATAAAAATGGGAGGGATAACGGACAGCATTTCTAAAACATATTCCCATGTAAGAGATAATGAACAGAATCCCAGCGCGGGGCGGGAGACGAGCAGGACAACATGGCAAAATAATATGACAAGAGAGAATCGGTATCTTGCGAATACGGCTAACCATTTTTCATTCCATAATCCCTCCCAGCAGGCACGAAGTAATGACAGCAATGGCCAGAGACAAGGCATTTCTTTTGAATGCGATTTTTTTGCCGAAATACCGGGACTCTAATGGAAAGGTTGCGACGCCAACCATCATCAGCGTGGAAATAAATAGGGAAATTTGCGCATATCCAGCGCCATCTCGCAGCAGAGAGGCCGCCAATGGAATGGCTACATAACCTGGGATTAAAGTGATGCAGCCTATGACAGCCGCAACCGCCATCCCTAGTATGCCGGATTCCGCGCCGATGACGGCGGATACCGTTTCCGCATCCAGGGCAGACAGGATCAACCCGATCAGCAGAAGAATGGACAGCATGGACGGCAGGATGTTTTCAAAAGATTTCCATGCCCTTTTCAGCGCGGTTTTTGTTTTGCTGCGGTCCTTAGAAAGAGAAACACCCAGCCATATTCCTACAAGGACGGGCAGCTTGAAAAGCAACAACCGGAAGCGACCCCGAAAGCCTTATGACGGGTGAAACGGTCAGAACGCCGAGGGGCAATTTTCATGTTACCGATATGAGCCGGGAGCAGATCGAAGCGGCGGGCTTTGGTTTTCACCATGCGTCGGACGACGGGAAGTATCTCATTATGGGGAACGGCACACAGGCTTACGCCATAGCCGCCGAGCAGCCGCAGCCTACGCAGAGGGAAGCCGGAAAACGACAGTTGAAAATATCCTTGCCGCCATGCCCTACATGGACGGGGATATGCGCCGGATTGCAGAAACAGCAGTAAAGAAGCTGCAAGCGCGATAACCCAATATGCGCCCAATGCCGCCAGATAGCCCATGCCCCAAAATCCCCCTTTATTTTTCTGTAATGCAGCTACCGCAAAGGACGCGGACGGCATTCATCACCGTTTCCCATGCAATACCCGCCGCATAGCTGTTTTTCTTTTGATAGCTCTCCCACAGCCCGCGCATAAAGCGGCTTGTATAGATTTCATCAAGTGTGCGCCCATATTCCGGCAGGACGGTTTCGCTTCCCCGTTTGCGGCAAGTAGCGGCGAGAGCCGCCGAAAGCGTCCCTGTATCAATCTGCATTTCCGTCTGTTGCAGGATATATAAATCGTAAAAATCCCGCAGGCGCGTGTTCAACACGCCCCGCGACAATACCGTTTCTATCTTTTCCGCAAGCACCGTTTCGAGGGGATAAGCCCATAGGGATATGTACCGCTGCTCAAACATCAGCTTATAGCGGTACTCGATTTCGGCGGGCGTGATTGCGTCCCCTGTCGATATGTCAACTTTCAGCGGGATTTTCATAGTGTCTAAAAATGCGTCGAGGGAAAGGCGTACACCGCCGTACTCCGCTTCGTCCATAATGTTTGAAACGTCCTTAATGGAAAAGCGGATATTATCGTCAATTTCTACGGCGGCAATTTCTTCAACAATATTTCTTGCGTGTTCCGCGTCAAGAGGGAAATTGCGGATTGTCGTGTCAATATCCATTGTCGCCCGGTTTTCAAGTCCGACCATAGCGGAAACGAGCATACCGCCCTTTAGGATAAAATTGTCTTTGTACTTTGAGAGGGCGACGCGCTCTAAAAAGCGTTCCATGCCATAATTGCGGATAAAAAGCGCGGATTTATCGCTGTCGCCTTTCGCCTTGTTTCGGATTAAATCTTTTAACTGCCTTGAAGTCTTTATCATCAGAACAGCACCCCCATTGTTTCGCTCATTTGTTTTTCGATATGAAGCGCAACGGCATACCGGCTCAAAACGGAAATACGCTTGTCCTTGCGCTTCATGTATTCCCTGACCGCATAATTGAATACGGCAATATCCATATCAGCCCTTTTGCGCAGTATGTCGCAGATCGTGCGTTCCATGTCATACGCTTTTACAAAATGTCCCCCCGGCGTTTGGATTTCGCAAAGCCCCATACTGTACCATTCCTGTTTGACATAGTACGCCTTAACGCCTTTTCTTATCAGCCCGCCGCCATTATAGCTTGACGGGACGGTAACGGTAAAGGGGATTGGCTCTTTTTCCGCGAGATCGTGCAGATACAAGGCCGCTTCATGGGAGTAGACCGCTTTAGGGAATTGCACTTGCAGCAGGTACATTTCATCTGTCAGGCAATCCGGCGAAAGGTAAATCCCGTGCGCCGCCTTTTCCAGCCCCGCAGCTTTCACATATTTGTAAAAAGTTTCTTTGGAAATACCAGCGGCGACAACATCAGCCGTTTTCAATATGCCGTTGTTTTCCGTAAGCAGTTTTTCAATCGTTTCCTGCTTCAAAACCATCACCAACTTTCACGCTGAAATCATATTATAAAATCAGCGCGAAAGTCAATGGTTTTTTGAAAATTAAAACCGTCGCGTCACCGTTCCTGTTTTTTCGCCCTGCTTTGGGACGGGTAAAGAATACTATCCACGTTCTTTTTGACAATGCCGTACTCCTGCATTTGCTTTTTCGCTTGGCGGTAATCCTCATACAATTTGCTTTTCCTGTCGTTTAAGCCGCT
>CALWMI010000027.1 GCA_944381745.1 uncultured Lachnospiraceae bacterium | reverse complement strand
CTAAACGAGATTGTCACGATGTATCTGGACTATGCCACAAGGCAGGCCAGACGGCATATCCCCATGACAATGGCGGATTGGGCTTCCAAGCTGGATGCGTTTCTGCAATTCAATGATGCTGAAATTTTACAGGACAAGGGAAAGGTTACTGCCGCAATCGCTAAAGCTTTTGCAGAAAGTGAATTTGAGCAGTACCGGATTATCCAAGACCGTTTGTATCAGAGCGATTTTGACCGTCTTGTAGCAAGCACAGAGAAAGAGGATTGATAAATGCCCGTTATCAGCCATAGCCGATAACGGGCATCCGATTAAACATATACGAGTTCCGTCAGCACAATTTCCTCCGCATGGTTGCGAATACGGTTCGTGCGGTGCACACTGTCATTCAAACCTATACCGGCTACATCAAGTCTTTACCTCTTTCCCGCCCATCTTCAGCGATTCGTTCTGTTGCATCACATGCCGTTTCAGCGCCGCGAAGCTCTCCGCGCTGATGACATGCTCAATGCGGCAGGCGTCCTCCGCCGCCGTCTTCTCATCTACGCCCAGATACATCAGCCAGTCTGAGAGCAGCGTGTGGCGCTCATAGATCATCTCGGCAATCTGACGGCCTGCGTCTGTCAGGAAAATATGGCCGTCCTCATTCATCGTGATATAGCCGTTCAGGCGGAGATTCTTCATGGCCACGCTGATGCTGGGCTTGGAGAAGTGCATCTCGTTGACAATGTCGATGGAGCGCACCTCCGGCTTGCGCTGGCTGAGTATGAGAATGGTTTCCAGATAATTTTCGGCAGATTCCTGTATTTTCAAGCGATTCCCTCCTGTCCGGCATTCGATTCTTATTTATACAGGATAGCATATTTGAAAGTTTCCGACAAGCGGTTGTTTTGGCCTGTAGATTGTTTTGCCCGCATGTTACCAGCAGCGGACTTGTCCGGCCAGCGGCGGCCAGAAGGCGGCTCTTTCTTGACATTTGCCTGGGCGTTTGCGATGATAGGAGGGAGGAGAAGGAGGAAGAGGGAAGATGGAGAAAAACGACATTTTTATCATACATGGGACGCAGATGGCAGAGATGGCGCAGAGGCTGGCAGAGGAGGCGGATCTTGCCGGACTGATCGGGGACAGGAGAGCGCGGGTTGCCATCAAGCCAAACCTTGCCTGCACGGTGCCGGCGGATATGGGCGGCACAACCCATCCGGAGATTGTGGAGGGGCTTGTGCAGTATTTGCAGGGCAAGGGCTTTCACAGTGTGACCATTATGGAAGGATCCTGGGTGGGAGACGAGACGGAGGAGGCCTTCCGGGTATGCGGCTATGAGGAGCTGGCCAGGCGATACGGCGTGCGCCTGCTGGACACCAAGAAGGAGAGAGGATGGAAATGCGGCTGTGCAGGGATGGATCTGGAGCTGTGCGCCTGCGTGCGGGACGTGGATTTCCTGATCAATGTGCCGGTGATGAAGGGGCACTGCCAGACCCAGATGACCTGCGCCCTGAAGAACATGAAGGGGCTGATCCCTGACCGGGAGAAACGGCGTTTCCACGCCCGCGGCCTCCACAGGCCCATCGCCCATCTGAACGCCGGCATCCGGCAGGATTTCATCCTGGTGGACGGGATATGCGGAGACTTGGAATTTGAGGACGGAGGCAATCCCGTGGTGATGAACCGGATGTTTGCAGGCAGGGATCCGGTGCTGGTGGACGCCTTCTGCTGCTCCCTCATGGGGATTGACACGGCGGCTGTGCCCTATATCGGCCTGGCCGAGGCGCTGGGCGTGGGAAGCGCAGGTCTGGGAGGCGCAAGGATTCGGGAACTGAACCATGGACAGCGGCAGATGCCCGCCATGCGGACAGGGAAGGCGCTGCGCCTGTCGGAGAAGGCGCAGGAGGTGGAGTCCTGCAGCGCCTGCTACGGCTATCTGATACCGGCCCTGGATAGGCTGGAGGAGGAGGGGCTTCTGGACTCGCTCACGGAGAAGGTGTGCATCGGCCAGGGGTTCCGCGGCCAGACAGGGGAGCTGGGCGTGGGGGACTGCACGTCGGGCTTTCGCTGTTCTCTCCCAGGATGCCCGCCGCTGGAGACAGAGATGTACGAATTTTTGAAAAGGTATATCGAGGAGGGAAGGGGCTGAGGCTGCATGGCCGGGGCCTGCGCAGTGTTTGGCTGGCCTGAATGATTTCTTAAGGATTTCTTTCGTTTTTTATGCCGGGAAGCTTTGGTTTTCCGGCTTATTCTATGTTCAGAACGGTTCCAGGGAAAGGAGGGGAAGAAGATGGGGCGTGCCATGAGCGTGATTCCATGCTATAATCCTTAAGGGGCGGAGGAAGCCCGCAAATTGTATGGAAAGTTGAGGAAGATCAGGATGGGAAATTATCATGTGCTGGTGGTTGAGGACGACCAGGAGATCCGGGATGGGATCGGCATCTATCTGGCAAGCCAGGGATATCAAGTGTTCAAGGCCGCAGACGGCGTGGAAGGCCTGGAGATTGTGGAGAAGGAGGAGATCCATCTGGCCATTGTGGATGTGATGATGCCCAGGATGGACGGGATCACGATGGTGATCAAGCTGCGGGAGAAGCACGACTTCCCCGTGATCATGCTCTCGGCCAAGTCCGAGGAGGTGGATAAGATCATGGGGCTCAATATGGGGGCGGACGACTATGTGACCAAGCCCTTCACCCCGCTGGAGCTCCTAGCCCGGGTTAATTCCCAGCTGCGCCGGTATTCCAGGTTCCTGGAAATGTGCGGGAACCAGAAGGAGAAGGACGACGGGCATGTGTACCGCATCGGCGGGCTGGAGCTCAACGAGGAGACGGTGGAGCTGAAGGTGGACGGCGTCCCGGTGAAGATGACGCCGATGGAGTTCAAAATCCTGCTGCTGTTGATGAAGAACCCGGGCAGGGTCTTTTCCGCCGACGAGATCTATGAGCGGGTGTGGAACGAGCGGGCGGTGAACACAGACACGATCATGGTGCATGTGCGGAACATCCGGGAGAAGATTGAGATCAACCCAAGGGAACCGAAATATTTAAAGGTGGTGTGGGGAGTTGGATATAAGATGGAAAAACAGCCTTAAAAATAACCTGAAAAATAGAGGCCTGCTCTATATTTTGGCTGCAGGGGCAGCCGCGGCGGCAATCGCCATGCTCTGCTATAAGGGGATCGGCGGCCAGGCGCAGAGCTATCTTAAGGATTACCGGGATGAGGAAGAGCGGGCGGCCGAGGAAGGTACCGAATACCTCTCCATGGAGGAATACCTGGGCGACGGCTGTGTGTACGACATGTACCGGAGCAGCTATGTGCTCTATGAAGACCTGGCGGAGAGGAAGGAGGGCTTCGCCGGGGACGCGGAAGATATTTTCCTGCCGTCCCTGGCTGGGAGCGGCGCAGACGAAGAGACGAAGGAGGCTTACCGCTCTGCCCTGGAGGGGCTTCTAGAGAACTGGACAGAGCAGTTCCTGAACTTTTCCTCCCAGGTCAGCTATCTGGCAGTGGATGAGGAGACCAAAGACACCGTGAGCAATATCCTGGACGGCAAAGGCCAGGTGCAGGCGGCAGTGTCCCAGGGAACGGAAGAGGCTATGGCTGCCCTGGAGGCCGGCTACGGATCGGGTATCATCCTATCCTACGGGCCGGGCGGGGATGTGGAGGTGGCGGCTTCCTGGAATCTGGATGCGGCTTCCCTATACCGGCAGTTCCAGGAGATGCGCTACACAAACCCTCTGTCCGATTATCTGTATGGGGAAGAGGAGGCAGATCTTGCCTTGGAAGCGCCCAGGGGCATGAAGGTGTTCTTCGGGCTGGAGCCCATGGAGGCGCATGAATGGATTGAGGACGATTATTGGCTGATGTACCAGGCCTATTCCGGCAGCTTTTCGGTTCTCTATATGGCGCTCTTTGTGCTGGCGGTGCTGGGGGCGGCGGCTGTGGCCGGGAGGAAGAAGGCGGCTGTGGCGAAGGAAAAGCTTTACCATCTGCCGGTGGAGGCGGCGGCCTGCGGCGTGCTCTTTGCCATGAACATGTATGAGCCGCTGCTGAACATGTGCATGGGCTATCTGCAGGGGGAGTGGATGGAGATTGCTGTGCTGAACAGCCGGGGAGAGGCTGTGCTCACATGGCTCGTCAATTTCCTGGCCTGGACTCTTACCTTCGGCATCCTGTTCTGGGCGGCGGCCTGCCTGGCGTCGGTTCTCTATCTGGGGCTTAGAGAGTATGTGCGGACACACAGCGTGATTTACCGTTTCTTTCCGTTTATCCACCGGAAATGGAGGCAGTTCGCGGATTATGTGACGGATGTGGATTTGACGGAGGGCATGGAGAAGTCCATCCGCAAAATCACCTTGGTGAACGGTGTGGTGGTGGTTGTCCTGTGCGTCATGTGGTTCGGCGGGATTTTCGGGGCAGTGGTCTACTCGGTCGCCCTGTATATTTTCCTGCGGAAGTATTTCACCAGGATCCGCAGCCAGTACCTGAAGCTCCTGGGGTGGGTGAAGCACATGGCCCAGGGGGATCTGAACAGTACGCTGGAGGAGGACACAGGGGTTTTCAATCCGCTGAGGGAGGAGCTTTCCCATATCCAAGCCGGGTTTAAGCAGGCGGTGGATGAGGAGGTGAAGAGCCAGAAGCTGAAGACTGAGCGCAACACCAACGTGGCCCACGACCTGAAGACGCCCCTGACGGCGATCATTACCTACGTGGATCTCCTGAAACGGGAAGATCTGACGGAGGAGGAGCGGGCCTCCTACATCCGCATCCTGGAGAAGAAGTCCCAGCGCCTGAAGGTGCTGATCGAGGATCTGTTCGAGGTCAGCAAGGCCACGACCAACAATGTGCAGATGCATATCGAGGACGTTGACCTGGTAAACCTGATCAAGCAGGTGCGCTTTGAGATGGAGGATAAGCTCCAGGAGTCTGGGCTTGATTTCCGCTTCCAGCTGCCGGAGGAGAAGGTGATCCTTCCACTGGACAGCCAGAAGATGTACCGGGTCATTGAGAACCTGATGAACAACATCGTGAAGTACGGCCTCAAGGGCTCCCGGGTCTATATCGACCTGAAACGCCAGGAGAACGGGAGGGTCATCGCCACCTTCAAGAATATCTCGGCGACGGAGCTGAATTTTGACCCTAGCGAGATCACGGAGCGCTTTGTGCGGGGCGACTTGTCCCGCAACACGGAGGGCAGCGGCCTAGGGCTGGCCATCGCCCGCAGCTTCGTGGAGCTGCAGGGCGGCACGCTCACCATCGACATCGACGGCGATCTGTTCAAGGCCATCATTATTTTTGAGCCGAAGGAAGGATAGAGATGCGAAAGACGCTGGAGGCTTACATTGGAAAAGAAGACGAGGGGATGACCGTGCGGGGCTATCTGCGAAAGCGCTTCGGCCTCACCGACCGGGAGATTGGGAGAGCCAAGTTCCGGGAGGACGGCATCCTTCTGAACGGGAGGACGGCGTATGCCAACGCGCCCTTGCTGGCCGGCAACCTGCTCCAGGTGAACCTGGGGCAGGCCGGGGGCGGGAGGGGAGGCGGGCGGCTTGCCCCTGTGGAAGGGGCGCTTGCCATCCTGTATGAAGACGAAGACCTGCTGGCCATCGACAAGCCGGCAGGTCTTGTGTCGCATCCGTCTGGCGTCCATGTGGAGGATACGGCGGCCAACCGCATGGCCTGGCATCTCCTGCAGGAGACGGGAGAGGAGGTTCCCATCCGCCTGGCCGGGAGGCTGGACAAGGAGACGTCCGGTGTGCTGCTGGCGGCCAAGAGCCGGGCGGCGGCGGCGTCCCTGGCCAGGCAGCGGCGGGAAGGGCGGCTCAGGAAAACCTATCTGGCCCTTGTACAGGGGCATATGGAAGAAAAAGAAGGGGAGATCTGCCGGCCCATCCTGCAGGATCCAGATTTCCCGCTGCGGGTGCAGATATCGGAGCGGGGAAAGTATGCGAAGACTTGGTACCGGGTGCTGGAGGAGCGGGAGGGCTCAAGCCTGCTGGAATGCCGGATTGAGACAGGGCGGATGCACCAGATACGGGCGCACCTGTCCTGCCTGGGGCATCCCCTTGTGGGGGACGCCCTCTATGGTTCGGCCTGCAGCTCTGGCCGGGGCTTTGGCTGCGGGCAGGACAGGCTGTGCCTGCACGCCTGGAAGCTTGCCTTCCGCCATCCCTTCACCGGGGAGCCCCTAGAGCTGTGCGCTCACCTGGAGAGCCGCTTCAGGTCGTCGTAGAAGCTGGGATAGGAGATATCTACGCACTGGGCATCCTTGATGGAGGTCGTCCCCTCGCAGGCCAGGGCGGCCACCGCGAAGGACATGGCGATCCGGTGATCCATATGGCTGTCCAGGGCTGCGCCGTGCAGCGGATAGCCGCCGTCAATGACCATGCCGTCCTGGGTGGGCTGCACATGGGCGCCCATGGCCCGCAGGTTTTCCGTCACCGTCTCGATGCGGTTGGATTCCGTGACCTTCAGCTCCTGGGCGTCCCGGATGACGGTGCGGCCCTGGGCGAAGCAGGCCAGGACGGCCAGGATGGGGATTTCGTCGATGAGGGAGGGAATGAGGGAGCCCTCGATCACCGTCCCCCGCAGGGAGGAAGGGCGCACCAGGATATCGGCGGCAGGCTCTGCTCCGTCTTGGTACCGGGAGACGTATTCCAGGGAGGCTCCCATGGCCTCCAGCACCCGCAGCATGCCGTCGCGGGTGGGGTTGACCCCCACGTTGCGCAGCAGGATTTCCGCGTGGGGGACGATCAGCCCGGCGGCCAGGAAATAGGCGGCGGAGGAGATGTCCCCGGGCACCTGCACCTTCTGGGCGGCGAGGGTGGGGGCGGGAGCGATGGTGGCTGTCGTCCCCTCCGAGCGCACATCCGCGCCGAAGTAGGAGAGCATCCGCTCTGAGTGGTCGCGGGACAGGGAAGGCTCCGTGACGCTGGTGGGGCTGTCCCCGTAGAGCCCGGCCAGCAGGACGCAGGATTTCACCTGGGCGGAGGCCACAGGGGACTGGTAGCGGATGCCGTGAAGCTTCCCGCCTGTGATCTCCAAGGGCAGGCAGCTGTTGCCCGCCTGGCTTTCCACACGGGCACCCATCTGGGACAGGGGGTCCATGATGCGTTTCATCGGCCGCCTCTGGATGGAGGCATCGCCCGTCAGGCAGCTCCGGAAGGGCTGGCCTGCCAGGATACCGCTCAGGAGGCGGGCGGTCGTCCCGCTGTTGCCCACATCCAGCGGCTGGGACGGGGCGCGCAGCCCGTGCAGGCCCACGCCATCCACCAGGACGCGGCCGTCCTGCTGGCGGACGGAGACGCCCATATGGCGGAAGCAGCCGATGGTGGACAGGCAGTCTGCCCCCTGCAGGAAATTGGTGATTTCCGTCGTGCCTGAGGCCAGGGCGCCCAGCATGACGGCGCGGTGGGAGACGGATTTGTCGCCGGGGACGGCAATCTCCCCGGCCAGATGGGATACTTTGTGAAAATCCATAGCTTGATGGCTCCTTTTCTCTTTTATATTTCGTATACGGTGTAGCGGTATTTCTTCAGGAGGGAAGCGGCCAGGCGGCAGGCGTCCTCCTCGTAGAACTCGATGCGCAGCACTCCCTCCTCGAAGGAGCGGTTGTGGATGATGCCGATGTTCTTGATGCTGATATTCTTGCTGGCCAGGATTGTGGCGATGATGGCGATCCCTCCGGCCTCGTCGATGATATCGCAGTAGATGGCGTACACCCGGGCAAGCGGCCCGGAGGCGGAGGAGGGAAGGCTGTCCCGGTAATCCCGGGATGTCTCGAAGAGCTGGCGGATGGCTCCGCTGCTGTGGCTGCACAGCTGGCTCTTAATCCGGCACAGAGACTGGATGTAGGCGTCCAGCATCTCCTCGATCGGTTGCTCGTTGAGCATGCAGATCTGCTCCCACATGACAGGGGAGGAGGAGGCGATGCGGGTGATATCCTTGAAGCCTCCTGCGGCGATCATCTTCATCTTCTCATCCGGGCTGTCCTGTGCCCGTACAAGATCCACCAGGCTGGCGGCGATCAGGTGGGGCAGGTGGCTGACGGCGGCCACAATGTGGTCATGCTCCGCACAGGAGCATAGGAGGGGGATGGCCCCCAGGGACTGCACATAGGAGGAGAAAGCTGCCAGCCGCTCTCCCGGCGTCTCCTCACAGGCAGTGAGGATATAGTAAGCGTTCTCCAGCAGATGGTCGCTGGAGGAGGCGTAGCCGCTCTTCTCCGAGCCGGCCATGGGGTGCCCGCCGATGAACTGCCGTTCAAGCCCCAGCGCCTTCACCGCCTTGTGGATGCCGGATTTGACGCTTCCCACGTCGGAGATCAGGCAGTCCGGGGAACAGATGTTTTTCAGCGCCGGGAGATAGGACTCGTTTGCCTGTACCGGGGCGCACAGAATGACCAGGGAGCAGGAGGCAAAAGCGGCGTCCGCCTCCGTGCAGGCGGTGTTGATCACGCCCTGTGCCAGCGCCTGGGTTAAATTGTTCAGGTCTGTGTCGTAGGCGCAGATCTGTGTATCGGGATAATGGGCGCGGATGGAGCGTGCCAGCGAGCCTCCGATGAGGCCCAGGCCGATCAATCCCACCGTCTGAAATGGAACTGCCATAGTCTTGCCCTCTCTTTCTTCTCTCAGTATTCTAATTCCTCCCGCAGGAACTGTCAATACTATATCAATTTAAAGTGAAAAAGTAAAAAGAGGAGGAAACATGCTGGGCATCTGCGGAAGAACTGTCAAAATAGGTCAAAGAAAGAAAAAAGAGGGGAATAAATATTGTTATATTTTCATAAAATACTTGTAAAATTGTGAATATTTTAGTAGAATATACCCATGGGGACAGAGGGTAATTGTAATGGCCTAATGGCCGCTATCAGCGGCGGATCCATAATATATCGCATTGGAGGAATTCATATGAACGCTTACACGACAGACAAAATCAGGAATGTGGTTCTCCTGGGACACGGCGGGTGCGGCAAGACCAGCCTCGCGGAAGCTATGGCTTATGTGTCCGGCTACACGACCCGGATGGGGAAGGTGGCAGACGGGAATACGATCAGCGATTACGATAAAGAGGAAATCAAGAGAAAGTTTTCGATCAGCACATCGGTCATCCCGCTGGAGTGGAACGGGTGCAAGATCAACCTGCTGGATACTCCTGGGTATTTTGACTTTGTCGGGGAGGTAGAAGAGGCAGTGGCGGCTGCGGACGCGGCGGTGATCGTCGTATCCGGCAAGGCAGGCGTGGAGGTCGGCACGGAGAAAGCGTGGGAGATGTGTGAGAAATACAAGCTGCCCAGAATGTTCTTCGTGACGGATATGGACGTGGACAACGCAAGCTTCCGGGAAGTGGTGGAGAAGCTGACGGAGCTCTACGGCAAGAAGATCGCCCCGTTCTATCAGCCCATCCGCGAGAACGAGAAGTTTGTCGGCTACATCAATGTCATGAAGATGGCTGGAAGAAGGTTTACCGGCGCAGGCAAGAAGGAAGAGTGCGAGATACCGGATTACTGCCGCGAGAACCTGGATATCTGCCGCGAGGCGATGATGGACGCGGTGGCGGAGACAAGCGAGGAATTTATGGAGCGCTACTTTGCCGGGGATGAGTTCTCGGTGAGCGAGATCCGCGCGGCCATGACCTTCAATGTGACCGACGGAAGCATTGTGCCGGTGTCCATGGGATCCAACACAGAGGTGCGCAACATCGACAACCTGCTCAACGATATTGTGGAGCTGTTCCCCAGCCCGGACAAGAGGGAGTGCGCAGGCATCAACTTGAAGACCAATGAGATTTTTGCGGCGAACTATGATTTTTCCAAGGCGAAATCCGCCTATATTTTTAAGACCATCGTGGACCCGTTCATCGGCAAGTACTCGCTGATAAAGGTTTGCTCCGGCGTGTTTAAGAGCGACGATACCCTCTATGACTCGGATACAGACAGCGAGGAGAAGATCAGCAAGCTCTATATCCTGCGGGGCAATAAGCCGGAGGAGGTCAAGGAGCTGCACGCTGGCGATATCGGCGCCATCGCCAAGCTGTCGGATGCGAAGACCGGGGATACCCTGTCCACGAAGGCCACGCCGGTGCGCTACGGCAGGACAGAGATCTCTGTCCCGTATACCTACAAGCGCTACCGCGCGGTGAACAAGGGAGACGAGGATAAGATTTCCCAGGCGCTGGCCAAGATGATGAACGAGGATCTGACGCTGCGCAGCGTCAACGACGCGGAGAACCGCCAGACACTGCTGTACGGCATGGGAGACCAGCAGCTGGACATCGTGGTGAGCAAGCTGAAGGAGAAATATAAGGTGGACGTGGAGCTGAGCAGGCCCAGCGTGGCCTTCCGCGAGACGATCCGCAAGAAAGCGGACGTGGAGTCCAAATATAAGAAGCAGTCCGGCGGCCACGGGCAGTACGGCCATGTCAAGATGACATTTGAGCCTCTGGGCGACTTGGATACGCCTTACACCTTTGAGCAGATGGTTGTGGGCGGGGCAGTGCCCAAGAACTACTTCCCGGCTGTGGAGAAGGGGCTTCAGGAATCTGTCCAGAAGGGACCGCTGGCCGGCTATCCGGTGGTGGGCGTGAAGGCTGTGCTCTACGACGGAAGCTACCATCCGGTAGACTCCTCCGAGATGGCGTTCAAGATGGCCACGATCCAGGCGTTCAAGAAGGGATTTATGGAGGCATCCCCGGTGCTGCTGGAGCCTATCTCCTCGCTGAAGGTGACGGTTCCGGATGCCTACACAGGAGATGTGATGGGCGACCTGAATAAGAGGAGAGGGCGCGTCCTGGGAATGAACCCCATTGCAGGCGGCAAGCAGGTGATCGAGGCAGATATCCCGACGATGGAGCTCTATGGCTACTGCACAGATCTGCGGTCCATGACCGGAGGACGGGGAACGTTCTCTTATGAGTTCGCCCGCTACGAGCAGGCTCCTGCGGAGGTACAGCAGAAGGAGATCGAAGCCAGGGCTGCGCAGGCAGAGTAGGATAGAAGAGGGAACCTTGTTTTATGGCTGCTTAGGCGGCATTTAGGGAAAGATAGGAGAGGCGGGAGCCGCAGGGGCGGCTCCCGCCAGGAGGGCGCCGGTATGACCCGGCGCCCTTTTCCGGCGCAGGCTTTCGCCTTGCGAGGGCGGTGCCGGTGTGCAAGGGCGGATTGCCTCTTGGATACCGGTGCTGTGACAGCTGTACAGGAAGCGCAGGCGAGGCAGGCAGTACAGGCAAGGCAGGAAGCGCAGGCAAGGCGGACAGTGAAGAGGGGACAGACGGCGGAGGGGTCAGATGCTGTTTTATATTTTTGGAATTGCATGTATTCTCTACTATATCCCAGCGGCAGGCTGGATATCGGGTTTCCACACCTCCGGCCTGTGGGTGTGGCCCGCCGCCGCCGTCCTGTTCATCGGGGCGGGGGCCTATTTCCGGTGGGCTTCCAGGAGATGGAAGGGGAGGAGAAAGCCGCTCCATGTCCGGCTGGCCGCCGGGGCGCTGGGAGCGTGGCTGCTGCTGTTTGCCGTCTTTGAGGCGGGCGTGCTGTGGGGGATGGGCAAGACGGATGTCCCGGAAGATGCAGGCACCTTCCTGATCCTGGGCGGCGGCGTGGTGGTGGATGAGCCTAGCCCGGCTCTGCGGCAGAGGATTGAGACGGCGGCCAGATGCCTGGAGGCAAGGCCAGAGAGTACTGCCATCGCCGCCGGGGGCACTGGGGAGGACGACTTGATCAGCGAGGCCGGGTGCATCCGCCGGGAGCTGGCGCTGCTGGGAATTGAGGAGGAGCGGATCTGGCTGGAGGAGCAGTCCTCCACGACGGCGGAGAACATGGGGTTCAGCTATGAGCTTTACGGGGACCGGACGGGAAAAATCACCGTGGTCACCAGCAATTTCCATGTGTTCCGCTCCATGTGGATGGCCAGAAGCGCAGGATTCCAGGAGGTGGACGGCGTGGGCGCGCCGTTTGGAGGCTGGATGCTCCCCCACTATATGGTGCGGGAGTTTATGACTTTTGTGGTGGATTTGTGGAGAGGAAATTTGAAAATAGGGGCTGTCCCGCTGTGACAGCCCCTTCTGGCGCCCTATTCGCCAAACTGGAAATCGCCGTTGTTTTTCTGCTCCAGCACCCGGATACCGTGGTAGAACATCTGGTTGAAGGGGGTGGGCACACCGGCCTTTTCCCCCAGCTTGATGAGCGTGCCGGAGAACATGGCGATCTCGGTGGGGCGCTTGTTCTCAATATCCTGGAGGGTGGACGGTTTGTTGAGGGCCGGGATGCGGGTGACCACCACATCCTGGCGGGCCAGCTCCTCCTCGGTGAAATGGACGCCGTAGGCGGCAGCCACGCTGGCCACCTCCCGCATGGCTGCGTGGCGGATGAAGTTGGCGTCCTCGCTTGTGCGGAAGGCTCCGAAGGGAATCCCCAGGAGGGCGCAGGTCAGGTTCTCCCCGATGTTGCACAGATATTTGAACCAGAGGGCGTGGAGCATGTCCTCCGGAATTTTGTAGGGGATCCCAGCCCTGTCAAAAAGCCGGGCCACCGCCTGGACGCGGGGAGAGAGAGTCTGGTTGTCCTTCTCGCCGAATTCCACATGGCCTTTCCTGAGGTCGTAGAGATAGCCTTCGGGGCGCACGCCCACCGACACCCGCATGAGGGCGTAGAGCATATGTTCCATGCCGAAGGCCGCGCCGATCTTCTCCTCGCTGTCAATGCCATTCAGCAGGGAGAGGATGACGGTGTGTTCCCCCACATGGCCGCGCATGTCCTGGATCGCCGCAGCAAGCTGGGTGTCCTTCACAGCCACCAGGATAAGGTCGGCGGGGGACGCTGGCTCTTCCGGCCGGACGACGGGGAAATGCCAGGTCTTGTGATTGATGCGGACGCCTTCCCTCTCCAGGCGCTCAGCCCGGGCTCCTCCGGCGATCACCCGGAAATTGTCCGCGCCCAGCAGGCGGAAGAGCCCGGGGGCAAAGAAGGAGCCGATGGAGCCGAGGCCGATGAGGGATACGGTGTTGATTTCTGTTGTATTCATAGTTGTTCCTCTTTTCTCTTGGCGTGTTGCAGCGTCCGTGTGAGCCAGCGTCTGCGGCGGCGTACACCGGCGCTAACACCATTGTAGTACAGGGCGGGCGGCTGGTCAATGTGCGCCTGCCAGGTTTAGTCTGTTTTTTTCCCAGGGTTCATCATACGGAACATCTGTATCATCTGATTCATCCGGGCCAGCTCTTCCTGGGATTTGCCCTGTTTCAGGGCGTCGAAGATCAGGCGGAATTCATCCTGCGACAGGGACATGCCGGATCTCTGCATGTTGCCCACGGATGCCAGCAGGAAAGGCAGCAGCTCGGAGGAGGATTTGCTTCCTGCCTGGTTGTAGAGCTGCATGATGGACATCAGCTTGGCTGGGTCGATCCCTTTGAGTCCAGGGTGCTCCATCCAGCTGCCAGCAGGCGGGGAGTCCCCCGGAAGTATATCCTGGGCAGGCTGTTCCTGACGATGCGGGAGAGGCTGTCCTTTGGCAGATGCCTGCTCCTGGCGCTGCGGGAGAGGCTGTCCCTTGGCAGCTGCCTGCTCCTGACGCTGCGGGAGAGGCTGTCCCTTGGCAGATGCCTGCTCCTGACGCTGCGGGAAAGGCTGCCTTTCCCCAGCTGGCTGGCTCTGGGCTGGGCGCTGCCCTTGGTTTGCGGGATTCATTTGGAAAGGATTGTTAAAAAATAAAGGGCTCATAGCTGGTTAATCAGGCGCCTCCTCTCTGCCGGCGGGCCTGGCTGGCCCGGCTGTGCCGCTCTGGCCCTGTTCCCGCAGGACAGTCTGGGAGAAGGAGCGGAAGAGCTGCTGCTGCTCCGGCGAGAGCGCGGCCTGCATCCAGGCAGGGGATTCACCGCCCTGCTCCGGGGAAGACTGGGCCATCTGCAGGAGCTGCATCATCTGGAATACATTTAGGATGCTGTCGATGTTTTCTCTCTGCCCGCTTGAGCAGAAGCGTTTGATCTGGTTGAGCATATGGACGGGAGTGCGCAGCGCAGGCTCCACGCTGCAGGCGGCAAGGCTCTGGCTGCTGCCCTGCAGCACGCGGACGGCATGGGAAAGCTCCAGCGCCTTTGCCGCCAGGAGAAAGAGCGGCTGTTCTTTCGGCCGCATGTAGGGAATGCATGCCTTGAGCGTCTGCAGGCTGTCGTCACAGAGTATGGCGTCCACAGGGGTCATTCCCGGGGTGGTTGGTTCCGGCATATGGATTCCTCTTTTTCCATAGGATCTCCATCTATTCTATGCGCGGCAGGGGGGAGATATGTTTTGCCGGCTGCGGGGCAGGCACATAATTTTGAAAGCGAGATATAGTAAACTGGGGGGGATTTTTATAGAGAAAAGGAGGGAGGGGCTATGGCCCGTCTGATTATAAGGGGAAATGAAGTGTATGAGATCGACGAGGAATGCCTGAGGCGCAAAGGATATGGGATGCCGCCCGGGGAGAACGCACAAGCCCGGGGCAGAGGAGCGCGGGGGAGGCAGGAGGAGAGCGGGATGCCCGGCCAGAAGCCGGGGCGCAAAAGAACAGGCTGAGGAAGCTTGAGGAAACAGATAAGACTGTAAAAAGCCCCCTTTGGCATCGCCGAAGGGGGCTTTCCTGAGAAAGGAGGATTAGCAGCCGAAGCCATTGCCGTTGCCGCCGCATCCGCCGCAGCACAGGAGCAGGAGGATAAAGAGAATGCAGTTGTCCCCGCCGAAGCCGTTCCCGGAATTGCCGCCGCATCCGCCGCAGCAGCACAGCAGCAGGATGATCCACAGCCAGGAATTATTGAATCCGCCGGTCTCGCATCCGCATCCGCAGTTTGTAGCAGTTAAGTCACTCATGGAAAAAACCTCCAAAGATTTTGTATTACAGTACATGATATGCCGGAGGCTTTGTTTTGCCATAACATTTTTGACTCTGTGACCTCAGCCCTAAAAATTTTGCCGGGTTTCCAGGCAGACGAAGGAGGTGTACTGGATGTACGCTGACTGAGGATAACGCAGAAAACCGGCAAAATTACAGGGCTGAGGCGAATTGCCCCTTGTACACCGGCGCTATCCTGGCCTTTTTCCTCTGTTTTCATATAATATAGAGACGATGAGGACAGAAGCGGCGTGCCGGGAGGGGAGATGCCTTTGCAGGGCGCCGCTGGGAAGGATTGTTGAGATGGATAAGGTACATGCCCTGCTGCAGTCAGAATACGCTTACCGCAGGAACCTGTTCGGCAGGGACGTGACGGCTGCGGTGCTGGATACCGGAGTGTATGCTGGGCATCCGGATCTGCGGGGAAATATTGTGTGCTTTCAGGATTTCATAGATGGGCGGGCAGGGGCCTATGACGACAACGGGCACGGAACCCATGTGGCAGGGATCTACTGCGGAACAGGCCAGGCGTCGGATGGGATTTATATGGGGATGGCTCCCCTGGCGAAGGTTGCCGTCCTGAAGGTGCTGGACAGCCGTGGGAACGGCAGCACCGGGGATGTGGTGAGGGCGTGCAGCTGGATCCTGCGCAACCGGGAGCGCTACCGCATCCGGCTGGTGAATATCTCCGTGGGAACCCTGCGGGCGGACAGGAAGAGAGAGAATGAGCAGCTGCTGGAGGCGGTGGAGGAGCTGTGGGACAAAGGGCTGGCCGTTGTGGCCGCCGCCGGCAATAACGGGCCGCGAGCTGGGAGCATCACCGTGCCTGGGGTGAGCCGCAAGGTGATCACGGTGGGAAGCTTAGGAGACGGGCGCAGGAATCTGTATTCTGGGAGGGGGCCCACTGGAGAGTGCGTGGTAAAGCCGGAGGTTGTGGCCCCCGGGACAGATATTGTCAGCTGCGCCCATTACGGGAGCGGCTATGCCAGGAAGAGCGGCACATCCATGTCGGTTCCCGTCGTGTGCGGCTGTCTGGCGCTGCTTGCACAGGCTTTCCCGGACATGGGCAACCGGGACATGAAGCTTCGCCTGTACCAGCGGGCGGAGGATACCGGGCTTCCAAAGGCTGTCCAGGGATGGGGGCTCGTACGGATTCCAGCGCTGCTGGAAGACACATATTGACGGGGCGGTGGATTGCGATTAAAATAGCAGATAGGAAGGAGCGTCGCAGGGATGGAGAATAGGAAGCTGCCGGTGATCGGCGGATTTTACAGGCATTTCAAGGGGAAATTGTACCAGGTGCTGCATGTGGCGGTACACGCAGATACCGGGGAACCGCTGGTGATCTACCAGGCGCTTTACGGAAGCTTTCAGGTGTATGCCAGGCCGCTGGAGGATTTCATGGGGGAGGTGGACCGGAAGAGATATCCGGATGCCGCCCAGGCCAGCCGCTTTGTGCAGGTGGATCCTGCCTCGGGTAAGTGCGGGGAAGCCTGGCAGGAGGAGCAGGCCGCGCCGGAGCCGGAAGAGAGAAGGCCAGGAGCCGCGCCCAGGCCGGGGATAGGAGAGAGAAGGCCGGGGACTGCGCCCAGGCCGGAGATAGGAGGGAGAAGGCCGGGAGCCGCACCCAGGCCGGAGATAGGAGAGAGAAGGCCGGGGGCTGCGCCCAGGCCGGAGATAGAAGGGAGAAGGCCGGGGGCTGCGCCCAGGCCGGAGATAGGGGAGAGAGAGCTGCACGCCAGGCTGCGGGAGGAAGAAACTTCCCAGGGAGTCGCCCCGAAGCTTTTGGAGTTCCTGGACGAGGAGACATACCAGGGGAAGCTTCGGATTTTCAGTGAGATTATGGATGAGGAGCTGGCGGATGCCCACATGCTGAACGCGATCGCGGCCTCGATGGATCTCTCCCTGGGAGATGAGAGCCGGGAGGAGCAGTGTGCCATCATCCTGGATAATTTGAAGACGAGGGAACGGTACGAATGCACGCGGCTTCCCAGAAGCGGCCGCTGATGAGTGAGAGGACGGAGAACAAAAGGTTCCGCCCTCTTATTTTTTTTGCTTGACGGGAACGGTATAATTGTATACAATTATACCAGATCAGAAAAAGGAGCTGTTGAAATTGGAAAATCGAGCAGTCAGGATGAATGGGAACACGAACCTCTTGGAGCTGGAAGAGCACATGTACTATCTGGCGGATGTGCCGGAACCCAACGTGTTCCGCAACCTGTTCCCCTACAGCGAAGTGCCCAAGATTGCGTTCAACGACCGGATCGTACCCCACCATATGCCGGAGGAGGTGTGGATTACCGATACCACCTTCCGGGATGGGCAGCAGTCCCGGGCGCCCTATTCCACGGAGCAGATTGTGACCATCTACGACTATATGCACAGGCTGGGCGGCCCGAAGGGGAAGATCCGCCAGTGTGAGTTTTTCCTGTACAGCAAGAAGGATCGGGATGCGGTGTACCGCTGTATGGAGAAGGGGTATGAGTTCCCTGAGGTGACGAGCTGGATCCGGGCGAACAAGCAGGATTTCCAGCTGGTGAAAGATCTGGGAATGAAGGAGACGGGCATTCTGGTGAGCTGCTCCGACTACCATATTTTCTACAAGATGCATATGAGCAGAAGGCAGGCCATGGACAGCTATCTCAGCGTGGTGAGGGACTGCCTGGAGACGGGGATCATCCCGCGGTGCCATCTGGAGGATATCACCCGGGCGGATATTTACGGCTATGTCATTCCCTTCTGCACGGAGCTGATGAAGCTGAGCCGGGAGTACCAGATGCCGGTGAAGGTGCGGGCCTGCGATACGATGGGGCTGGGCGTCAATTACCCGGGCGCTGTGATCCCCCGGGCAGTGCAGGGGATTATCTACGGGCTGCGCGTCCATGCGGGCGTCCCCAGCGAGTGGATCGAGTGGCATGGGCACAATGACTTCTACAAGGCGGTGTCCAACGCATCCACAGCCTGGCTGTACGGCTGCTGCGGGGTCAACTGCTCCATGTTCGGCATCGGGGAGCGCACAGGGAATACGCCCCTGGAGGCGATGGTGTTCGAGTACGCCCAGCTGAAGGGCGGCCTGGACGGGATGGACACACAGGTGATCACCGAGATGGCGGAGTACTATGAGAAGGAGATCGGCTATGAGATCCCGGAGCGCACCCCCTTTGTGGGTAAGAACTTTAACGTCACCCGCGCGGGGATCCATGCAGACGGCCTGCTGAAGAACGAGGAGATCTACAATATTTTTGACACGGAGAAGTTCCTGGGACGGCCGCCGCTGGTGTCCGTGTCCAACACGTCGGGCCTGGCCGGCATCGCCCACTGGATCAACAGCTATTACCGGCTGGAGCCGGAGAGGCAGCTGGATAAGGGGAGCCCTCTGGTGGCAGAAGTGAAGAAGTGGGTGGACGCCGAGTACGAGGCAGGGCGCGTGACCGTGATCACAGACGAGGAGCTGAAAGGGGTCATCGCGGATGCCTGTGAAAGGCTTCAGATGCCGCCGGTAGGATAAGGGGAGGATATAGATGAGTGCCTATAGACTGCCGGAGATTGTCTCCGACTCCCAGGCGCTGCGGGGAAAGGTATACCGCCAGATCCGGGAGAAGATCCTGGACGGGGAGTACAAGCCGGATGAGGAGCTTCGGGAGACCGCGATCGGCAAGGAGCTGGGCGTCAGCAGGACGCCGGTGAGGGAGGCGCTGCGCCAGCTGGAGCTGGAGGGGCTGGTATACCTTGTCCCCAACCGGGGCGCCTATGTGAAGGGGATTACCGAGGAAGACATCCGGGATATCTACATGATCCGTTCCCGGCTGGAGGGCTTGTGCGCCCGGCTGGCGGCGGAGAAGATCACAAAGGAGGAGCTGGATGCCCTGGACGACGTGATCTGCCTGGCAGAGATGCATGCGGCGAGAGGAAATTCCGAGAAGGTATTCGAGATGGACAGCAAGTTTCACGAGCTTATCTACGAAGCGTGCAAGAGCAAGCAGCTGTCCCACCTGCTGTCCGATTACCATCAGTATGTGCAGAAGGTGAGAAAGCTGTCCGTATCCGGGAATGTGCGGCGGGCGGAGCAGTCTGCCCATGAGCACCGGATGATCCTGGAGGCGATCCGCTCCAGGAACCCGGATTTGGCTGAACAGCTGGCCAAAGAGCATATCGCGAATACCATCCATAACATACAGAAGACAGGAATCTATCATATCAATCAGGAGGAATCAGAAACATGGAAAAAATCAAAATGACCACACCCCTTGTAGAGATGGACGGAGATGAGATGACCAGAGTGCTCTGGAAGATGATCAAGGACGAGCTTTTGCTCCCCTTTATCGATCTGAATACCGAGTACTATGACCTGGGACTTGAGTACCGGGACAAGACGGACGACCAGGTGACGGTGGACAGCGCCCTGGCCACGAAGAAATACGGCGTGGCAGTCAAGTGCGCCACCATCACCCCCAACGCGGCCCGCATGGACGAATACCATCTGAAGGAAATGTGGAAGAGCCCCAACGGGACAATCCGCGCCATCCTGGACGGCACGGTTTTCCGCGCGCCGATCATTGTCAAGGGCATCGAGCCCACTGTCCGCACATGGAAGAAGCCGATCACCATCGCAAGGCATGCGTACGGGGATGTGTACAAGGCCTCCGAGATGAAGGTTCCCGGCCCGGGCAAGGCAGAGATTGTGTTCACCGGCGAGGACGGAACCGTCCTGCGGGAGACGATCCACGATTTCGACGGCCCTGGGATTGTACAGGGCATGCACAACCTGGAGAGCTCCATCGAGAGCTTTGCCAGAAGCTGTTTCAACTATGCTCTGGATACAAAGCAGGATCTGTGGTTTGCCACGAAGGATACGATCTCCAAGAAGTATGACCACACCTTCAAGGATATCTTCCAGGAGATCTACGATGCGGAGTACGATGAGAAGTTCAAGGCTGCGGGTATCGAGTACTTCTATACACTGATCGACGACGCGGTGGCCAGGGTTATCCGCTCGGAGGGCGGCTATATCTGGGCGTGCAAGAACTACGACGGCGACGTGATGAGCGACATGGTGGCCACGGCCTTCGGCTCCTTAGCCATGATGACCTCCGTCCTCGTGTCCCCGGAGGGCTACTACGAGTATGAGGCCGCCCACGGCACTGTGCAGAGGCACTACTACAAATACCTGAAGGGGGAGGAAACCTCCACCAACTCCGTGGCGACGATCTTTGCCTGGAGCGGTGCCCTTAGGAAGAGGGGCGAGCTGGATGGGAACAAGGATCTGATGGATTTCGCTGACCGTCTGGAGAAAGCGACCATCGACACGATTGAGTCCGGGAAGATGACAAAGGATCTGGCGCTGATGACCACCCTCCCCGACGTGAAGGTGCTGGACAGCGAGGGATTCATCCGGGCAATCCGGGAGACGCTGGAGAGAGAGGCGTAAGAAGAGAAGATGGGAGGATTCCCTGACGGGAGGGAGCCCTGACAGGAGAAGCCCCTGCCAGAGCCGGAGTACATCCGGCCTTGGCGGGGGCTTCCTGTATGAGCTGGCGCGCATCCGGCTCTGGCAGGGATTTCCTGGGGCGCTGCGGCTTGCCCTAGGAGGGCTGCCCCTCCTGCTCCTGGGACAGGGCGGACTCCAGCTCCTCCCATTTCTCCATGAGGGCAAGAAGGGAGTCAGAGAGCTCCTCCTTCTCCTTGCTGAGGGCCGCGCAGCGGGCCACGTCGGTGTACACGTCCTCCTGCGTCAGGAGCTGGTCGATCTCCTTGTCGCGCTGCTCCAGCTGGGCGATCTCCTCCTCCGTGCGCTTCAGGCTGGAGGATATCTTCCGCAGCCGGGCCTGCTGCTCCTTGCGCTGCTGCCAGTCCTGCTTGGAGGAGGCGTCGCCCCTGCCTGTGTCTGCGGAGACGTCCTGGGCGGGGAGATAGAGGCTGCGCAGGGCGTCCTTCTTCTCCAGGTAGTAGTCATAGTTGCCGATATAGTTGAGGAGGGTATTTCCCGTAAGCTCCAGGATCCGGCTGGCTGTGCGGTTGATGAAATACCGGTCGTGGGAGACGTAGAGCACAGTGCCGGTATAGTGGTTCAGGGCATTCTCCAGCAGTTCCTTGGACACCATATCCAGGTGGTTGGTGGGCTCGTCCAGGATCAGGAAATTGGCCTGGGAGAGCATGAGCTTTGCCAGGGATACCCGGCCCCGCTCGCCGCCGCTCAAATCCTGAATCCGCTTAAACACGTCGTCCCCGGTGAAGAGGAAGGCGGCCAGGACGCTGCGGATCTTTGTGTTGTTCAGGTTCGGGTAGGTGTCGGAGATCTCCTGGAAGAGGGTCTTCTCCATGTGGAGCACCTGATGCTCCTGGTCATAGTAGGCAATCTCCACGCCTGCGCCGAAGCGGAAGGAACCGCTGTCCGGCTGGACAAGGCCGTTGAGGATTTTCAGCAGCGTCGTCTTGCCGGTGCCGTTGTTCCCGATGATGGCCACCTTCTCGCCTCGTTTGATCTCAAAGTGCAGATCCTCAAACAGGGGGAGGGAGGGGTAGGATTTGGACAGGCCTGTGACGGTCAGCACATCGTTGCCGCTCAGCGTCTCCGGCTCGAAGGCCAGGCTCATCTGGTCATGTACCTCGGCCGGGCGTTCCAGGCGGTCAATCTTAGCCAGCATCTTCTCACGGCTCTCCGCGCGCTTGATGGATTTCTCCCGGTTGAAGGAGCGCAGCTTTTCGATGACCGCCTCCTGGTGCTGGATCTCGCGCTGCTGGTTTAAGTAGGCGGCCAGCTGGGCAGCGCGCAGCTGCGCCTTCTTCTCGGCGTAGGCGGAATAGTTGCCGGAGTAGACGCGGGCGCGGCAGTTTTCCAGCTCAATGATCTTCGTGACCGTGCGGTCCAGGAAATACCGGTCGTGGGCGACGATCAGCACGGCTCCCGGGTAACCCAGGAGATAATTCTCCAGCCAGGCGATGGAGTCCATATCCAGATGGTTGGTGGGCTCGTCCAAGATAAGGAGGTTGGGCTTGGACAGCAGGAGGCGTCCAAGGGCGACCCGGGTTTTCTGGCCTCCGGACAGGTCGCTGGTCCTGCGGGAGAAATCTTCCTCCGAGAAGCCAAGCCCTCTGAGCACCCCGGTGATCTCGCTGCGGCAGGCATAGCCGTCCCGCTGCTCAAATTCTTGGGAGACGGCGCTGTAGCGCTCCATCAGGCGGGAAAGCTCCTGGCCGGACGCATGCCGCATCGCCTCTTCTGCAGCCCGCATTTCACGTTCCAGCTCCAGCACATCCTGCTTGACCCGCAGGAGCTCCTCGTAGATGGTGTTCTCCTCCAGCACGGTCTGGTGCTGGGAGAGATAGCCGATCTCCGTATTTTTGGCGATGTAGACAGAGCCGCTGTCGCAGGGGAGCTCCCCCATGAGGATCTTCAGGAGCGTCGTCTTGCCCGCTCCGTTGACGCCCACAATCGCGGCTTTCTCCTTTTCTTCTATATGAAAGGAGACATCGATGAGGACGTCCCCAGTCACAAATGCTTTACAGATATCCTGACATGCCAGTATCATAGATTTCCTCCATCCACAGCGCCGGCATGCCCAGGGACAGCACAGGCTCCTGCACACCGCCGCCAGATTTCATCGTACGTCATACATTTTCTCACGGGACGGCGGGAAATGCAAGATGGAAAAAAACAAGGAATGATAGTTTGCAAAAAGATGAAAATGAATTATTTGACATTTTTTTAACAGTTCATTATAATAGAGACATTAGAGCAAAGGAGGGGAAGCCCGGTGGATTCAAAATGTATTTCTCAGGCCGTAATTTCACGCTTGCCCAGATACTACAGATACCTATTGGAGCTCAAGGAGGAAGGGTATGAGAGGATTTCTTCCAACGAGCTGAGCAAGAGAATGCAGGTGACGGCATCCCAGATACGCCAGGATTTGAATAATTTCGGAGGCTTCGGACAGCAGGGATACGGATACAACGTCCAGTACCTGTATGAGGAGATCCGGAAGATTTTAGGATTGGACAGGGAACACAATATGATCATCGTGGGAGCCGGCAACTTGGGACAGGCATTGGCCAACTACGTAGAGTTTGAGAAGAAGGGGCTGATGACCAAGGGAATCTTCGATGTGAATCCACGTCTGGTGGGCAACACTGTGCGGGGGATCGAGATCCGCATGATCGATGAGCTGGAAGCGTTCATCAAGAAGGAGAACATAGAGATCGCTGCGCTGACCGTCCCCAAATCCAAGGCGGAGGAGATGGCGGGGCTGCTTGTGAAGTATGGGATCAAGGGAATCTGGAATTTTGCCAACATTGACCTCCACACAATCGGCGATGTGGAGGTGGAGAATGTCCATCTCTCCGAGAGCCTGATGAAGCTGTCCTACCGGGTGAACAACCGGGACTGACGGAGGGCAAATATGATTGCGGGGATTGGGACAGATCTTGTGGAGATAGAGCGTATCAGGAAGGCCTGCGCGAAGCAGGCTTTCCTGGTACGTTGTTTTCGTTTAGAAGAGAGAACTTTTTTTGGCAGCCGCTATGAGAAGGCTGCGGGCAATTTCGCGGTGAAGGAGGCGGTGGCCAAGGCGTTGGGCACCGGCTTTCGCACGTTTATGCCGTCGGATATCGCGGTGCTGCGGGAGGAATCCGGCAGGCCCTATGTGGTGCTGTACAACGGGGCGAAGACTCTGGCGGAGGAGAGGGGAATCACCCACATCCATGTGTCCATCACCGACACCCAGGAATATGCCCAGGCATTTGCAGTGGCAGAAGTGAGAAAGGAAGCATAGTATGAGATACGCAGTGACAGCGGAGGAGATGCAGCGGTGTGACGCGCGCACGATGGAGTATTTTGGGATGCCCTCCATGGTGCTCATGGAGCGGGCGGCTTTGGCTGTCTTTCACAGGCTGTGCCAGGGAGATTTCAACCTGGAGCGGGTGCTTGTGGTGTGCGGGACAGGCAACAACGGAGGGGACGGCCTGGCGGTGGCCCGGCTTCTCCACCTGGCAGGGATTCGGGCGGAGGCCTGCGTGCTGGGAAATATGCAGAGAATGAGCCCGCAGGCCCGGGAACAGCTGGAGATCCTGAAAAAATACGGCGCGGTGATAAAGGATCCGGAGGAGCTGCTTGCGGAGGACGGATACACCGGCTATACCACGGCGGTGGACGCCATGTTCGGCGTGGGCCTGTCCCGGGATATGGGGGGCGTGTTCGCCCGGATGGCGCGGCGGCTCGGAGAGATGGAAAATTGCCGGGTGCTGGCGGTGGATATCCCCTCTGGGATCGATGCCACCACAGGGGCTGTGCTGGGCACAGCTGTGCGGGCGGACGCCACGGTGACCTTTGCCTGGGAGAAATGGGGGACTGTGCTCTTCCCAGGCGCTTCCTATGCGGGGGAGGTGACGGTGGCGGATGTGGGAATCACCGGCGGGGGATTTGACGGGAGCGATCCGGCCTGCCGCCTGCTGGAGGAGGCGGATCTGGGAAGGCTTCTGCCCGCCAGGAAGCGGCGCTCCAACAAGGGGAGCTACGGAAAGCTGCTCATAGCCGCAGGGAGCCGGGGGATGGCCGGGGCAGCGGCGTTGGCCGCCAGGGCCGCCTACGCATCCGGCTGCGGGCTGGTGCGCATTTTCACCCCGGAATGCAACCGGGCCATCCTCCAGCAGCTGGTGCCGGAGGCCACGGTATCCGCCTGGGAGGGACGGGAGGCAGGCGCCCAGCTCGCCCAGTGCCTGGCCTGGGCCGATGCGGCGGTGGTCGGGCCGGGGATGGGAGTCTCCAAGGAGAGCGAGGCCTTTCTCAGGCAGGCGGCGGTGGAGAGCTCCATCCCTGTGCTGATCGATGCAGACGGCCTGACGCTTCTGGCGGGACACGAGGAGTGGGCCGCCAGCCTGGAGGGCCGCTGTGTGCTGACGCCCCATCCCGGGGAGATGGGCCGGCTGATGGGAATGCCGGTGGAGGAGATCCTCCGGGATGTGGCAGGGACGGCGAGAGCCGGGGCAAAGCGCTGGAGGTCGGTGTGCCTCCTGAAGGATGCCCGGACGGTGATTGCGCCGCCGTCCCCGGAGGAAGCTTTGTACGTGAATACAAGCGGCTGCGACGGCATGGCTGTGGGAGGAAGCGGGGATACCTTGTCGGGGATCATCGGGACGCTTCTGGCCCAGCACATGCCGGCCCTGGAGGCGGCGGCAGCGGGAGCCTTCCTGCACGGCCGGGCCGGGGAGTGGTGCCAGGAGAAGAAGGGGCCGCGGTCCATGACGGCGGCAGACCTGGCAGACGGGATCGCGCAGGTGCTGAAAAGGCTGGACGAAGGAAAGGCGGGGATTTAGAAGGTATGGAAGCACATCGGAGAGTGTGCGCCAGGATTGACCTGGACGCAGTAGAACAGAATCTTGCCGGGATAGAGAACCGGGTGCAGGGCGAGGCACAGGTGCTGTGCGTGGTCAAGACGGACGGCTATGGGCACGGGGCTCTTCCCATCGCCCATATGGCGCAGGAGCGCCCCAGCGTGTGGGGATTTGCCGTGGCTACAGCAGAGGAGGCGCTGGAGCTTCGGGAGGCCGGCATCTATAAGCCGGTGCTGATCTTGGGCTATACGTTCCCGGAGAGCGACGGGCGGCTCCTTGAGGCGGACGTGCGGGAGACGGTGTTCCAGTATGGTCGCGCACAGAAGCTTTCGGCTGCCGCTTCCGCAGCGGGCAGGAAGGCGCGCATCCATATCGCCGTGGATACGGGGATGGGAAGGATCGGCCTGCCGGTGTCGGAGGAGGGCGTGGATGTGCTGGAGAAGATTGCCGCCCTGGAAGGCATTGAGGTGGAGGGAATCTTCACACATTTTTCCAAGGCGGATGAGTGGGAGCGGGACTACACGCAGCGGCAGATTGAGAAATTCACATGGTTTATCCAGAGCGCGGAAGACAGGGGCGTGCATATCCCCCTTCACCACTGTTCTAACAGCGCAGGGATCATGGAATATCCCCAGGCCCATATGGATATGGTGAGGGCAGGGATTATCCTGTACGGGATCTATCCATCCAGCGAGGTGCACCGGGAGAACTTATCCCTGCAGCCGGCCATGGAGCTCAAGAGCCACATCGTCTATATCAAGGACGTGGAGGCCGGCCAGCTCATCAGCTACGGGGGAACCTACTGCGCCGGGAAACCGATGCGGGTGGCCACCATCCCGGTGGGCTACGGCGACGGCTATCCCCGCAGCCTCTCCAACCGGGGCTGGGTGCTGATCCGCGGGAAGAAGGCGCCAATCCTGGGGAGGATCTGCATGGATCAGTTCATGGTGGATGTGACGGACATCCCGGAGGCCCAGGAGGAGGACGAGGTGACCCTGCTGGGAAGGGACGGGGAGGCGTCGGTGGGCGTGGAGGAGCTGTCCTCCCTGAGCGGAAGGTTCCCCTATGAGCTGGTGTGCTGCGTGGGCAAGCGGGTGCCGCGGACCTATATCCGCCGCGGGAAGAAGGCCGGAGGGCCGGATATGGAGTAGGCTGGGAAAATGCCTGCATACTTCGGATGATTTGTGGAAATACTCTGGAAAGAAGGAAGAAACGGATTATCGGAGTGTGAAGGCTGTGACAATAAAAAGAGGAGACGTTTACTACGCAGATCTGCGCCCGGTCGTCGGCTCAGAGCAGGGAGGCATCCGCCCGGTGCTGATTATCCAGAATGATATGGGCAACCGGCACAGCCCCACGGTCATCTGTGCGGCGATCACATCCAAGATGAACAAGGCGAAGCTTCCGACCCATATCGAGCTGAATGCCGGGGAGCACGCGATGATGAAGGATTCCGTCATCCTGCTGGAGCAGCTGCGCACCATCGACAAGAAGCGGCTGAGGGACAGGGTATGCCATCTGGATTTTGCTACTATGCGCAGGGTGGACGAGGCGTTGAAAATAAGTCTGGACTTGGATACATAGTAAAATGGCTTACTTGACGAACAAACTGCAAGATGGTAAGATTTTTAATAGGGCTGCAAAAAAATGCGGCCGCAGGCGCAGGCCGCGCCGCGAGCACAAGAGGAAAGAGAGGATGTAGGAAGTAGAGATGGACGAAGGTGGGAGTTCCGGCAATGTGCTCCGGAATGTGAAAAATTTCTTTGGAAAGCTCAGGGGAGATAAGGTGACAGAGGAAGAGATTATCTCCATGGTGAACGAAGGGCATGAGAGCGGTGTCCTGGACGCCGACGAGGCGGAAATGATACATAATATTTTTGAATACGGCGACAAGGAAGCCGATGAGATCATGACGCACCGCAAGAATATTGTCGCCCTGGAGGGCAGTTCTGTGCTGAAGGAAGCCCTGGATTTTATCCTGGAGCAGAACCATTCCCGGTTCCCGGTCTACGAGGGGAGCCTGGATAATATCATCGGCACGGTGAACCTGAAAGACGCGGTCAAATGCAACATGCAGGAGGAGAACCAGCAGCTTCCCATCAAGGAGGTGGAGGGGCTTCTGCGCCCCGCCAGGTTTATCCCTGAGACAAGGAATATCAGCGACCTTCTCAAGAATATGCAGAAGCTGAAGGCGCATATGGTCATTGTCGTGGACGAGTACGGGCAGACGGCCGGGCTTGTGACGATGGAGGATATTCTGGAGGAGATTGTGGGGAATATCCAGGACGAGTATGATGCCGAGGAGGAGAGCATTATCCGGCAGCCGGACGGCTCGTGGCTGATGCTGGGCACCGCCCCTCTGGAGGAGGTGGAGGAGTGCCTGGGCGTGGAATTCGGCGAGGAGGAGATTGAGACGCTCAACGGGCTGCTCACGTTTATTCTGGACCGTATCCCGTCGGAGAATGAGGATATCCGCGTGGAGAGGGAAGGATACCTGTTCCAGGTGCTGGAGGTCCGCAACAAAATTATCTATAAGGTGCGGGTCACCAGGCTTGCGCCGCAGGAGCCGGACGCGGAGAAGCAGTAAGGCCCGGCAGATAGATTTACGAAAACGATCAGAAAGAGGAGATAAGAAATGTCAGGACATTCAAAGTTTGCCAACATCAAGCACAAGAAAGAGAAGAATGATGCGGCAAAGGGCAAGATTTTTACCATCATCGGAAGGGAGATTGCGGTGGCGGTGAAGGAGGGCGGCCCAGACCCGGCCAACAACAGCCGTCTGCGGGATGTGATCGCCAAGGCCAAGGCCAACAATATGCCCAACGATACGATCGACCGCGGCATCAAGCGTGCGGCGGGCGACGCCAATTCTGTGAATTACGAGTATGTTACATATGAAGGCTATGGGCCGGGGGGAACAGCGATCATCGTGGACGCCCTCACCGACAATAAGAACCGCACGGCGGCCAATGTCCGCAGCGCGTTCACGAAGGGCAAGGGAAATGTGGGCACGCCTGGCTGCGTCTCTTTTATGTTCGACAAGAAGGGACAGATAATTGTGGACAAGGAAGCCTGCGGCATGGACGCGGACGAGCTGATGATGCTTGCCCTGGACGCCGGGGCGGAGGACTTTGCCGAGGAGGAGGACAGCTTCGAGGTGGTGACCGGCCCGGATGATTTCGGCGTGGTGCGCCAGGCGCTGGAGGATGCCGGCGTTGAGATGGCCAGCGCAGAGGTGACCATGATCCCCCAGACATGGGTGTCCCTGTCGGCGGAGGAGGATGTGAAGAATATCCAGCGCATCCTGGACCTGCTGGAGGATGACGACGATGTACAGAGCGTATACCACAACTGGGAGGACGGGGAATAGAGGCCGTCGCCCAGGGGAGAGGCAGGAGAACATAGCCGGGAGGATGGGACATGGAATTTATAGAAGGAAAATGCCCGAAGTGCCACGAGCATATACAGGTGGCGCCGGACCGGGAGAAGATCCGCTGCATGTTCTGCGGAGAGGAGATATCTACGGAGGAGGCTGTCCAGGAGCTTGCCAGAGAGACGGCGCCCGTCCAGAGCGCCCAAGGGAATGCAGCTGCCTATGAGGAGCTGAAGAAGGAAGCGATGGCGGATTTTATCCTGATGCTGCGCAATCTGGAGGAGCCGATGAAGGGGTTCCGGAAGCAGACCTATGAGAGCAAGTTCCAGGAATATTACCGGAACCACTATTATATTGTGGAAGAGATCGAGAAGGCGTTCTGCGTCGCACCGGACAAGGAAGCGTTTGTGCGGGAGCTGAGCGGGAAGTTCATAGAGGACGCCGCGGCGGATCTGGAGAAGCTTCCCCGCAAAGGGCAGAAGGGGCAGCGGCAGGTGGACAACAACCTGGCCATGGTGGCGTACCTGCTGCCGGCGATTGCAGAGTACAAGGGAACCAGCGCCCAGATGCTGCTGGACATCCTGGTTGATATGTGGAACAGCTCCTTCCCGTATACGAACATTAAGGCGTCCACCTTCGAGCTGATCAACAGCGGCTTTCGCAGACGGTTCTGCTATATCACCACGGCCGTCTGCCAGGCCAGGAACCGCGGGGACGACTGCTATGAGCTGAGCCTGCTGCGGGACTACCGGGACAGCTACCTGATGGGCACCGGCGAGGGGGAGGCGCTTGTGCAGGAGTACTACAACGTGGCGCCTACCATTGTGAAGCATATCGACAAGAGAGAGGATTCCCGGGATATCTACGAGGGGATCTGGGAGCGGTACCTGAAGGAATGCATCCGCCTCATCGAGGAGGGAAAGCGGGAGGACTGCCGGGAGGTCTATGCCAGGATGGTGAGCGACCTGAAGGATTCCTATTTTTTCCAGTGACGGGGATGCGGCCTGACAGGGACTGCACAGTGATAACAGCATGAGGATAACGGAGAGAACATTAGAGAACGGGATACGGGTGATTTATGAGCGGTGTCCCCAAGCGCCCGTGGCTGCCCTCGGCGTGTGGGTGCGGGTTGGCTCGGCCTATGAGAGCCGGGAGGAGAACGGGCTGTCCCACCTGATCGAGCACATGGTGTTCAAAGGGACTTTCAGCCGCAGCGCCAAGGAGATCGCTGATATAACAGCCATGCTGGGCGGCAACCTGAACGCCTACACCGGCAAGGAGTGCACGGCGTACTATGTGCGTACCCCGGCGGGGCAGCTGTACGAGGCGATGGAGCTGCTGAGCGATATGCTGCTGCACTCCGCCTTCGACCAGGAGACGCTGCAGACAGAGAAGCAGGTGGTGGTGGACGAGATCCGCATGTACGACGACTCCTGCGAGGACATGGTACATGAGAAGCTGCAGAAGCGGGTGTGGAGGAAGCATCCGCTGGGATATATCATATCGGGGAAGAAGAAGACCGTGGAGGGCTTTTCGCGGGAACAGCTGCAGCAGTTCCACAAAGCCTACTATACCGGCGGCAGGATGGCTGTCAGCGTGGTGGGGGATTTCCCTGAGGAGGAGCTGCTTGGAAACCTCCAGAAGTATTTCGGCATTTTCCCCGGGGATGGCGGCGGGAGGGAGCTCACCAGGCCGGCCTACACACCCTGCGAGGTGTGGAAACGCAGGGATATCGAGCAGGTTCACCTGGATTTGGCTTTCCCCTGCATTGTCTCGGCCAGTGAGGAGCGCTATGTGTTCGCTCTGGCCAACAGTATCCTGGGGGGAAGCGTAAGCTCCAGGCTGTTCCAGCGCATCCGGGAGGAATCCGGCATGGCCTACAGCGTCTACTCCTACGGGAGCAGCTTCTGCCATGCGGGCCTGTGGCAGATTTACGGGGCGACAGGGCCGGACAGGCTGGACGAGGTACTGGAGGGTATCCGTCAGACCGTCCGGGATTTCCGGGACGGCGGCGTGACGGAGCGGGAACTCTATCAGGCGAAGCGGGAGCTGCGCTCCGAGCTGATCATGGGCAATGAGACGGTCCAGTCCCGGATGGAGGGATATGCAAAATCCCTGCTGTCCCATGGGCGGGTGATCTCCCAGGCAGAGACGGAGGAGAGGCTGATGGCCGTGACGGCGGAGGAGATCCAGGAATTTCTGGACAGGTATCTGGACATGGGCCAGATGAGCCTGTATGTGATGGGAAATATATAAGATAGAGAAAGGCGATGGATAAAAATGTCAGATTACAGATTGGATACCATTTGTGTGCAGTCGGGCTGGAAGCCGAAGAAGGGAGAGCCAAGGGTTCTGCCTATCTACCAGAGCACAACTTTCAAGTATGACACGGTGGAGCAGATGGGAAGGCTGTTTGACCTGGAGGACAACGGATACTTTTACACAAGGCTCCAGAACCCCACCAACGACGCGGTGGCGCAGAAGATATGCGAGATGGAGGGCGGCGTGGCTGCGATGCTTACCTCCTCAGGGCAGGCTGCCAATTTTTACGCGGTATTCAACATCTGCGAGGCGGGCGACCATGTGGTGTGCTCCTCCACCGTGTACGGGGGAACCTTCAACCTGCTGGGCGTCACCCTGAAGAAGATGGGGATCGACTGCACGTTCGTCAATCCGGACGACGATCTGGAGACGCTCTCCAAAGCTATGCGCCCCAACACGAAGGCGGTTGTGGCGGAGTCCATCGCCAACCCGGCGCTGGTCATCCTGGACTTTGAGAAATTTGCCAAGCTGGCCCACAGCCACAACGTGCCGCTGATCGTGGACAACACCTTCCCCACCCCGGTGAACTGCCGTCCGTTCCAGTACGGGGCAGACATTGTGACCCACTCCACAACGAAATATATGGACGGGCATGCGATGGCGGTGGGAGGCTGCATCGTGGACAGCGGAAACTTTGACTGGGAGGCCCACGCGGACAAATATCCCGGACTGACCCAGCCGGATGAGTCCTACCACGGCATCACCTACACGAAGAAATTCGGCAAGGCTGCCTACATCACGAAGGCCACGTCCCAGCTCATGCGGGATCTGGGCTCCATCCCATCCCCGATGAACGCGTTCCTGCTGAACGTGGGGCTTGAGACGCTGCCGCTGCGGGTGGAGAAGCACTGCAGCAACGCCCAGAAGGTGGCGGAGTATCTGAACGCCCACGAGAAGATCGCCTCCATCAACTATGCAGGCCTTCCGGGGGATAAGTACTATGCCCTGGCGCAGAAATATATGCCGAACGGCACCTGCGGCGTCATTTCCTTCGAGGTGAAGGGCGGCAGAGAGGCCGCAGTGCGCTTCATGGATTCCCTGAAGCTGGCGCAGATTGTCACCCATGTGGCGGACGCCAGGACCTGCGTGCTCCATCCGGCCAGCCATACGCACCGTCAGATGAACGACGAGCAGCTGGCGGAGGCAGGGGTGTCCCCGGGACTGATCAGGTTCTCCGTGGGCATCGAGAATCCCCAGGATATCATCGACGACCTGGAGCAGGCCCTGCAGGCCATCTGACAAGCCAAGAGACAGGAATGATTTTGCCGGCAGAGCCATATGGTGTAGTGAGAATTGGAAATATGGGGCTCAAGATTGTTGAAGAGATGGTTCTTAAGGCAGAGAAGGGTTCTCCTGCTGTCGGCTGCCGCACTGGCGCTGGCGGCGGGAGGGCTTTCCATACGGGAGAACAGGGAAGAGAGCTTGTCCGTCTCCGGGAGCGCCGGGGCAGGACAAGAGGAGATACCATTGTACGCCCAGTCGGCGGTTCTGATGGACGCCGGCTCCGGGCGTATTCTTTATGGGAAGGAAGCGGACAGACCGATGCCCATGGCCAGCACGACCAAGATCATGACGCTGATCGTGGCGCTGGAATATGCGGACGGACAGGAGACGGCCACGGTGTCCTCCTACGCGGCCTCCCAGCCCAAGGTGCGCCTGGGGATGCAGGAGGGCCAGCGGTTCCGGCTGGGGGATCTCTACTATTCCCTGATGCTGGAATCCCACAACGACACGGCGGTGTGCATTGCGGAGCACGTGGGACGCCGCATCCTGGAGGATAGCCAGCTGGCGGGCCAGGGAGACAGCCGGATAGATGGCCAGGAAGACGGCCAGACAGACGGCCAGGGAGAGGGCCAGACAGGCGGCCAGGCGGACGCAGGAAAATCCGGCCAGACAGGCGCTGCGGAAGAGCCGCAGCCGGAGGAGGCGGTGGAAGCCTTCCTGGACAGGATGAACGAGAAGGCGGAGGAGATTGGCTGCACCAGCACCTGTTTTCTCACGCCCAACGGCCTGGATGCGGAGAGGGAGGAGGGCGGGGAGAAGAAGATCCACTCCACCACAGCGGGGGAGCTGGCCCTGATCCTGCGCTACTGCATGATGGAATCGCCGAAGAAGGAGGAATTCTTGAGCATCACCCGCACGCCCTCCTACAGTTTCCAGGATTTGGACGGGAAAAAGAGCTATTCCTGCACCAACCACAATGCCTTCCTGGACATGATGGAGGGGGCGCTCACCGGCAAGACCGGCTTCACCGCAAAGGCAGGATATTGCTATGTGGGAGCCCTGCGGCAGGGAGAGCGAACGTTCATCGTCTCCCTCCTGGCCTGCGGCTGGCCGAACAACAAAAACTACAAGTGGACGGATACCAGGGCGCTGATGGAATATGGGCTGGAAAACTATGAATACCGGGAGGTATACCGCTCTGATCTGGTCCTGAACCCGGTGCGGGTGGACGGAGGCGTACCTGCAAGCGGCATCCGCACCGACACGGCCTATGCAGATTTGGAGCTGCCCCCCGGCGGGCGCAGCCTGCAGGTGCTGCTGAAGGAGGGGGAGGAGGTGCAGGTGTCCTACGAGGGCGTCCCCGCGCTGAAAGCCCCGGTGCAGGCAGGGGAGAAGGCGGGGGAGATCCGGTACCGGCTGGGGGACTGGGAGATCGCCCAGTATCCGGTGACGGTGAAGGAGGACGTGCCCAAGCTCACCTTCGCCTGGTGCCTGGGGAAGCTTGTGGGCCGGTATGTGCCGGTTGTGTGAGAAAAGGGAATGTGCTATACTGTTTTTACGAAAAAAAGGCCGGGCGCAGGCACTTGCCGCCCGGCATTGGCAGGAGAGGGATACCATGGGAAATACCAGCGATTTGATGAACCGGATCAACAAGAACTACATCCGTATGAGCAAGGGGCAGAGGCGTCTTTCCGCCTATATTACCGACAACTATGACAAGGCGGCGTTTCTCACTGCGGCAAAGCTTGGAGAGGTGGTGGGCGTCAGCGAATCCACGGTGGTGCGCTTTGCCATTTGGCTTGGGTATAAGGGATACCCCCAGTTCCAGCAGGCCCTGGAGGAGATGGTCAGAAATAAGCTGAACTCCATCCAGCGGATGGAGGTGACCTACGGCAGAATCCACGACACGGAGATACTGGAGGCGGTGCTGCAGGCGGACATGGAGAAGATCAAGGATACGGCGGAGCATGTGGATTACGCCGCGTTCCGCCTGGCTGTGGATACGATCCTGAACGCCAGAAGCGTCTACATTATCGGCATCCGCAGCTGCGCGCCCCTGGCCAGCTTCCTGGGCTTTTACCTGAATTTGATCTTGGATCAGGTGCACTGCATCCAGACGAACAACATCAGCGAGATTTTTGAGCAGATGATCCACATCGGGCCGGAGGATGTGATTATCGGCATCAGCTTTCCACGTTATTCCATGCGTACGCTGAAGGCGATCGAGTTTGCCAACAACCGCAATGCCAAGGTGATCACGCTGACGGACAGCATCCACTCCCCGATGAACCTGTATTCCTCCTGCAACCTGATCGCCAAGAGCGACATGGCCGCCATTGTGGATTCCCTGGTGGCGCCTCTCTCCGTGATCAACGCCCTCCTGGTGGCGCTGTGCATGAAGAAACAGGATCAGGTGGTAAAAAGGCTGACGGACCTGGAGCAGATCTGGGATGAGTACCAGGTGTACAACCACGATGAGATCGACCCCATGGAGGACAGCGTCCGCTATGGCTTCGGGAAAGCGCAGAGAGAGAGAACGGAGACGGAAGAATGAGAAGGGTGATTGTCATTGGGGGAGGAGCCGCAGGGATGGCCGCGGCAATCGCAGCGGCGGAGGAAGGCTGCCCTGTCCTCCTCCTGGAGAAGAATGAGAAGCTGGGCAAGAAGCTGTTCATCACCGGCAAGGGGCGGTGCAACTTAACCAACGACTGCGATGTGCAGACGCTGCTGCAGAATGTGTGCACGAACCGGAAATTTCTCTACAGCGCTTTCGGCGCATGCTCCAGCGCGGATGTGATGGACTTTTTCGAGCGGGAGGGGCTGTCCCTCAAGACCGAGCGGGGAGGGAGGGTGTTTCCCTCCTCTGACCATTCCTCGGACGTCATCCGCACGCTGGAGCGGAAGCTGGCAAGCCTGGGCGTCCAGGTGCGCCTCCATACGGAGGCGGCAGGGGTCGGCGCCTCAGACGGCCGTGTGACTGGCGTAGTGGTGAAGGGGGAAGGGCTGCTGGAGGCAGACGCGGTGGTCATAGCCACCGGCGGGTGCTCCTACCCCCAGACCGGCTCCACCGGGGACGGCTACCGCTTCGCGAAGGAGTGGGGACATGCTGTGGCAAAGCCCCTTCCCTCGCTGGTGCCCCTGACGGCAGAGGAAGCCTGGGTGAAGGAGCTGATGGGCCTCTCCCTGCGCAATGTGTCGGTGCGGATTGGAGAGCGGGAGGAGCACGGGACAGGCATCCGGGGCAAGGATTGGTACCAGGGCTTCGGGGAGATGCTGTTCACCCATTTCGGCGTCAGCGGCCCGCTGATGCTGAGTGCCAGCAGCTTCCTGTCCGGGCGGATTCCCCAGGAAGGGCTGCGTCTCTTAATCGACTTGAAACCCGCCCTGTCGGAGGAGCAGCTGGATGCCAGGCTCCTGCGGGATTTCGGCGAGAACAAGAACCGCATGTTCAAGAACAGCCTGGACAGCCTTCTGCATGCTAAACTGATCCCGGTGATGGTGCGGCTGTCCGGCATCCGTCCCGACACGCCGGTGAACAGCGTTACCAGGCAGGAGAGGGAGCAGCTGTCCAAGCTTCTGAAGGGGCTGCCTCTCACCCTCACCGGCACCCGGGGGTTCCAGGAGGCCATCATCACCAAGGGAGGCGTGGACATCAAGGGCATCCGCCCGAAGGATATGGGCTCCAAATATGTGGAGGGGCTGTACTTTGCCGGGGAGGTGCTGGATGTGGACGCGCTGACCGGCGGCTTCAACCTGCAGATCGCCTGGGCTACCGGGCGCGCGGCAGGAAAAGGGGCGGCGGGGTGAAGCGTTCATTTACATTTATAAGGGAATTTAAGATATTTAAAGGGAATTATACGAGTCGGAAAACTAGATTTTTAACATTTATATCGGAACTATGTTTTGGGTATAAAGGGCCGGGCTGTTCGCAGTTTGTGAATGGTCTGGTTCTTTTTATGGAAAAAATCCGTCTAAAGTGACGTGCAGGTTCAGCACAAAAATATTTTCTGGGTGTATAATAAAGACTATCTCAAGGAGACAGCCGCAGATAAGATCGGATAAAGGATGAAGGCAGATTATAAGGTGGGGAATATGATTCAGTATAAAGGATATGTGGGCAGCGTTGAGTTTTCAGAAGAAGACGGGATTTTTTATGGTAAGGTTATGGGAGTCCGTTCCTTGATCTCTTATGAGGGAGAAAATGAGAAAGAGCTTCTTAATGACTTTTACGCTGCGGTGGATGACTATTTGGAATTTTGTAAGAATGCGGAGTCTTTGGCAGTTGTATCGTCAAATATTGAAAGATGATCGGCATGTAAAAAATATGCCCTAAAACCAGAAGATAAAGGGTAAAGGAGTTGCTATGGAAAATAGATTAAATATAGAGAAGATTCAGAAACGTATAGTCAGAACTGTTTCGACGGAAGAAGCACTGAAGGATATTATTCTCTTCCAGTACAATCAAGAGGTGTTGACAGGACGAAGTAAGATCATATTGACGGTGGATTCTGATTTGAAAAAGAAGGGACGTAAGCCATAACAGACTGTAAATCGCCATTGGAAGTTATTATGTCGCATGAATATTGTTTTAGGGATCTCAGGGAAGAACTGGAAAAGTGGAAGGACAGAAAATTTCCATATAGAGATAAAGTTAAGAACCACCAAAATCATGCAGCGCATCAGAAACCGAGGAACAGATAGAAAATCCGGGTCTTTATGAAGCCATATATATTAAGGAAGGGGAATAACTTGAAAATTGCCGTGATGGAACTTAGGCTTTACGCACCATGGGTTCATTCCTTAAAGGAAAAGAGAATGGTGGTAAAAAGCCTTCTGGGAAAGATAAGAAGCCGGTATGCCGTATCTGCAGCTGAAACGGACGAGCAGGACATCCACCAGACGATTGTGATCGGAGTGGCGGCCATAATGGCTCATGCCGCTCAGGCAGACAGCATGATGGATGATATCCTGGCTTTCGTGGAGAGCAGTACGGAGGCGGAGATTGTCTCCGTGGAGCGGGAGATTAGATAGGAAAAGTAAGTATGTGGATAAACAGGGTGAAATCCTCCGGAAGATATTAGTCTTTCGGGGGATTTTTTCTGTTATAGTACT
>CALWMI010000026.1 GCA_944381745.1 uncultured Lachnospiraceae bacterium | reverse complement strand
GGTAAAGAGGTGGAGACATGGACAGGGAAAAGGAGATTTTGCGGCTGTTCCCGGAGGAAATCCGGGAGAGGCTCCGTATGGCGGGGCTTGACTATGGGAATATCCGGGAGATCCGCCTGCGGGCGGGAAGGCCGGTCCAGATTGAGGGGATGAACCGGAGATATTATCTGTCCAGGAGCGGGCAGCTCACGTCCCAGGCATCCCAGGCCTACACGGCGGCCCGGGAAGAGGTGGCCGAGTTTATGGAATATGCCGGCAGCTACTCCCTCTATGCCTACGGCGAGGAATTACGGGAGGGCTTCCTCACGGTGGAGGGCGGACACCGGGTGGGGGTGGCCGGCAAGGTGATTTTGGAGGAGGGGAGGGTGCAGGGCATGAAATATATCACGTCGGTGAACCTGCGGATCTCCCACGAGGTGAAGGGCTGCGCCGCCCCGCTGCTGCCGCTTCTGAAGGAGCAGGGGCGCTTTGCCAACACGCTGGTGGTCTCCCCGCCGGGCTGCGGCAAGACGACGCTGCTGCGGGATCTGATACGGCTGCTGGCCTCTGGCGGGGAGGAGGGAGGCTATACGGTGGGCGTGGCGGACGAGCGGGGGGAGATCGGCGGTTCCTACCTGGGCGTGCCCACGAAGGATCTGGGAACCTCCTGCGATGTGCTGGACGGCTGCCCCAAATCCCAGGGGATGCTGATGCTCCTGCGGTCCATGGCACCCCAGATACTGGCGGTGGACGAGGTGGGCAGGCGGGAGGATGTGGAGGCCATCGCCTACGCCCGCTGCTGCGGCTGCAGGATCTTGGCCACAATGCACGGGGACAGCCTGGAGGAGCTGGACCGGAAGCCCTACTGCCGGGACTTCCGGAAGGATCAGATGTTTGACCGCTATGTGTTCCTGGAGATGGGGGAGAGGCCGGGACAGATACGGGAGATTTTGGACAAGGAGGGGAGGCCGGTGCCATGCTTGGAGTGAAGCTTGCAGGGAGCGTGCTGGTGCTTGTGGCCTGCACAGGGCTGGGCCTGGACAAGAGCCTGGAGTACCGCAGGAGGCTTCGGATGCTGTCGGAGCTTCGGCGGATGTTCCTCCTGCTGGCCGGGGAGATACGGAGCAGCCGCACACCGGCGGGGGATGCCTTCTCCCATATGGCGGCCCGGATGGACGGCGTGTACCGGGATTTTTTGGAAAAGCTCTCGGGGGCGCTGGGGCAGGAGGGCAGGGGGCGGTTCGACCGGCTGTGGAAGGAGCAGGTGCTGGAAAGCTTTGAGAAATCCCCGCTGAACCGGGAGGAGCTGGAGCTTCTCTTGTCCTTTGGCAACACCTTCGGCTACCTGGACGCCCAGATGCAGCTGGCGGCGATCGATTTTTTCCAGAGGGAGCTGGCGGAATGCTATGAAAAGCTGCTGGTCTCCTGCCAGGGGAAGATGCGGGTGGCCAGGCTGCTGGGCGTGACGGCGGGGGTCTTCCTTGTGATACTGCTCGTGTAGCCAGCGCCCGGCGCGCCGCCCCTGGGCGGGGCAATGAAGCCTGGCGGATAAGGAGATGGAAGGCCCGGCATATACGGAAATGGAAGGCCCGGCGAATAAGGAGATATGAGATGAGCGTAAACTTAATTTTCCGGATAGCGGCTGTGGGGATCCTGGTATCGGTTCTGAGCCAGGTGCTCAAGCACAGCGGAAGGGAGGAGCATGCGTTCCTGACAAGCTTGGCGGGCCTGCTGCTCGTCCTGTTCTGGGTCCTCCCCTATATCTATGAGCTCTTTGAGACGATACAGCAGCTTTTTTCCCTGTAAGGAGGTTTCTCTATGGATATAGTTAAAATCGGGGCGGCGGGGATTGCCGGCGTCCTCCTGGCAGTCCTGCTGAAGCATCAGAAGTCGGACTACGCCGTGTATGTAAGCCTGGCGGCCTGCGTGTTCATCTTCTACTATGCGGTGGGGAAGCTCCATGTGATCACCGAGACGATCGAGACAATCCAGGGCTACCTGACCATCGACGCCGTCTACATGCAGACGCTGCTGAAGATAGCAGGCATCACCTACATTTCGGAGTTCGCCTCCGCCGTGTGCAGGGATACCGGGCATCAGGCCATCGCGTCCCAGATTGAAATCTTTGGCAAGCTGACCATCCTGGCGGTGAGCATGCCGGTCCTTCTGTCCCTGCTGGAGACGATGCGGGGATTCCTCGGCATATGAGGGCTTTGCGGGGCGGCCAAGCCATGGAGGGGAGAGGAAAAAAAGGGCGTCACGGCTTCCTGCTGGCGGCGGCCCTTCTGTGTATCTGCGCCGGGAGCCTGCCGGGCGAAGCGCTGGCGGCCTCGCCCGGGCAGGGGACATCCGCCGCAGGGCAGGGGAGTGAAAGCTATGCAGCAGGGCAGGGGATATCCGCCGCAGACGGGCAGGAGGAGAGCTTGACCGAGGAGGAGATCATGGAGGAGAGCTTGACCGAGGAGGAGGTGATGGAGGAGCTGCTGTCAGAGATGGACTTCGGGGAGATTGACCAGTTCCTGGACGGCCTGGAGGCCGGGGAGAAGATCTCCTTCGGACAGGTGGTGGACGCCTTCCTGGACGGAGATTTCGGGGCTGCCAGGGAGCTGTTGGCGGGCTTTGTGTCGGACAGCCTCTTCTACGAGTGGCGGGTCAACAAGACCACGATTGTCCATGTGCTGGTCATCACCCTCATCGCCGCGACGCTCACGGGGTTCTCGGATATTTTCAAGAACCGCCAGATCTCCGACGTCAGCTACTATATGGTGTATATGCTGCTCCTGACCATTCTCATGACGGCCTTCGGCACGGCCTCGGCCATTGTCACCGATTCCCTCACCTCTGTGGTGGATTTTATGAGGGCGCTGATGCCGTCCCTCTTCCTGGCTCTCGGCTATTCCTCCGGGACGGCGACCACCCTCGTCTTCTATGAGTGGATCCTATTCCTGCTGACAGCTGTCCAGTGGGCGGTGCGCTACCTGATTCTGCCGGGAATCCACATTTATCTTCTGCTCCTCCTGGTGAACCAGATGGCGAAGGAGAATTTCCTCACAAAGCTTGCGGGGCTTTTCCGCATGGTGCTGGAGTGGGGGCTCAAGGTGATGCTGGGCGCAGTGGTGGGCTTCAACCTGATCCAGGGGCTGGTCACGCCGGCGGTGGACAGCCTGAAAAAGGATCTGCTCTCCAAGACGGCGGGGATGATACCGGGCATCGGGAACGTGCTGGACTCTGTGTCGGAGCTGGTGCTGGGCTGTGCAGTGCTGATCAAGAACGGGATCGGGGCGGCGGCCCTGCTGGTGCTGGCGCTGATCTGCCTCCTGCCGGTGGCCAAGCTGGCCCTGTTTGCCATAAGCTATAAGCTGGCCGCCGCCGTTGTGGAGCCGGTGGCCGACGCCCGCCTGGTGGAGTGCATCAGCAGCGTGGGGGATGGCATGGTCCTGCTGCTGCGGGCAATGACGGCCTCCGCCGTCCTGTTCTGGCTGACGCTGGCGCTGCTGTGCGGGATGACCGGGCGGTGAGGAACTGCTGTAGGGGGGATGGCCGGGCGGTGAGGAATTGCTGCGGGGGATGGCCGGGCGGCGAGGAAGTGCTGTAGGGGGGACGGCCGGGCGGTGAGGAATTGCTGCGGGGGATGGCCTGACGGCGAGGAGGGGAGAGGATGTCCTGGGTATATGGCTGGATATGGAACCTGGTGGTGTATTTTATCCTGGTGACGGCGGTGACCAGCGTGCTGCCGGGCGAGCAGTACCGGAAATATATCCGCCTGTTTACCGGGGTGATGATGATCCTGGTCATGGCGGATCCGCTGCTTCAGCTGCTGCGCCTGGACGAGAGCCTGCTCTCCTCCTTCGAGGAGTACAGCGTCCGCCAGGAGAAGGAAGAGCTGCGGGAGGAGATGGAGGCGATGGAGGGCGTGGCGGAGAGCTATGTGATGGAGCACTACCGAAGGCAGCTGGAATTTTCCATCCGGCAGACAGGAGCCCAGTACGGGGCGGTTCTGGAGGTGGAGGAGCTTCTGCTGGAGGAGGACTTGGAAAGCCCGGATTACGGGAGAATCCTGTATCTGTCCGTGGGTGCAAGCCTGGAGGAGGAAGGGCAGGATGGATGGGAGGAGGAGCTGGAGGAAAGGCTGTCGGAGGAATTCGGAGTGGCGAAGAGCAACCTCAGCGTCAGGGCGCAGGAAGGAGCAGGATATGGACAGCGGCAATCAGGACGGTAAGAAAGATAATAAAAAGAAGACTTCCGTCATAGACATAGTAAAAAGCAGAGGAAAAGGCGGCGGTGCGGGAAAAGAGAAGCTGCTGATCGCGCTGTTGGCCGGTGTTCTCCTGCTGTTGATCGCCATGCCGGTGGCGGAGCCCTCGCAGCAGGGGGCGGGACAGGAGAGAGACGGGCAGGAGGCCGGGGAGGGCGCCTGGCAGGAAGAGCCAGGGGACGGCTCCCAGGCGGAGGCCGGCATGTGGTCGTACGAAGAGGAGCTGGCCGCAAGGCTGGAGGACTTCCTGCGCCAGGTGGAGGGTGTGGGGGAGGTGAAGGTGCTGATCAAGACGGAGGGGAGCCAGGAGAAGGTGGTGGAGAAAGACCGGCCGCTGACCCAGGCCTCCCAGTCCGAGACGGGTGAAAATGGAAGTACAAGGAGCACAGGCGAGACGCAGCAGGAGGAGAGCACCGTGTACGAGGACACGGACGCGGGCCAGCGGCCGTTTGTCGTCAAGGAATACGCTCCGAAAATCGAGGGAGTGGTCATTGCGGCGGAGGGCGCCGGGAACCCGGAGGTGGCCGCCGGGATCACGGACGGCGTCCAGGCGCTCCTGCAGATAGAGGTACATAAAATCGAGGTGCTGAAATTGAAGGAAATGGAGGAGCAGAATTATTGAAGCGGGTATTGAAAAAAAATCAGATGATTATCACGACGCTGGCGATCATGATTGCAGTTGCCGGATATCTGAATTTTTCCGGGAACAAATGGACCGTGGCCATCGGGGATCTGGCGTCGGGGGAGGAGCAGGAGGAAGACGGGGCCGGCTTCCAGGAGGCGGGGGAGGAGGACGGCACCTTGGGGGAGACAGCTGCTGCGGACGGGGCGGCGGCCGGGGAGCTCTCTGAGGAGGCTGCGCTGACGGACCTGTCCGAGGAGGATCTCTACGCCTCCGGAGAAATCTTCACAGATGAGGTGGATCCGGCACTGACCGCCCAGCTGGACGCGGAGGCCGCTGCCCAGGACGGTGGGCAGGCCGGGGATGTCCAGGCAGCGGACGCCCAGGAGACGCAGGCGGCGGACACCCAGGGGCAGGAGGTACCCGGGGAAGCAGTGCTGGCCAGCACCGGGACCGGCTCAGGCATCGCGGCCCAGGCCAAGATCAACCGGGAGCAGGTGCGCTCCCAGAACAAATCGCTGCTGATGGATATCATCAACAACACGAACCTCTCCGACGGGCAGAAGCAGGAGGCAGTGGACGCCCTGATCGCCCTCTCGGACATCACTGAGCGGGAGGCCGCCGCAGAGATGCTGCTGAGCGCCAAGGGCTTTACCGACGTGGTGGTCAACATCCAGGATGAGTGCGCCGATGTGATTGTGAACCAGGCGCAGATCGGGGACGCCGAGCGCGCCCAGATCGAGGACATCGTCCAGCGCAAGGCCGGGATTGAACCGGAAAACATTGTCATCACCACGATGGATGGGGAGTAGGGAAGGAGGCCGGACAGAAGGGAATCCGGAGGATAAGAAAAAAGAAAGATAGCGTCGGTGTACCAAGGGACAATACACCGACGCTAAAATAGAGAAGGACAAAAGAAAAGAGGGAAGACCGAGAGGGAGCTGCCGGGGACGGGAGATGCCTGTGCCGCCGCAGCTCCCCTTTTGTGCGGCTTTCCATTCCCAGCGCCACCTTTTCCCAGCGCCCCACCTTTTTCCGGCAGCCTTTTCCTTTTGTGGTTTTTGCTGTATAATAGCGTCAGTGTACCAAGGGACAAGATGGCCCCTTGTACACCGACGGTATGTGATAGACAAACGGCAAAAGGAGTGGCGGCAGATGCTTCAGATCAGACATGTTTGCAAACAGTACCGGACGGGAGGACTGGTGCAGAAGGCGCTTGACGACGTGAGCCTGAACCTGCGGGAGAACGAGTTTGTGGCAATCCTGGGGCCCAGCGGTTCCGGGAAGACCACGCTGCTGAACATTATCGGAGGGCTTGACCGGTATGACAGCGGCGATTTGATTATAAACGGGATATCCACAAAGAAATATAGGGACAGGGATTGGGATTCCTACCGGAACCACACGGTGGGTTTTGTGTTCCAGAGCTACAACCTGATTCCCCACCAGACGGTGCTGGCCAATGTGGAGCTGGCACTGACCATCTCCGGCGTTTCCAAGGCGGAGCGGAGAGAGCGGGCGGCCAAGGCGCTGGCCCAGGTTGGGCTGGGGGAGCAGCTGCACAAAAGGCCCAGCCAGATGTCCGGCGGCCAGATGCAGCGGGTGGCCATCGCCCGCGCCCTGGTGAACGACCCGGATATCCTGCTGGCCGACGAGCCCACCGGAGCGCTGGACAGCGAGACAAGCGTCCAGGTCATGGAGCTGCTCAAGGAGGTGGCCAAGGACCGGCTGGTGGTCATGGTGACCCACAACCCAGAGCTGGCCCAGCAGTACGCCACCCGCATTGTCACCCTGAAGGACGGGAAAATCCGCGCGGATTCCGATCCGTTCAAGGTGCGCAGGGAGGGGACGCCTCCGCCCGTGCACAGGAACATGGGCAAGGCGTCCATGTCTTTCCTGACGGCGCTGTCCCTGAGCTTCAACAACCTGCGGACGAAGAAGGCCAGGACGATCCTCACCTCCTTTGCCGGTTCCATCGGCATTATCGGCATCGCCCTCATCCTATCCATCTCCAACGGGGTCAACGCCTATATCCAGGCGCTGGAGGAGGATACCCTGTCGGAATATCCGCTGCAGATCCAGAGCACGACGATGGATTTTGCCGCGATGATGGCCAGTGCGGCGGCAGAAAGCCAGGGGGAAAAAGAGGGGGAGGTGGAGATCTCCCAGATGCTGGGCAACATGTTTTCCAAGGTGGAGCCCAACGACCTGGGGGCGCTGAAGGACTATCTTGAGGAGGGGGACAGCGGCATCGGCCAGTATGCCCGGGCGGTGGAGTATGATTACGACGTGGCTCCCCAGATTTACCTGGAGACGGAGGAGGATATCCGCCAGGTAAACCCCGACCACTCCTTTGCCGCCCTGGGCATCGGTTCGGATTCGGGCAGCTTCATGTCCTCCTTTATGAGTACGGATGTGTTTTACCAGATGCCGGAGAACGAGGCGCTGTTCAAGGATCAGTATGATGTGATGGCCGGGCGCTGGCCGGAGAATTATGACGAGTGCGTGGTGGTGCTCACCTCCGGCGGGAGCATCAGCGACTTCATGCTGTACGTGATGGGGCTTCGGGACTATGTGGAGCTGGATGAGATGATTGAGAAGTTCCTGGATGAGGAGCCGGTGGACATCCCGGACAACATTGCCCCCTATGCCTACGGGGATTTCCTGGGCATCACTTTCCGGCTGGTGAATGCGGCTGACTACTACACCTATGACAGCACCTACCAGGTGTGGACGGAGAAGACGGATGACGAGGCCTATATGCGGAGGCTGGTGGAGGAAGGCAAGGAGGTCTCCATTGTGGGCGTGGTACAGCCGAAGGAGGATGCGGCTGCAGCTATGCTGAGCCCGGGAATCGCCTACCCTGCCTCCCTCACGGGGCATGTGGCAGAGATGGCGGAGGAAAGCCCGATTGTGCAGGAGCAGATGGCAGATCCAGACTTCAATGTGCTCACCGGCAACTCTTTCGGAGAGGACAACAGCCAGAGTCCCTTCGACATGGAATCCCTGTTCACAGTGGACGAGGACGCCCTGCGCAGCGCCTTCTCCTTTGACGCGGATGCGCTGGATATGGATATGGCGGAGTATTTTGAGATAGAGGAAGGAGACCTGGATCTATCCGGCATGATGGATCCGTCGGGCATGGAGCTGGACATGGATTTGCCGGAGCTGCCAGAGCTTTCTATAGAAGACATCATCAGCCAGCTGGACATCGCCGTCTCCACAGAGGCGATTGAGCAGCTGGCGCAGGGACTGCTGGACGGATACAGCGCCTATGCCCAGGAGCACCCGGAGGCGGATTACTCCAGGCTGAACGAGTATTTCATGGCCTACCTGGAGACGCCGGAGGGACAGCAGATCCTGCAGGAGGGCATCCAGGAGATCATTGCCTCCAGCCTGGAGGTGACGGTGTCGACGGAGCAGCTGCAGGCGCTGGTGCGGGATCTCTTGGCGGGCTACCAGGCATATGCGCAGGCCAACAACCTGACGGATCCGGACAAGTTTGACGAGTACCTCACAATGTACCTGGAGACGCCGGAGGCAAAGGAGATGATGGAGGAGGCGGCGGCCGGAATCCTGCAGGTAGGCGGGGATGTTACCATATCCGCAGAGCAGCTGCAGGAGCTGGCAGGAAAGCTGGCCGCAGGCTACCAGGCGTACGCGTCCGCCAACCAGCTGCCGGATCCCAGCAAGATGGGGGATCATTTTGCAGATTATCTGCGCACGCCAGAGGCTCAGCAGCAGATCACGGAGGGCATGACTCAGATTGTCAACGTGGAGTCGGTCAAGGAACAGCTGGGCGCGATACTGGGCGGCTATATGGAGACGGTCGCAGACACGTACATGGAGGCAGTGGGCAAGGCTATCGGGGAGCAGATTATGGGCTTGCTGGAGGAACTCATGGGACAGATCGGGGAACAGATCAAGTCCGGTATGGAGGAGGCCATGGAGGAGCTGGGAGACAAGCTGGAAAAGGCCTTCGCCATTGATCCGGACGCCTTCGCCAACGCCATCCAGATGAATATGACGGAGGAGGAGCTGTCGGAGCTTTTGTACTCCCTGATGTCTGGGGAGGACGCCTCCTACAGCAACAATCTCAGGAGCTTTGGCTATGCGGATATGGAGAATCCCAGCCAAATCTCCATCTATCCGTATGATTTTGCCGGGAAGGAAGTCATCCTCTCCATCTTGGACGGCTACAACAGCCGGATGGAAGAACAGGGAGAGGAAGACAAGGTGATCAGCTACACGGACATTGTAGGGACGCTGATGTCCTCGGTCACAGACATCATCGACACCATCAGCTATGTGCTGGTGGCCTTTGTGGCCATCTCCCTGGTGGTATCCTCCATCATGATCGGCGTCATCACCTATATCAGCGTGCTGGAGCGCAGGAAGGAGATCGGCATCCTGCGCTCCATCGGTGCCTCCCGCCACAACATCTCCCAGGTGTTCAACGCAGAGACCTTCATCATTGGCCTGTGCGCCGGACTCATCGGCATCGGGCTGACGCTGCTCTTGCTGATCCCGGGCAACATGCTCATCCATTCCCTGGCGGACACGACGGACATCAACGCGGCCCTGCCCTTGGTGCCTGGGCTCTTGCTGATCGCCCTCAGCGTCGTCCTCACGCTGATCGGAGGCCTGATCCCGTCCAGCAAGGCGGCTAAGAGCGACCCGGTGGCAGCGCTGCGCTCGGAGTAAAGCCGCTGCGGCAAATTCCAAAGAAAGAATTATGAGGAGCGGCATGTTCCGAAGGGGAAAATGCCAGGGCGGCAAATCCAGAAAAAAATAGAACGGAGAAAGGGTGGAAATTGGAGGCGCAGGAATATTTGAAGCGCAGGGAACCTTGCCGCAGAGATAAGCGGATGGTATAATCATAGTACAGATAAAGAGAGGGATGCCTTGTCGAAAAATGGTGACAGTGTGATGCAGCGCACAGAAGAGAGCATATTTTCGGAAAGAACAGCTGTATCCCAGCTTCTTGGGGAGAAAGGAGTATTTTGTGGGACAAGGCACAAGAGAAAAGGGCACGGCAGGGCCAAGCCTGGAGCTGCAGTACGACGAGGCAGTGAAACGGCTGCTTGCCAACAAGCGGATTCTAGCCGCCATCATGAAGGGCTGTGTGGAGGAGTACCGGGACTGTACGGTGGAGGAGATTGCGGAGAAGTACATCGAGGGCGTGCCGCAGGTGGGAGAAGCGGAAGAACTACGACCTTCTGAGCATCGTGATGGTATGCCTGGGGAAGGCGGACGGGGAGAACTACGGAGGGCTGCTGAAATTTCTGGAGGTGCTGCTGTCAGACAGCCGCCCAGTCAGGGAGAAGTGGAAGATTTTGTCGGAGGAATTCGGCATGGAGATGAGTGGAGATTTGGAAAGCGGGGTGCGGGATATGTGTAACTTGAGCCAGGGAATCCTGGAGAGAGGAATCGAAGAAGGGATGGAGAGAGGGCTTCAGCAAGGAGTAGAGCAGGGGCTCCAGCAGGGGCTTGAGAAGGGACTTCGCCAGGGCGTGGAGCAGGGGCTCCAGCAAGGCGAGAGGAACGCGAAGCGCCGGACAGCCCGGAACCTTGCGGAAATGGGGATGGCTGTGGAACAGATTGCCCAGGCGGTGCAGGAACCGGTAAGGGTTGTGGAGGAGTGGCTGTCTGGAATGAGGGCCTGAATGCCAGGAGACATAGGGCAGCGAGATAGGAGTGACAATTAAAAAATAGAGAGTGTGCCTTGCCAGAGGAGCTTCCTAATAAGGAAGAGGTGGCTGCAGAAGGAGCGTTACAGAGAGAAGTACTTGGGGAGAAAGGAGTATTTTGTGGGACAAGGCACAAGAGAAAAGGGCACGGCAGGGCCAAGCCTGGAGCTGCAGTACGACGAGGCGGTGAAGCGGCTGCTTGCCAACAAGCGGATTCTGGCCGCTATCATGAAAGGCTGTGTGGAGGAGTACCGGGACTGCACGGTGGAGGAGATTGCGGAGAAGTACATCGAGGGCGTGCCGCAGGTGGGAGAAGCGGGCGTCCACCTGGACGAGACGAACCGGGGATGCCCGGAGGAGAAGTCCC
>CALWMI010000025.1 GCA_944381745.1 uncultured Lachnospiraceae bacterium | reverse complement strand
GTCTGCCTGGGCGCTTCCTGCACAGGCGGCTGCCCCTGGGGCGTTTCCTGCACAGGCGGCTGCCCCTGGAAGCTGGCCGCTCCCTCCAGCGGCCTGGCGGCATAGCCGGGCGCCTCTTCCCGCACCGCCGCCGGCTTATCCGGCTCCCTCTCGAAGGACACCTCCGGGATGAATTCCTTCCCTGCCAAGCTCTCCGCCAAGGTGCGGTACACAAAGTCGTAGATCCGCTGGTTCTCGGAAAACCGCACCTCCATCTTGGTGGGGTGGACGTTGATATCCACCTTGGAGGTGTCCACGGCCAGCTGGAGGACGGCGAAGGGGTAGCGGTGCTGCATCAGGTAAGGCTGGAAGGCGTCCTCGATCGCCCGGTAGAGGATGGCGCTCTTCACATACCGCCCGTTTACAAAGTAGTTCTCGTAATTGCGGTTGCCCCTGGAGAGCACCGGCTTTCCCAGGAAGCCTGACAGGCGGATCCCATCCCCTTCGGCGGACACCGGCGTCAGGTTCGCGGCCGCCTCCCTGCCATACACGTGGTAGATAATGTCCTTGAGGTTGGTGTTGCCGGATGTCTGCAGCTTCACCTGCCCGTTGCTGATAAATTTGAAAGAGATTTCCGGGTGGGACAGGGCGAGCCGCTCCATGAGAGACGCGATATATCCCGCCTCCGTGGCCGGGGCTTTCAGAAATTTTCTCCTGGCCGGGACATTGTAAAAAAGATTCCTCACAAAGAAGGTCGTGCCGTCCGGGGCCCCAATCTCCTCCATGCCCTTCTCCTCGCCGCCTTCAATGCGGTAGCGGACAGCGCTGACAGAGCCGGCGGCTTTGGTAACCACCTCCACCTGGGCGACAGCGGCGATGCTGGAGAGGGCCTCCCCGCGAAAGCCCAGGGACGTGATGCGCCCCAGGTCTTCCACCTGGCTGATTTTGCTCGTGGAATGGCGCAGGAAAGCCAGGGCCACCTCCCCGGCGGCAATGCCGCTGCCGTTATCCGTCACCCGCAGGAAAGAGGTTCCCCCCTCCCTGATCTCCACAGTGACCGCGGAGGCGCCGGCATCCACCGCGTTTTCCACCAGCTCCTTGACCACGGAGGAGGGGCGCTCCACCACCTCCCCGGCGGCAATCTTGTCCACCGTCACCTTATCCAGTATGTGAATCTTTCCCATGAATTGCGTCACCACCGATTCTTAATCTTATTCTGCAGCCGGTTCAGCTCGTTGAGGGCGTCCAGAGGCGTCATATTGCTGATATCCAGCTCTTTTAGCTCGGCCAGGATATCGTCGTCCTTCACTGCGTCGAACAGGCTCATCTGCTCCATATCCACCTCGTCATACTTGGGCGCCTTTCTCTTGGCTGGGTTTCCCTGGCGGACTTCGATGTCGTGCACCTTCTGGGTGATGTCAGCGTCGGACAGCTGCAGCACCAGCTCCTTCGCCCGCTGGATAACCGTGTCGGGGACGCCGGCCAGCTTGGCCACCTGGATGCCGTAGCTCTTGTCTGCGCCGCCCTTGACAATCTTGCGCAGAAATACAATGTCGTCTCCCCGCTCCTTCACGGCGATACAGTAGTTGTTGACGCCGGGCAGCTTCCCCTCCAGCTCGGTCAGCTCATGGTAGTGGGTGGCGAACAGGGTCTTAGCCCCGAGAAGCTTGGGGCTGCTGATGTGTTCCACCACAGCCCAGGCGATGCTCAGGCCGTCAAAGGTGCTGGTCCCCCGGCCGATCTCATCCAGCACCAGAAGGCTCTTGGATGTGGCGTTCCGAAGGATATTGGCCACCTCCGTCATCTCCACCATAAATGTGCTCTGCCCGGAGGCCAGGTCGTCGGAGGCCCCCACCCGCGTGAAGATCCGGTCCACAATCCCAATCTTGGCTTCCTTCGCCGGCACGAAGCTTCCGGTCTGCGCCATGAGGACGATCAGGGCCGTCTGCCGCATATAGGTGGATTTCCCGGCCATATTGGGGCCTGTGATGATGGATACCCGGTTCTTGCCATTGTCCAGATAGGTGTCGTTGGCGATGAACATATCCCCGGCGATCATTTTCTCCACCACCGGGTGGCGCCCCTCCCGGATGTCAATGACCCCCTTCTCGTTCATGCGGGGCCGCACATAGCCCTCCTTCTCCGCCACGGCGGCCAGGGAGGCGAACACATCCAGGGCGGCCACTGCCCTGGCGGTCTTCTGGATGCGCACGATCTCCCGGCCAATCCGGTCCCTCACATCGGTGAACAGGTCATACTCCAGAGACACAAGCCGGTCCTCGGCTCCCAGGATCATGTCCTCCAGCTCCTTGAGCTCCGGCGTAATATAGCGCTCGGCATTGGTCAGCGTCTGCTTGCGCATGTAATCCGCCGGGACCAGGTTCTTGTAGGAGTTGGTCACCTCCAGGTAGTAGCCGAACACTTTGTTGTACTTGATCCGAAGGTTCTTGATCCCCGTGCGCTCCCGCTCCTTCTCCTCCATCTGGGCGAGCCATGTCTTGCCGTCGGACTTTGCCCGGCGCAGCTTGTCTACCTCCTCGCTGTAGCCGTCCTTGATGATCCCCCCCTCCCGCAGAAGGATGGGCGGCTCATCGGCGATGGCATCCCCGATCAGGCCGCAGATATCGGCCAGCTCGTCGATCTCCCCGCAGATTTTTGCCAGGAGGGCAGATTTGCTGCCGCGCAGCAGGTATTTGATTGGAGGCAGCATGGACAGGGAACCCTTCAGGGCGATCAGATCCCTGGGGTTGGCCGACTGGTAGCTGATCTTCCCCGCCAGGCGCTCCAGGTCGTAGACCGGGTTTAAGTACTCCCGCAGCTCCTCCCGCATGATCATATCTGCGTACAGCTCTTCCACGGCGTCCAGCCGCTCCTCGATCTGTTCCTTCTCGATAAGGGGCTGCTCCAGGAAATTCCTGAGCAGACGGGCGCCCATGGCTGTCCGGGTCTTGTCCAGCACCCACAGGAGGGAGCCCCTCTTCTGCTTCTCCCGCAGCGTCTCGCACAGCTCCAGGTTTCTCCTGGTTGAGCTGTCCAGCAGCATGAAGGAACCGGACACGTAGGGAACGAGCCTAGTCATATGCGACAGGCCGTTCTTCTGCGTCTCCAGCAGATACTGGAGCAGCGCGCCGGCCGCGATCATGCCCAGGCTGTAATCCTTGATGCCCAGCCCCTGTATGGACGCCGCACGAAAATGCTCCAGCAGCACCCGCTGGCACATATCGTCGTCGAAATAGCGGGAGTCCAGGGGAAAGACCGAGATGCCCAGCCTCCCCTTCAGCTCGTCAAGCTTTGCCGGGCTCATCAGGAACGGCTCGTTGCATATGATTTCCGCCGGGGAAAACTTATTGATCTCATCCTCCATTTTCCTGGGGCTGTCCAGCTCGGTCAGCAGGTAGTCCCCGGTGGACACATCGGCGATGGATACCCCGTACCGCTCCCCCAGATAGACGATGCACATCAGATAGTTATGCCGGGTCTCGTCCAGGGACTGGCTGTCAATGTTGGTGCCCGGCGTCACCACGCGGACGACCTCCCGCTTCACCATACCCTTGGCCAGCTTGGGATCCTCCACCTGCTCGCAGATGGCCACCTTGTACCCTTTGGACACCAGGCGGTTCAGATAGCTCTCCACAGCATGGTAGGGGACGCCGCACATGGGGGCCCGCTCCTCCTGCCCGCAGTCCTTGCCGGTCAGCGTCAGCTCCAACTCCCGGGATACGGTCTTCGCGTCGTCGAAGAACATCTCGTAAAAGTCCCCCAGGCGGTAAAATAAAATGCAGTCCTTGTACTGTTCCTTTGTATCCAGATAATGCCGCATCATCGGCGTAAATTCTGCCACGTTCTCTTCCTCTTTCGTTTATTTGTCTGTCTGGCGCCGCTGCGCTAGAGCGTGCTCCGCGCCATTACGCGCGTCCTTGTGCCGGGCGTGCTCCGCCCCCGATACTTACGCCAGCTCGCCCACGTAGTAAAAGCCGCAGCACTTCTCCAGCCGCACCTGTACCAGCTTGCCGATCAGAGACGGATCCGCCGGGAAATGCACGGTAAAGTTGTTGGAGAGCCTCCCGGTGAGCATTCCCGCCTGCTGGCGGTTGACCTCCTCCGCCAGCACCTCCATCGTCTGCCCTTCATAGCGCCGGGCCTCCTGGGCGGCGATGTCCTGCACCTCCCGCAGAAGGCGGTCAAACCGCCTGTGGGCAACCCCAGGGTCCACCTGGCAGTCCATGGCGGCCGCCGGCGTCCCGGTTCTCTTGGAATAGAGGAAGGTGAAGGCGCTGTCATAGCGCACCCTCCTCACCACGTCCAGCGTCTCCTCAAAGTCTTCCTCCGTCTCGCCGGGGAACCCCACGATGATATCAGTGGTCAGGGAGATGTCCGGCATGGCCTCCCGGATACGTTCCACAAGGGCCAGATACCCCTCCTTTGTGTACCGGCGGTTCATGGCCTGCAGGATCCGGGTGCTCCCGGACTGCAGGGGCAGATGGAGATGGCGGCAGATTTTGTGCGAAGAGGCCATCACCTGGATCAGCTCCTGGGACAGATCCTTTGGATGGGAGGTCATGAAGCGGATGCGGCGGATCCCCTCCACCTTCTCCATCTCCCGCAGCAGGGCGGCAAAGCTCATAGGCGTCCCGAGGGTCTTGCCGTAGGAGTTGACGTTCTGCCCCAGCAGCATGATCTCCACAACTCCGTCCTGGGCGAGACGCTCCGCCTCCCGCAGGATATCCCCCGGCTCCCGGCTCCGCTCCCGCCCACGCACATAGGGCACAATGCAGTAGCTGCAGAAGTTATTGCAGCCAAACATAATGTTGACGCCCGATTTAAACGGGTATTTTCTCACCGCGGGAAGATCCTCCACAATCTCCTTCGCGCCGTCCCACACATCCACAACCATCTCCCTCTGCCGGAAGCGGCGGACCAGCAGCTCCGCCAGCTGGAAAATATTGTGGGTGCCGAACACCAGATCCACAAACCGGTAGGTCTTCCGTATCCGCTCCACCTCGTCTGCTTCCTGCATCATACACCCGCAGATCCCGATGACCATCCCCGGACGGCGTTTCTTCTGCCCGCCAAGCTGGCCGAGCCTGCCGTAGACACGCTGGTTGGCGTTCTCCCGCACCGTGCAGGTGTTGATGAGCACAAGATCGGCTTCCTCCTCCTCGCCGGGCAGGTAGCCGATCATCTCCAGGATACCGGAAAGCTTCTCGGAATCCCTCGCGTTCATTTGACAGCCGAATGTGGTCACATGATAAGTCAGGGGACGCCCGAGACGGGCTGCCTCCCCTGCCACATATTGTCTCGCCTCATCCATGAAGGAATACTGGCGCCTAGTCTCATCCATCTAATGCTCCTCCATCCGATGCTCCTCCATCCCTATGCTACCTGCGTGTCTGCCCGTCGCCGTAGATGATAAACTTGGTGGAGGTGAGAGCGTCAAGGCCCATGGGGCCCCGGGCGTGCAGCTTCTGGGTGCTGATGCCGATCTCCGCGCCGAAGCCGAACTCAAAGCCGTCCGTAAATCTGGTGGAGGCGTTCACATAGACTGCCGCCGCGTCTACCTCCTCCAGGAACCGGCGGGCATTGGCATAATCCCGGGTGACAATCGCCTCGGAATGGCCGGTATTGTAGGTGTTGATGTGGTCGATCGC
>CALWMI010000024.1 GCA_944381745.1 uncultured Lachnospiraceae bacterium | reverse complement strand
GCCCAGTCCTACACGTCGCTTCTGGGCTTCTATCTGATGGGCTGCGCCTGTCTGGCCATCGGCCTGTATGTCTCGTCGCTGACGGAGAACCAGGTGATTGCCGCTGTGGGAAGCTTTGGCATTCTTGTGCTGTTCTACCTGATGAGCGGGATCGAGAGCCTGATCCCCACCACGGCGGGGGCTTCCTTCCTGTGCTTTACCGTCCTTCTCCTGGCGGCGGGAGGGCTCGTCTACCGGGCCACGGGAAGCACGCTGACGGCCCTCCTTGTCCTTGCGGCGGGGGAGGCTGTCCTGGTGGTGGTGTATGTGGCGGACGCCGCCCTGTACGAGGGGAGCATCCAGCGGTTGCTGAGCGTCTTTGACCTGTCCTCCCGGTTTGGGGCTTTCACGGGGGCGGTTTTCGACCTGACGGCAGCCGTCTATTTCCTCACGGTGGCGGCAGCTGGGATTTTCCTGACGGTGCAGTCGATACAGAGGCGCCGGTGGCGATAAGGAGGCGGGACGGATGAATTTTAGAAAATGGCGGAGAGACAGAGAAGAGAAGCAAGAGGAGAGGCAGGAGAGTCCAGAGAGGCAGGACAATCCAGAGAAGCAGGAGAACAGGCAGGGCAGGCGGAAGCTTCTGCGCAACGGCTCCTACAGCCTGGCCTTTACGGCGGCCGTCCTCCTGGCCCTTGTGGCGGTGAACCTGGTGGTGGGGGAAATACCCTCCAAGTATACCCAGTTCGACATAAGCGGGAACGGGCTCTATACCATCGGGGAGGAGACGGAGGCGCTGCTTGAAGGATTGTCCCAGGATGTGACGGTCTACCTGGTGGCCCAGGAGGGGTATGAGGAGGACAGTCTGGTGCGCCTGCTGGAGCAGTATGAGGAGGGCAGCAGCCGTGTCCATGTGGAGTATGTGGATCCGGTGAAGAGCCCGGCCTTCACATCCCAGTATACCCAGGAGACGGTGTACGATAACAGCCTGATCGTGGAGAGCGGGGAACAGAGCCGGGTGGTGGGATATGAGGATATCTTTCTCGGGGGCTACGACTATTACGGCTCCTATTCCGTCACAGAGTTTGACGGGGAGGGGCAGCTTTCCAGCGCCATCTCCTATGTCACCTCGGAGGATCTGCCGGTTCTCTACCAGGTGACGGGACACAATGAGGCGTCCCTGTCCGATTCCATGGCCCAGGCGGTGAGCAAGGCCAACATCGAGATTGTGGATCTGAACCTGATGACCGCAGAGGCGGTGCCGGAAGACGCCGGCGGCCTGTTCCTCTTTGCGCCTTACGAGGACTACACGGCTGAGGAGGCGCAGAAGGTGAAGGATTATCTGGCCCAGGGCGGCCGCGTCCTGGCCGTGACCACCTATATCGAGGAGGAACTTCCCAACTTTACGTCGATACTGGAGTCCTGCGGCATCACGCCATCCGAGGGGATTGTGCTGGAGGGCGACGCAAGCTATGTGATGGGGCAGAACCCCATGTATCTTGTGCCGGATTACGGGGATCATGAGATCACCAGCTCCCTGGCGGGAAGCCGCTATGTGCTGCTGCCCATCGCCCAGGCCATCGACACGCTGGAGGAGGTTCCGGAGGGGGCAGAGATCACGCCGCTTCTCCTGAGCTCTGCCAGCTCCTATGAGAAGGCGGATCCGCAGGCCATGACTTCCTATGCTAAGGAGGCGGAGGATGCCGCAGGCCCCTTTACCTTGGGGGCGGCGGTGTCCCAGGCGCTGGACGGCGGAGGGGAGATGAGGCTTGTATACTACACGACGGAGGGGCTCCTGGACGATACGATGAACGAAGCCGTGGCGGGAGGCAACGAGGATCTGTTCCTGGCCACCCTGACCTGGCTTGTGGGGGAGGGCGGCTCCCATGTGTCCATCGAACCGAAGAATGTGCAGGTGGAGTTCCTGACGATTACAGCCGCCTCCGCCAATATGTGGAGCATCCTCACCACGGCCGTCCTCCCGGCGGCAGTCTTGCTGGTTGGGGGAGTGGTCTGCTACAGGAGGAGAAAGCGATAAGGAGGAGAAGATGATAAGGAGGAGAAGATGAGAAAGAAGAGAAATCTGATGATAGCTGCGGCTGCGCTGGCCATCCTCCTGGCCTGCTACGGGCTTCTCAAGGGAGCGAATGACAGGAGCGCGGCTGCAGAGGAGGAGAGGCAGGAAACGGAGGTTCAGCTGATGAGCCTAAGCCCGGATACGGTGCAGGCCTTCTCCTTCCAGGACGGCGGCACGGCCTATGTCTTCGAGAGAGACGCGGACGGGGACTGGACGTACCCGGCGGATGAGAACTTCCCAGTGGATGAAGACATCGTATCCAGCCTGCTTCGGGATCTGGAGGATGTGGATTACACCCGCAGGCTGGAGGGGGTGGAGGACCTGGCGGAGTACGGCTTGGAGGAGCCGTCCAACATCATAACTGCCACGGACGCCCAGGGAACGGAGCACACGATCACCGTCGGCAACATGAACGGCTCCACCGGCGACTACTATATTTATCTGGATGAAGAGACGGATGTGGTGTACACCGTGGAGAGTACAATCCCGCTGGATTTTGACCTGACGCTGTACGACCTGGTGGACGCGGAGACCTTCCCTGCCGTGGCGGCGGATGAGATCGCGCGGATACAGGTGGAGGACGCAGCGGAGGGACGGGTGGAGGAATTTGTGAAGAACGAGGCCTCCTCATCCCAGGAGCCGGAGGAAGAGAATGAGGCGCAGGAGGATGGCCAGTCCTGGTCTGCTGTCGTGGGGGAGGAGACGCTGGAGGCGGACTCTGACCAGGTGACAGCGCTCCTGGATGAGCTGGGAGCCCTGTACTATCAATCCTGCGTGGAATACTACGTGGAAGACCTGGCGGCCTACGGCCTGGACGCCCCGGCCTATACCATCCGCATCTGGACGGGAGCCGGAGGCGGGGAGGCGGAAACCGCCGATATCGTCCTATATATCGGGGCCATGGATGAGGGCGGCGACTACTACATTATGGAGGAGGGCTCCACGCAGGTGCATACCATCGGGGCGTCATCCGTGGAGGAGCTGCTCCATGCGCGGGCAGAGGATTACCTGGCCCAGAAGCCGTGAGGCTTTCCGGCCTGCATCCTTGCCTGCGCCTGTGCTGGCAAGGGCGAAAGCCCGGGAGGGGGAAAACAACGCTTTCCTCCTCCTTTTTTGTGTGTTATAATGGGAGCGCTGACAACTGTATTTTTATTTATGGATCCGTATGCCGGACAGATCGGAGGAGGGGCAGTATGGGAATCGAGACATCCTTTTTTGGAAAAACAAGAGACGGGCAGAACACGCATCTCTATAAGCTTTACAATGATTTCATGGAGTGCACGGTGACAGATTACGGCGCCTGCCTGGTGAGCGTGTGGTTCCGGGATAAGCGGGGAAGGTTCCGGGACGTGGTGCTGGGTTATGACACGCTCCCGGAGTACGAGGTGAACCGCCCGTCCCTGGGGGCGATTATCGGGAGGAACGCCAACCGCATCGGGAAGGCGGAAGCCCTCATCAGCGGCCAGAGCTATGCGCTGGAGAAAAATGAGGGGGAGAACAATCTGCACTCGGGAAGCCATGGATACCAGCACCGGGTGTGGGAGGCGTGGACGGACGAGGAGGACGGGGACTCCAAGGTGACCTTCCTTCTTGACAGCCCCCACCTCGACCAGGGATTTCCAGGGAAGGCGAAGGTTGCCGTCACCTACACCCTGACCGCCGGCAATGAGCTTCGGATTGACTACCGGGCGAAGGCGGACGCGGATACCATTTTCAATATGACCAACCACTCCTACTTTAACTTGGAGGGGCAGGAGAGTGGAAGCGTCCTGGGGCATATGCTGCGCATTGACGCAGATGCCTACACGGAGGCGGACGCGGAGCAGATCCCCACGGGAAGGATTGTGCCGGTGGACGGCACGCCCATGGATTTCCGCCAGGAGCGCCGGATCGGGGACTGGATCGGGGAACCTTACGAGCCCCTGGCGCTGGCTGGGGGCTACGACCACAACTGGGTGCTGAACCATCCGGGGAGCCTGCGGCCTGCGGCTTGGCTGTATGCGCCGGAGAGCGGCATCTGCCTGGAGGTGGAGACCGATCTTCCCGGGCTGCAGGTGTATACGGCAAACTATCTGGAGGACGAGAAGGGTAAGGAGGGAACCGTCTACCAGCCGCGAAGCGGCATCTGTTTCGAGACGCAGCATTATCCGGACGCCTGCCATCATGGAAATTTTCCGGATTCCGTGGTGAAGGCTGGGCAGCAGTATGAGACGTCCACCATCTTCCGGTTTTCACGGAGAGGCTAGAGCCGGCGCAGCAAGGGCGCATGCCCCTTGTACGCTGGTGCTGGAGAAATCAGCTGAGCAGGCCCTAGGCGCAGAGTTGGCGGCCTGGGAGTCTTGCTTTGGGACAAGGGAGAGGCAGACCGATGGGGATCATTGATGTTTTCCATATCACGAAAGATTACGGGGGCCAGAGAGGGATTTTCGACCTGAGCTTCCATGTGGAGGAGGGGGAGGTGTTCGGCTTCCTGGGGCCCAACGGCGCTGGCAAGACGACCACCATCCGCCATTTGATGGGGTTTGTCCGGGCAGATATGGGCGAATGCTTTATCAAGGGCAAGAACTGTTGGGACGAGGCGAGCCTGATCCAGAAGAAGCTGGGGTATCTTCCAGGGGAGTTGTCCCTGCTGGAGCATATGGAAGCCTGGGATTTCCTGGAATTTGTGGCCAGGATGCGCGGGCAGCGGAGCATGCGCCGGGCCAGGGCGCTGGCGGAACGGTTCGAGCTGGATGTGTCCCAGAAAATCCGCCGCATGTCCAAGGGGACGAAGCAGAAGGTGGGGCTTGTGTGCGCGTTTATGCACAACCCAGACGTCCTCATCCTGGACGAGCCCACAAGCGGCCTGGATCCGCTGATGCAGAGCCGCTTTGTCGAGCTTTTGCTGGAGGAGAAGGACATGGGGAAGACCATCTTCCTCTCCTCCCATATGCTGGATGAGATCGAGAAGACGGCGGACCGGATCGGCATTCTGCGGGAGGGCCGGCTGGCGGCGGTGGAGGACGCGGCGAAGCTAAGGCAGAATTACCAGAAGACCTATGTCCTAACCTTTGACGGGCCTGCCGCGGCGGAGGCTTTCCTGAGGAGGGGCTACAGCTGTGAGAGGCTTGGGCCGCTGCAGCTGTCGGCGCGGGTGCGCGGGCCGGTGGCGGAGTTCCTGCAAGATGCCGGAAGCGGCGGAGCTGTGTCCATCGATGTGAAGACGGAGAGCCTGGAGGAATTGTTTATGCACTATTATGGGAGGGACGGGCAATGATCTGCTATCCGCTGCTTGGGCAGGATATCCGGTCCGGATGGAAGCTCTGGGCCGGCTTTGCGGCCATTTTGACGGTGTATGTGGCGCTGATTGTGGGCATGTATGACCCGGACATCACCCGCACGATGGAGGAGCTTTTGGCCTCCCTGCCGCCCCAGATGCTGGCGGCTTTCGGCTTTGCCATGGAGGACACCACGCTGACGGGCTTTATCGCCTCCTACCTGTTCGGCTTCCTTCTGCTTGTGCTTCCGCTGATCTATGAGGTGGCCGCCGCGGTGCGGCTGGTGGCCTCCATGGTGGAGAAGGGCTCCATGGTCTACCTGGTGGGGACGCCCAACACGAGGGGGAAGATCATCCGCACCCAGGGGTTCTTCCTGGCGGGAAGCCAGGGGGCGCTCTTCCTGTATGTGGGTGTCCTGGGGGCGGCCTGCGCCGGATATTTTTTCCCAGGGCAGCTGGATATCCCGGCATACGCCAGCCTGTGCGGGGGAGCGTTCTGCCTGCATCTGATGCTGGGCGGCTTTTCGTTCCTCGCCTCCTGCGCCTTCGGCGACACGAAGCGGGCGCTGCTGTGGGGCGGAGGGGTTCCGCTGGCCTTCTACCTGCTGCACATGCTGGCCAATATGGGAGGGAGACTGGATATCCTGCGGTACGCCACGGTGTTCAGCCTCTTTGACACGGAGGCGCTGCTGGCGGGGGAAGGCCTCGGATATGCCGGCATGGGCATTCTAGCGGCGGCCGGCGCTGCAGAATATCTTGCGGGCATGATTCTGTTCAGAAAGAGAGACTTGAGTATTTAATGGCAAAGGCATTGTACATTGCGGAGAAGCCCAGCGTGGCTCAGGAGTTCGCGAAGGCACTGAAGATTTCCGGAAGGAGGCAGGACGGCTATCTGGAGTCGGACACCTGCGTGGTGACTTGGTGCGTGGGGCATCTGGTGACCATGAGCTATCCGGAGGCATATGATAGCAAATATAAGAAGTGGAGCCTCTCCACCCTGCCCTTTCTTCCGGAGACTTTCCGATATGAGGTGATCCCGTCCTCGGCAAGGCAGTTCGCAGTGGTGAAGGGGCTTTTGAACCGTCCAGATGTGGACCGGATCTATGTCTGCACAGACTCCGGGCGGGAGGGGGAATACATCTACCGCCTGGTGGAGCAGATGTCCGGCGTCCGCGGCAAGGAGCGGCGCAGGGTGTGGATCGATTCCCAGACAGAGGAGGAGATCCTCCGGGGCATCCGGGAGGCCAAGGATCTGTCCGCCTACGACAACCTGGCGGCCTCCGCCTATCTGCGGGCCAAGGAGGATTATTTGATGGGGATTAATTTCTCCCGCCTGCTGACGCTGAAATACGGAAATACCATCTCCAGCTACCTCCACACGAAGTACACGGTGATCTCCGTGGGCAGGGTGATGACCTGCGTGCTGGGGATGGTGGTGCGCCGGGAGCGGGAGATCCGCAGCTTTGTGAAGACGCCCTTCTACCGGGTGATCTGTGTGATGGATGCAGGCAGCCGGGAGGGGCAGGAGCGGAAGCTGGAAGGGGAGTTCCGGGCTGTGGAGGGCTCCCGCTATTACGGCTCGCCGCTCCTGTATAAGGAGAATGGCTTCAAGAGGCGGGAGGACGCCGAGAAGCTGATGGCGGAGCTGCAAAGCGCCCTGGCACAGAAGCAGGCGTTTGTGCGGCAGATCGCGCGCAAACAGGAGAAGAAGAACCCGCCCCTCCTCTACAACCTGGCGGAGCTGCAGAACGAATGCTCCCGGATGCTGAAGATCAGCCCAGATGAGACGCTGCGCATTGTGCAGGAGCTCTATGAGAAGAAGCTCACCACGTACCCCAGGACGGATGCCCGGGTGCTGTCCACGGCGGTGGCCAAGGAAATCCATAAGAACTTGTCCGGCCTGCGCCGGTTCGGCGAGCTGGGCAATTTTGCCGGGGAGATACTGGAGAACGGCAGCTTCCGGAATATTGCGAGGACGCGGTATACGAATGACAAGCAGATTACAGACCACTATGCGATCATTCCCACCGGCCAGGGGCTGGGGGCATATGCGTCTCTCAGCGACAGGGCCAAGAGCGTATACCGGGCGGTTGTGCGCCGGTTCCTGAGCATCTTTTATCCTCCGGCCGTCTACCAGAAGATTTCCCTGACGGCGGATATCGGGGGAGAAGCCTTCGTCAGCAGCTGCCGTGTCCTCCTGGAGGAGGGCTATCTGCGGGTGGCTGGCTCTGGCCGCCAGAGCGGCCAGGACAGGAGCGAGCGGGAGAAGGCAGGGGACGCCGCTGAGACAGATATCGGCGGCGACAGCGTCATGCAGCAGTTCCTGTCCAGCCTGCGCAAGGGCAGCCCTCTCGCGGTGGAGGAGCTGGCAATCCGGGAGGGGGAGACCTCCCCGCCGAAGCGGTACAATTCCGGCTCCATGATCCTGGCCATGGAAAACGCCGGACAGCTCATCGAGGACGAGGAGCTGCGGGCGCAGATCAAGGGAAGCGGGATCGGCACCAGCGCCACCCGGGCAGAGATCTTGAAGAAGCTGGTGAACATCAAATACCTGGCGCTGAACAAGAAGACCCAGATCCTGACGCCCACCCAGCTGGGGGAGATGGTCTTCGACGTGGTCAACGCGTCGATCCGTTCGCTGCTGAACCCGGAGCTCACCGCCAGCTGGGAGAAGGGCCTCACCTATGTGGCGGAGGGGCAGATTACGGAGGAGGAATACCGGAAGAAGCTCGACCAGTTCATCATCAGCCGGACAGAGGGCGTGATGCGGCTGAACAACCAGTATCAGCTCAAAGGCTTCTACGACGCGGCCGCAGCCTATTATCAGGCGGCGAAAGCTGCCGGGAGGAAGCATACAGGAACGAGGGGCGGCGCAGAAGAGGAGGAGAACGGCGGCAGAGGAAGCCGGCCGGCCAAGACAGGAGAGAGATGAGGCGCGCAGCAAGGCAGGGCGCACGGCAAAATAGCGTGTGCGGCAAGGAACCGGGCGGCAGGAGCAACGCTTTGCGGCACTTTGGAAAGCAGGACAAGGAGGATATGAAGGATATGAAGAAGGAACTGACCATCCAGGAAAATTATACGCTGGAGGAGACGATCGCGGCGGGATTGTTCGAGGGGAAGACCTACCCGTGGGAGGTGTTGGCGGATATCGAGGGATTCATCCTGGAGCTGGGGCCGAAGCTTCCAGCGGAGGAATACGCGGAGATTGCCCCCCAGGTGTGGGCGGCAAAGTCTGCCAAGATCGCGCCCACGGCATCCATCACAGGCCCCTGCATCATTGACCAGGAGGCGGAGGTGCGCCACTGCGCCTTCATCCGGGGCAAAGCGATTGTGGGCAGGAACGCGGTGGTGGGCAACTCCACGGAGCTGAAGAACGTGGTGCTCTTCAACCGGGTGCAGGTACCCCACTATAATTATGTGGGAGATTCCATCTTGGGCTTCCGGGCGCATATGGGAGCCGGCTCCATCACCTCCAACGTAAAGTCGGATAAGACGCTGGTGACGGTTAAGGCAGAGGGGGAGGAATTCCCCACAGGGCTTAAGAAGATCGGCGCGATGCTGGGCGACCGGGTGGAGGTGGGGTGCAACAGCGTCCTCAATCCCGGCACCGTGATCGGGCACGATTCCACAGTCTACCCAGTCTCCTGCGTCCGCGGGTTTGTGCCAGCCCGCCATATTTTCAAGAGGCCGGGAGAGGTGGCGGCGAAGAGGGACTGAGGAAGGATGCCTTCCCAGCCTGGGAGGGCGCCGGGGAAAGCGGCGCTGGGCATAGCCGTGCCGGGCATAGCTGTGCCGGGCATGGCGGAGCCAGCGCTATTGGGGCGACGGGACAAGAAGCCCTGCCTCCTCCCCTTCCGTGGCCACGGACACTCCGTAGGACAGGGAGGTCAGGTAGGAGTAGTAGGACGACGGATCGTCCAGGAACCGCATCTGTCCGTCCACGCGCTGGCAGGGCAGGATGCGGACGGAAGTCTTGATAGGTGAGCCTGAGCCGCCTGCGGCATCCCTGGACAGGGTGAGCCTGCACAGGAAGGTGTCGTTGGCGGAGTTGCTGAACAGGAAATTGCCCAGGCTGTAGAGGATGGGTTTTCCGTTATAAAATTCAAAGCCTTGTACAACGTGGGGGTGGGAGCCGATGACGGCATCCGCCCCCGCGTCGATGAGGCGCCTGCCCAGCTCCCTCTGGTAGTCCTGGGGGAAGCTGTCCTTCTCCACGCCCCAGTGGAGGTAGACCACGATGTAATCGCAGTCCCCCTGGACAGAGCGGATCTTCTCTTCCAGCAGGGTGGAATCATAGGCTGTGAGCATCCCTGGGCTCTGCTCCCCGGCATTCCAGGAGGCTACAGGGATGACCCGGCTGGCTCCGAAGAAGGCGATGCGCATGCCTCCTGCTTCCAGGATGGCGGGGGATGCGGCCTCCTCCCGGTTACGGCCTCCCCCAACCCGGGCGATGCCGGCTTTGTCCAGGGTGTCCAACGTATCCAGGAAGGCGTCTGTGCCAAAATCCAGGGCGTGGTTGTTGGCGATGGTGGCCACGTCCACCGACAGCTCCTGGAAAATGGAGACATGGGAAGGATCCACCTGGAAGGTGAACTGCTTGTCCGGGGCGGCTGTCCCCCGGGTGCTGAAGGGGAATTCCTCATTCAGCATGAAAATGTCCGCGCGCTCCATCTCTTCCAGCACGGCGTCCGAGACGAAGGTGCCGATGCCGCCGGAGCGGTAGCGGGAGAGGGGAACCTCCGTAAACAGGATATCCCCGGCAAAGAGCAGGCGGACAGAGGAGGCGTTGTCTGTCTCCTCTGCAGGCCCTTCCGGGGAGGAGGGTTCCTGCTCCCCAGAAGAGGGGGAAGATCCCTCCTGCCTGTCCCCCGCTCCCAGTGTTCCGGCTTCGGGAAGCTGTTCCGGGGATTCTCCCTGCGCCTCCTGGGCGATGATCCGCTCTCTGCCCAGGGTGCAGTCCCCATGGCGGAGGGAAAGTACAAGAAACGCCATAAGTGCCAGAGGGATGCCCACCGCACATCCCAACAAGAGTCCCTTCCCCAATTTTTTCATATCCGCCGCCTCCCTTTTGTGCCGCTGCCGCGGCATATAGAATGCACATAAATGCACATAGAAAGTTGTATTCTGTATGGTTCCAGTATAGTGCCGTCTGCCGGAAAATACAAGGGAAGGGAGGGCTTGGGCCGCACAGAAAAAATTAAGATTTTCCCACATTGCAAAGGGAGAGGGATTCCGTTATACTGTTCCTGTTGGACATCAGGCATCTGCGTGCCGGAAGGCGCAGGAGAGACAGAGGACGGACAAAAGATATGGGACAGAAGATTTCAGTGTTATTATTGGCGGGAATATTATGGATGGCGGCCCTCCCCCTGGAGGCGGGAGCTGCCGTCCATTTTGTACATAAGACCGGCTACCAGGTGCGCCTGGAGCTGGACGAGGAGAGACGGCAGCGGCGGCTGGATGAGTGGCGGCTGATCCTGGTGAATTTTGAGAACAAGCTGGATGAGGATTTTGAGGTGGAGAGGACGAAGGTGGGCAACAACCAGTACGTGGATGCCCGCATTGCGGACTCCTTAAATGCCATGCTGGCTGCGGCAGAGGAGGAGGGTATCACCATCTATCCCATATCCGGCTACCGCTCCTACAGTAGGCAGGTAAGCCTGTACCAGAATAAAATCCGCCGCCTGCTGAAGGAGGGGTATGAGCCGGTGGAGGCGGTGGAGGAGGCCGGTACAGTGGTGGCTGTCCCGGGCACCAGCGAGCATATGACTGGGCTGGCCGTGGACTTGGTGGACGCAGGCTACACCCTGCTGGAGGAAGAGCAGGAGAACACGCCGGGCTACCAATGGCTTCTGCAGCACTGCATGGAATACGGGTTCATTGTGCGCTACCCGGAGGAGAAGAAGGAGATCACAGGCATCATCTACGAGCCCTGGCATTTCCGCTATGTGGGAGAGGAGCATGCCCGGGTGATCATGCACTACGGCCTTTGCCTGGAAGAGTATCTGGAGGATCCCGAAGGGTACCAGCAGCAGTACGAGGAGGAAGGGAAAGGATTCCGGTAGCGTCGGTGTACCAAGGGACAATAGGGCCCTTGTACACCGACGCTAAGGCCGCCCATAGACGGAGGAGGGGCAGATCCTTCAGATGCGGATATTTTAGAGAGGGGAGAGGGAGAGAAATTTCCCTGTCTGGTTCTTGACAGATGCCGCAACTAGTGCTATGGTTAATTATATAAGTAATGAACCAATTAACTAAGGAACTTGTGAGAAACCGGTAAACGGGGTGATGGAATGCAGGCGGTGCTGACGCAGGAAAAATCCATTTATCTGCAGATCGCGGAGATGATTGAGAATGATATCTTGCGGGAGGTTCTGCTGGAGGAGGAGCAGGCCCCCAGCACGAACGAGCTGGCGCGGGTGTATGCTATCAATCCGGCGACAGCGGCCAAGGGAGTGAATCTCTTGGTGGACGAAGGGATCCTGTACAAGAAGAGGGGGATCGGCATGTTTGTCATGGCGGGAGCCAAGGAGAAGATACGCAGGAAGCGCAGGGAGAGCTTTTACCAGGACTATGTGGCGCGGCTTTTGGAAGAGGCCAGGAGCCTGGGGATCTCCCGGGAGGAATTGATACAGATGATCGCAGGACAGGACAAGGAGGGATAAGAATGGCCAGAGAAGAGAGAAGGACGCCGGATATCCGGCAGGGGCTGACAGGAAGGGGCATTGTGAAGCGCTATGGGAAGAAGGAGGTGCTGCACGGCATCGACCTTGCGCTGGAGCCGGGGAAGATCTACGGGCTGATCGGGAGGAACGGCGCGGGCAAGACGACGCTTCTGTCCCTGCTCAGCGCACAGAACCCGCTGACGGCGGGGGAGGTGCTGCTGGGCGGCGAGCCTGTGTGGGAAAATATCCTGGCCATGTCCTGCATCTGTTTTTCCAGGGAGCTGAACCCTTCCGGGGAGGCGGGGACGGCGGCCATGAAGGTGGGCCAGTACCTGGATACTGCCGCCGCCTATTTTCCCCATTGGGACAGGGAGATGGAGAGCCGCCTGTTGGCGCATTTCCAGCTGGAGCGCAGGGAGAAGCTGGCGAAGCTGTCCAAGGGCATGCTCTCGATGGTCACCATTATCACGGCGATGGCCAGCAAAGCGCCCTACACCTTCCTGGACGAGCCTGCGGCAGGGCTGGACGTGATCGCCCGGGAGGAGTTCTACCGGATGCTGCTGGAGGAGTATGCGGCCACGGGCAGAACCTTTGTGATTTCCACCCACATCATCGACGAGGCGGCAGCAGTGCTGGAGGAGACGATAATCCTGAAGGACGGGGAGATCCTGGTGAAGGAAAATACAGAGGAGCTGGTGTCCTCCTGCGTGTATATCAGCGGCAGGGAGGAGGAGGTCAGGAAGGCCGCCCAGGGGCTTAGGGTTTATCACTGGGAAGCGGTGGGCCGTTCCGTGGGATGTATGGTGTGGCTCCGGGAGGGCGAGGAGCTTCCATCAGACTGTGCTATCCAGGTACAGCCGGTGAGCCTGCAGAAGATTTTCGCCGCCCTCTGCCAGGAGGGAGGGGAGGCGCAATGACGGGACAGGGATTCTTGGCTGCGCCGGGAGGCGTGCGAGGCCTGGGCTTTTGGTGGAGGCAGGGGTGGAAGAGCATCGGAGCCTGCCTGGTGACGGCGGCCATCGTGACGCCCGCCGTGCTTTTGATATTTTTGGCTGGCCCCGGCTTGGACGCCGGGAGCGCACAGTACATTTTCCTCTGCTGTTTCCTGATCGTGGGCTTCATGATTCTTCTGATCCAGGAAAACGTAAGCTTCCAGGCCCATATCCCGCAGCTGATCAGGATGGGGAGCACACGGCGGGAGACGCTGTGGGGGCTTACTCTCTTCCAGCTGCCCATGGCAGTGGGGCTGCTGGCCGCCTTCCTTGCACTGGGGATGGCTCTCGGGCTTCCGGCAGGCAGAGGGCTTGCCCCCGGGCTTGGCATCCTGCTGGCGGGGAACGGCCTTGGCGAACTGCTGGCCGTCCTCCAGAGGAAGCTGGGAGCGGTCGGGCTGCTCTGCTATGTGGTCCTTTACGGGGCAGCGGGCATGACCTTAAGCTTCTCCCTGACGATGCTCGTGGAGGGGGAGGTTGCAGCATTTGGCAGGAGGTTTGGATATCTCTGGGGGAACGGAGCTGCCCTGCTGGCGGCAGGGCTTATCCTGTACGGATTGGGCCGCCTATCTCTGCGGCGCTGTCTTAGCAAGCTGGAAGTGAGGTGAGGAGGATGCTGCATCAAATAGGAATTCCCTTGAGGAGGCGTTGGAGAGAATACGTGCCTTATCTGGCGGCAGGGCTTGCCTTCTTTGCGGGCGGCCTTCTGCTGGATGTGGCCATCCTGCATATAGAGGAGCCAGAGGTGTGGGCTCCCCTGGCTTTCCTGATGACCGGCGTAGCCCTGCTGTTCATCGCGGTGTGGGATGGAATCCTGGCCTTTTCCATGTACTACCGGCTGGCTGTCCATATGGGAGGATCGCGGAAAGCTTTCCTGATCGGATATGTGCTGGAACGGCTGGTGTGCATCGGAGGACAGGTGGGCGTGCTTCTGCTGCTCCTCTACCTGGCGGAGGTTCCTGTATGCCGGATGGTTCGGGATGTGCCGCTGGCATTTGTGGACGTCTATGGGGGATGGACAGCCTACTGCCCTCTGCTGCTTCTGGTCTTTGTCCTTCTGGTGGTGTTCACCTCGATGCTGGCGGAGCTGTGGGGAGCCAAGGCGCGGGTGCTCCTGTGGGTTGTCTGGATGCTGGCCGCCGTGGGGCTTCCCCAGCTGATGAAAGCCGCCGGAGACTACCCGGAATCTGTGGCCGGGAAGCTGGGAAACCTGCTGCTTCAGTTCTTTACTGGGCTTGCGAACGGACAGGGGCTGGCGCTGGCGGCCGTAGGCATGGCGGCGCTGGCGCTGGGCATCCTGCTGCTGGCTGGAAGGCTGCTGAAAAAAGATTTGTAGAGGAAAGAAATTTGCAGAGAATAGAAAGGCGCCAGGGAGAAGAGCAGAGAGAAAAGATTTACAGAATGGGATAGGCCTGGAAGGAAAGATTGCCTGCCCGCCTGTTGCCCTGCAGGGAAGCTTGTGTTATACTGTTGCGAAAGACAGAAGTTTCCACGAGGGAGGATGAAGAGATGGACGGACAGATGAAGAGGGAAGGGAAAGGGAACGCTGCGGCGCTCCTGCCGATCATCGTGTTTCTTGTGATTTTTATCGGGGCAGGATGTGTTTTTCAGGATTTCTACAGCATGCCCGCAATTGTAGGTTTTCTCATCGCGCTGGCGGTGGCCTTTTTCCAGAACCGAGGGCTTTCCTTCGATGGGAAGATCAAAGTGATCTCGAGGGGGGCCGGAGATGAGAATATCATCACGATGCTGCTGATTTTCCTGGCGGCAGGAGCCTTCTCCGGGGCGGTGAGCGCAGCCGGGGGAGCGTCCAGCGCCGTCAACCTGGGCCTGTCGGTTTTGCCGCCGGATATACTGGTGGTGGGGCTTTTCCTGGTGAGCTGCTTTGTGTCGGTATCCATGGGGACATCCATGGGGACGATCGCCGCCCTGGCGCCCATCGCCAACGGCATCAGCCAGACGGCGGGGATGAACCTGGCCATCTGTATCGGGGCCGTGGTGTCCGGCGCAATGTTCGGGGACAACCTGTCCATGATCTCAGACACGACCATCGCGGCGGTGAAAACCCAGGGCTGCGAGATGAAGGACAAATTCCGGGCGAATTTCCTCATTGTCCTTCCAGCGGCGGTGGTCACCTGCATTGTCTACTTTATAGCGACGATGAACGAGCCGACGCCGGCGGTTCAGGAATATGAGTACCAGTTCCTGCAGGTGATCCCTTACCTGATTGTATTGATCGGGGCGCTGATTGGGATCAACGTATTCCTGGTGCTCATCAGCGGTACCGTGCTGTCGCTGATCGTGGGCGTGGCCACTGGGGAGATCGCCGTGTCCCAGATATTTACCGTGATGGGCGACGGGGTGACTTCCATGTACGACATCACCGTGATTTCCCTGATCGTGGCCTGCATCGTATCCCTGGTGCGGGAGTACGGGGGCATTCAGTATCTCTTGGAGCTCATCCACGGCAAGATTCAGACAGCCAAGGGGGCGCAGCTAGGCATCGCAGGCCTGGCGTTCCTTGTGGACATGGCCACGGCCAACAACACGGTGGCCATTGTGATCACCGGCCCCATTGCCAAGGAGATCAGCACAAGCTTTGGCGTGGATCCCAAGCGGTCGGCCTCCCTGCTGGATATCTTCACCTCGGTGGGGCAGGGGCTGATCCCCTACGGGGCCCAGCTGCTCTCAGCGGCCACGCTGACAGGGCTGACGCCCTTTGCCATTATCCCGTATACCTTTTACCCGATCCTGATGGGCGTAAGCGTCCTCCTGATCCTGCTTCTGCAGAAGAACCAGCCGTTCCAGAAGGGCGGCAGAGAGGCGTAAGGAGCCGGAGGCGTGCCCTGGATTTCACGCAGGCAAAGAGGCGTCCGTGACATGCGGGCGCCTCTTTGCCATACCATGCCTGGACTGACCTTAGAGATGCCGTCCAGGCATTTTTCATAGCAGGCGTCCAGCAATTTCATGATATCTTCCTGTGTGACTGCTTTTTTCTTTGATTTTGCGTCTGGCTTTTCCTTCATTTTCCAGTTGACAAGCTGTGTATAAGTGTATATAATACACATATACAATATATAAAATAGAAACATATGAAAAAGGGAAGAAAGGGTGGATTGCTTATGGATATCCTGATCAGCAATTCCAGCGGAAAACCCATCTACGAGCAGATTGCGTCCCAGATCAAGGCTATGATCATGAGCGGGGAGCTGAAGGAGGGGGATGCGCTTCCTTCCATGCGCCTGCTGGCGAAGGAGCTGCGCATCAGCGTCATCACGACGAAGCGTGCCTACGAGGATTTGGAGCGGGATGGATTCCTGACCACAGTTGTGGGGAAGGGAAGCTTTGTCACAGGGACGAACCGGGAGCTTATGCGGGAGGAGCAGCTTCGGATTGTGGAGGAGCACCTGCAGAAGGCAGTGGACGCGGCGAAGGGCTGCGGGATGACAAAGGAAGAGCTGGCGGAAGTATTGGACATGCTGTATGAGGAGGTTTAGAGGGAATGGAAATGTTAGAGATGCGGGGCATTGTAAAGCGATATAACCGGTTCACGCTGGGGCCGCTGGATTTCAACGTGCCGAAGGGGGCCGTGGTGGGCCTGGTGGGTGAGAACGGCGCCGGGAAGACGACCCTTATTAAGGCGGCGCTGGGGCTGATCACTCTGGATGAGGGCAAGGTTCTGTTTGAAGGAGCGCCGCTGGAGGACGATGAGGCAGGGATTAAGGAGAGGCTGGGCGTCGTCTTCGAGGGGAGCAGTTTCCCGGAGGAGCTGAAAATACCGGAGATTGGGAGGCTGATGGGCGCAGCTTACCGCAGCTGGGATAGGGAAGCTTTCGCAAAATACCGGGAGCAGTTTGGCCTGCCGGAGGATAAGAAGGTCAAGGAGCTTTCCAAGGGTATGCGCATGAAGCTGTCCATCGCGGTGGCCCTGTCGCACCGCGCGCAGTTTTTGCTGCTGGATGAGGCTACCAGCGGGCTTGACCCGGTGATGCGGGAGGAGCTTTTGGATATCCTGCTGGATTTCATGCAGGATGAGAACCACAGCGTCCTGCTGTCCAGCCATATCACTTCGGATCTGGAACGGATTGCAGATTACATTGCATTCCTGAAGGACGGGGAGCTGGTATTTTTTGAGAATAAGGATGACCTGATCTACAGCCACGGGATTGTGCGCGTGGGCCGGAGGGAACTTGAGCAGATAGACAAGGAGTTCCTCGTGTCGGTGCGGGAGAACGCTTACGAGTGCGAATGCCTGATCCGCAATGCGCGGCAGTTCGCGGGAAAATACCCGCAGCTAGCGGTGGATCGGGCTTCCGTGGAAGATATCGTGTTATTTTATGTAAGGGGGGAGCGCAGATGAAGGCGTTGATATGGAAAGATCTGTACTGTATGCGGGGATTTCTGAAGCAGGTAGTTGCGACGGAGGCGATTCTTCTGGGGATTGGAGTCACGCTGAACAATCCGGCCATGATCGCATTTGCGCTGCTGTTCCTGTCCCTGTCCCTCATCCAGGCGAGCATGTCGGTGGACGAGAAGAACCGGTGGGAGCGGTATGCGCTGACCATGCCCTTTTCCAGGAGGGACATGGTGGCCTCGAAATATGTTCTCCTGACGGCCATAGCAGTTGTGATGGGCATCCTGCTCATGCTGCTGAATATGGTGCTGGCCGCAGTCCGCGGGGAAGACCTGACGGCCACGGCGGCCGCCTATCTGGCAGTGGCCGCCGTATACCTGATGATCTATGAGGTCAGCCTGCCCTTTCTCTACAAGCTGGGAGTGGAGCGGGGCAGATATGTGATGATGGGGATTATGGTCGCGCCGGTATTTTGTGTGGCGCTGATTGCAAAATGCCTGCCGCCGGAGGCCAGCCAGCGCGCGGCGGAGCTGGCCGGCGCATATATCTGGCCGCTTCTTGGCGCGGCGGTGGCGGCAGCTGCCGTGGGGATGTATGTCTCCTACCGGGTTTCCCTGGCAATTTACCGGAAGAAGGAGTTTTGAAAGAGAAAACTTCCAACTCCGCTCTGGAATATCACGGAATTTTTTTTGCTCTTTTCAGGAAAAAAATTCTTAAAAAGGCTGGACGAAAGGACAAGTTTGTGAGAGAATAGTCAAAGGTATGAAAAGAATTTTTATGCCGTATGGCGGACGGGCCCGCTGTATAACAAACTTACATATGGAAGGAGTTTTAACATGATTTATTCACATGAAGTAGAAAAAATGTGTACGGTAGCACAGGGTGTGAATCATGGCGCCGCACCGATCCCGGAAGAAGCGAAATGGGTTAAGGCGAAGGATGTTGCCGATATTTCTGGACTGACGCACGGGGTGGGCTGGTGTGCACCGCAGCAGGGAGCCTGCAAGCTGACCCTGAATGTGAAGGAAGGGATTATCCAGGAGGCGCTGGTGGAGACGCTTGGATGTTCCGGCATGACCCACTCTGCGGCTATGGCTTCTGAGATCCTGCCCGGCAGGACCATCCTGGAGGCGCTGAACACAGACCTTGTGTGTGATGCGATCAATACAGCCATGAGAGAGCTGTTCCTTCAGATTGTATAGGGAAGAAGCCGGAGCGCATTTTCGGAGGCAGGCCTGCCGATCCGCGCGGGCCTGGAGGATCTGGGCAAGGGGCTCCGCTCCCAGATCGGTACGATGTACGGAACGCTGAAGAAAGGGCCTCGTTATCTGGAGATGGCAGAAGGGTATGTCACCGGCATCGCCCTGGACGCCGACGACCAGATTATCGGTTATCAGTTTGTAAATCTTGGAAAGATGACAGACTTCATCAAGAAGGGCGACGATCCCAACACCGCATGGGAGAAGGCAAAGGGACAGTACGGACGTGTGGCCGACGCGGTGAAGATCATTGACCCGAGAGAAGAATAATCGAGGAGGTATAAGAGAATGGCTTTGTTTGAATCATATGAGAGAAGAATCGATAAAATCAATTCTGTGCTGAACAGCTACGGAATCGCTTCCATCGAGGAGGCGGAGAAAATTACGAAGGACGCCGGCCTGGATGTCTACGCCCAGGTGAAGGGGATCCAGCCGATCTGCTTTGAGAACGCGTGCTGGGCTTACACCGTGGGCGCTGCCATCGCCATCAAGAAGGGCTGCAAGAGGGCTGCGGACGCTGCCGCTGCCATCGGCGAGGGCCTTCAGGCATTCTGTATCCCCGGTTCCGTCGCTGACCAGAGAAAGGTTGGGCTCGGCCATGGCAACCTGGGCAAGATGCTGCTGGAGGAGGAGACCGAGTGCTTCTGCTTCCTGGCAGGCCACGAGTCCTTTGCCGCCGCAGAGGGAGCCATCGGCATCGCGGAGAAGGCTAACCGTGTGCGCCAGAAGCCGCTGCGCGTGATCCTGAACGGCCTGGGCAAGGATGCCGCCCAGATCATCGCCCGCATCAACGGCTTCACCTATGTGGAGACAGAGTATGATTATTATACCGGCGAGCTGAAGGAAGTATTCCGCAAGGCATACTCCGACGGCGCCCGCGCGAAGGTCAACTGCTACGGCGCCAACGATGTGCGCGAGGGCGTGGCCATCATGTGGAAGGAGAACGTGGACGTGTCCATCACCGGCAACTCCACCAACCCCACCCGCTTCCAGCATCCAGTGGCAGGCACCTACAAGAAGGAGCGCACGGAGGCAGGTAAGAAATACTTCTCCGTGGCATCCGGCGGCGGCACAGGCCGTACCCTGCACCCGGACAACATGGCGGCAGGCCCTGCTTCCTACGGCATGACCGATACGATGGGCCGTATGCACTCCGACGCGCAGTTCGCAGGCTCTTCCTCCGTACCGGCGCACGTGGAGATGATGGGACTGATCGGCATGGGCAACAACCCGATGGTGGGCGCTACCGTAGCCGTAGCTGTGGCGATTGAGGAAGCTGCGAAGGCTGGGAAGTTCTAAGAAATAGCGTAAAATCAAGGGCTTTCGTTGATGTAAAAAGTCAGCGGAAGCCCTAAATTTTGCCACGTGATACACAAATATATGCATGAAGGGGCTGCCGGGAAATAGATAGTCCCTTGCTTTATATGGCTTAACCTAAATGCAATTCTTTTTTTAATGCGTCTTGAAGAATTTGAGAGAAATTCACATTTCTTTCCAGAGCGGCGGCGTTTAACCATGCCGGGAGCGTTACAGTGCGGTTTACAGAACGGTTTACTTGCGCCATGCGAATAGAGGGCATATATACATCAACAAGCACAACACGTTCATTTTCATTTGTATCAACCTTGGAAAGCGGTGTAGGCGTGGGGATTTGTTCCCCGTCCTCCTCCAGACCATAGAGGACGCAGCCAAGCAATTCACGAGCGGAAATAAGTGCGTCATCTTCATTTTCTCCACTTGTGGCAACGTCTAAATCTGGAAAAGTGACTGCAATTTCCTGTTCTGGTTCATAAGTGAATACAGCCGGATAGAAATAGCGTTCTACTTTTTTCATGGGCTTACATCTCCTATCTATTGAATTTGGGGAGTGCCGGGGCTACCGGAATAGTAGCCCTGACTGTCTCTCGATACTATCAAGCGTTTTCCGGGGTATTTAAGGTTACACGCCCCTTTTTGGTTGGGTGCTTGAATTGGTGGTGACTTCCTACACAATTCACTTCATACCATCCATCAGCTTTCAGTATTTTTAAGACCTCCCGTGATGAATAACTTTTCATGTAGTTGTTCCTCCTGACAACTATAATATGACACATATAAAAGTATTTGCCAATAAGTTAAACACATATTTTTATACTTGTTACAACGCTTAGAAAGTATCATTTCCGGAAGCAGGACTAAGCCTCGTCTTCATTATCTGGCGCATATTAAAAGCATGTCATTATTATTATATTTCTTCCTCTGTGTCATTCGTTGTGAAACTGGCGTGATAGGTGCAGTCAAGAACAGAAGCGATCTGTATTAATTCTTTTTTTGAGAAAATGACGAGAATAATATGATAGAACCACAGAGGGGCGAACCACTTGCAACGGAAATTATAAATGATATCTCAGGATGTGTCTAACTTTTTTATAGAAATAGATAAGTGGACGATTGTGTGGTATGCTAAGGTTGAGTGAAACGGACAAGCAATACCCAGCAGTCCGGGCAGTACATACTTTCCACAGAGGTGACACATGTGATAAAAATAGCGATATGCGACGACGAAGAACGGTTTGTCGCCCTGCAGGAACGAATTGTCAGGGAGCGCCTGCAGGCGGAGGGGACCGGCTGTGAGATTACGGCCTACACACAGAGCCGCAACCTGCTTTGTGATATCACCGACGACGGATTCTTTTATGATTTGATTTTGCTGGACATTGAGATGCCGGGGATTGGCGGGATGGAAATCCCCCAGAGGGTGCGGAGTTTCCTGCCGAATGTCCGGATCATCTTTGTGACCTCCCACACGGAATACGCCATCGACGCTTTTGAGCTGTCTATTTTCCGCTATGTGCCGAAGCATAATCTGGAAGAGAAGCTGGCTGATGCCGTGGCGGACGCTGCCAAGCTCATCGAGCTGGAGGACGGGCAGGAATACATAGTCAGGACGGCAAACCGCATGGAGAAAATCCCATACAGGGATATTTTCTATATCCGGCGGGACGGCAAGAATGCCTGCATCGTATCCAGCGCCGGGACTGCAAAGGTTCGGAAGAGCCTGCAGCAGGTGTTTGACGAGCTGCATGCGCCGGAGTTCCTCTTTATTGACCGGGGCTATATCGTCAACCTCATTCAGATTATGAAGATTCAGGACAGCATGGCCATCCTGAAGAACGGCGAGCAGCTTCCGGTCAGCCGCTCCCATCTGCAGGAGGTCAAAAGACAGATCAATCAGTTCTGGGGGGCTCACATATGATGGATGGGGTTTTTATGCTTTCTTCCCTTCTCACAAATGAGCTGCGGCTGCTGCTGGGGCTTGCTTTTGCCGCAGGGCTGTCAGGCGTTTCCCTGGAGCGGAAGGTATGGCTTGTGTCCGCTGCGGGGGGCGGCCTTGCAACCTTCCTGCAGGCGGTGTTTTTGCCCGGTAACGGCGTGACGGTGATGGCTGCCGAGGCGTTGGTGATTGCAGCGGCGGCATGGTATGCCCTGCGGGAAAAATGCAATGTCTGCCTGTTTCTGGCTATCTCCTATGAGATCGGCATAGGGCTGTGGGATTTCCTGCTGCAGGCCGGCTTGGGCATCCTGTTTCGCTCGGAAGACTTCGCCGGTCCGGCTGCCCCGGAGCGCTGGGCAGGCATCTGGCTGGTGCGGCTGGGGATGCTGGGCATCGCAGCGATTCTGGCGAAGCGGGAAGGACAAGCCCGTATACCTGGGCAGGCGGCATCCGCAGCAGCTGTGCCTGGGCAGGCGTCATCTGCAGCAGCTGTGCCTGGGCAGGCGGCATCCGCAGCGGCTGCGCTGGGGCGGGTGGCATCTGCAGCAGCTGTGCTGGGGCTGCTTGGCGCGGTCACCCTCTCCGAGCAGACAGTCCTGCCCCTGGACGACAGCCGAACGGGCACCTGGATTATCCTTTCGATGGTGCTGCTGTTTTCCGTGCTGTTTTACCGGCTGAACCGGCAGCGGGAGATGGAGCAGGAAATTGCGCGGCTGAAGCAGGAGCAGGCGGAAATTTTGGAGCGGGACTATCAGGCGCTGCGCCGTACCTACGCGGACAACGCCAAGCTGTACCACGACCTGCACAACCATATCGAGGCGATTTACCAGTGCCTTAGGGAGGGGGATATGGATGCGGCGGCGAGATACTGTGAGGACTTGCGGGCGCCTGTCCGGGAGATTTCCCAGACGGCCTGGACAGGGGATAAGGCCGTGGACTATCTCATCAGCAGCAAGCTGGCGCTGGCCGGGCAGAAGAAGATCCGGACAAAGGTCAGCATCGAATATCCCCGCAATACCAATATCCGCAGCGTGGATCTGACAGCCGTGTTGGGAAACCTGTTGGACAACGCCCTGGAAGCGGCAGAGACAGCTCCGGACAGCCTGCGTTTCCTCAAGCTGACCATCCGGCGCATCCATGCCATGCTCCTGATCAAGGTGGAAAACGGCTGTGGACGCGCGCCAATACAGGAAGGCGCAGAGTTTCCGACCACAAAGGAAGAGAAAGCCCTCCACGGCTGGGGGCTGAAAAGCGCGCAGACGGCGGTGGAGCGATACGACGGAACCATTTGCACAGAATATATAGACGGCGTCTTCCAGGCGGTGGCTACGCTGGGATTTCAGCCGGTTCACACTCCAACACTCCAGAATCGTTGACAGGACGCAAGGAGCCGCTGTACGGAGCCATCCGTGCGGCAGCTCCTTTTTCGCGGCCAAAAACCTGCCGTTCGCGGACATTCCCGCAGAGCGGACGGTTTGGGTGTATGCTTGCCTTGTGACAAGAACAAAGGCCTTGTGCCTTTCGATTTAGGAGAAGGCCTTGTGCCTTTCGATTTAGGAGGTATGCATATGCGTCACTGTTATGTTCGTTTCACTCTCGGGCTTACTTTTATCGCCTGCCTGATATTCAGCTTGGTTACTATGAATCTGCCATTCGCCGCGCTGTACCTGGCCCTGGGCATCGGTTTCCTGTCCTCCGCCTACGCGCTCTGGAAAAAAGACCGGGATGAGCGGAGGTGAGCGGTATGGACGGCACAGCCCTTCTCTCCCTGCGCAATTTGAGCGCCTGGTACACTGCCGGGCATCCGGTCCTCTCGGGCTTCTCCCTAGATTTGATGGAAAAGGAAGTGGTGGGGCTGATTGGGCTGAACGGAGCGGGGAAAACGACCTTCATCAAGACGGTGGCTGGCCTGCTGCCGGGCTGCCGCCTGGACAAGGCGGCATGGGAGGGCCATGGGTTCACCTTTCGGGACAGGGCATTTAAGCGGAGCCGGTACGTGGCCTTCGCGGAAGACCGCTCCTTTGCGTATTTCACCTTTCGGGAGTATCTGGCATATGCCGCCGCGTCCTACGGCGTTCCGCTGCCGGATGTGTCCGGGCTGGTCAAGGGCTTCCATTTCCAGGAGAATACGGATGTCCTCCTGAAAGAGCTGTCCACCGGCAACCGGAAAAAAGCCTATCTGATCACAGCCTTTGCCCTGCGGCCCAAGCTCCTGCTGCTGGACGAGCCGGTGAACGGGCTGGACTTCCAGAGCACGGAGTTTTTGTATCAGCTCATGGGGGACTATAAGCAGTATGGGACGCTGCTGTTTTCGTCCCATATCCTGGAGAGCATCTGCCTGACCGCCAGCCGTGTGCTGGTTTTGGAGCAGGGCAGGATCCGCCGGACATTCACCGGCGGTGAGATCGCTGCCGGGAACATACGGGAGGTGCTGGCGAATGGGGAAGCTTGTACAAGCGTTCGCGAAACAGTTCTTCGGCGCAGGATATGAGAGTGCCAGGAAAAGCCTGCTGGCCGCAGGCGTCCTGTTCCTTGCGGTGCATGCGGCCGGGCTGCAGGCTGCGGCCGCGCCGTTCGTCCTTTACCTGACTTCCGCCGTCTTTACCGCAGGCGTTATGTGGCAGGCGCTTGCCGGGCGGCATGCGAGGGAGCTTATGCAGGGCATGCTGATGCTGCCCTTTGACAGCCGAAGCTTTGTCTTTGCCTATGTGGGAGTGCTGGGGGCACATGCCCTGCTCACCAAAACCCTGCTGGTATGGGCGCTGTTCCTTGCCGTATCCTCCTGGGGCGCAGGGGAAATTGCCCTTGCCGTTTTCTGCGGGTGCATGGCCTGTGTGGTGACGGCGGCGGGATATGGGATGTACCGGAAGAAGCATGCTGTGCTGCCGTTTTTCTGGGGCGCTGGCATTCTGGCTGTCATTTTGCTGGCGCGCCGGTGGGCGGCAGTCCTCGCTGCGGCTGCGGCCAGTTTTCTGGCGGCAGTGGGGTATCTGGCCTCTGCGGACGCCTATGATTTTTACCATGCCGCTGCGGGAAAGAAAAGGAGAAGGGGGAAGGCTGCCCGGCATGCAGGCGGTACCGGGAGCGTGTGCGCCTATCTTGCGCGGTATCTGACGGAGAACAAGAGCTACCTGATCAATACCGCAGGCCTGTGGGCGGCTGCCTGCTTTCTGCCGCTGCTGTTCGGCGCCTTTCCAGGCGGGGAGCTGTTCCCCGTTGGCCTGGCAGTCCTAAGCATGAATACGCCTCTTTGTACCCTGCTGTCCGGCGACCCCGACCTGGAGCAGGCGCTCCGCACGCTTCCAGGGCAGGTGAGACGGTTTTGCCTGGGATACGGCCTATTTCTCTTTGCAGCCAACGGGCTGGAGGCAGGCATTTATCTGTGCAGCTGGCAGATCGCGGGCGGCGGCATCCGTTTTCTGCATGTGGGGGCGGCACTCTTGTTTTCTATGCAAAGCGCGGCCCTGTCGGTCTTTCTGGAATGGCGGCATCCGATCCGCGGCTGGAAGACGGAGAGCGACTTGTGGCATCATCCCCGCAAATATGTTGTCCCGCTGGCTATGCTTCTGTGGATCTTCCTTTTATGACCCTTGCTCCCCGGAAAAAGCGCCGGTATGCCAAGGCGCATTGCCCTTGTGAAAGATATGTAGGCGCATTGCCCTTGTGAAAGATATGTAGGCACATTGCCCTTGTGAAAGATATCTATTGACAAGCTGTTTCCATAACATTATGATGAGCTATGGACGGCGTCGGTGTACCAAGGGATCATACGCCCCTTGTACACCGATGCGGTAGATAACGCAGGGACAGAGGATGAAGGCTTTCTGTGGCGGATGCCAGAGAAAGCACTGTGTACGAGGGGAAGCATCTATGTATGGGACAGAAAAATGAAATTGATATGTGCAATGGGCCGCTGTTGGGCAAGCTGCTCTGGTTCTCGGTTCCGCTTATGGCCTCCGGGATCCTGCAGCTTCTGTTCAACGCGGCCGATATTATTGTGGTGGGGCAGTTTACCGGGAGCGACGCCATGGCGGCTGTCGGCTCCACCAGCGCCCTCAACAACCTGATTGTCAATCTCTTTCTAGGGTTGTCGGCGGGCGGAAGCGTGGTTATGGCGCAGTTTTACGGGGCGAGGGACTGGAAAAATGTGGAGGAGGTCGTCCACACCTCCGTGCTTCTCGGCTTTCTGTGCGGCCTGGGGCTGATTGCCGTGGGTTACTTTCTGGCGGCCCCGGTGCTGACGCTGATGGGGACGCCGCCGGAGGTGCTGGATCAGGCCATCCTCTATATGCGTATTGTGTTTGCCGGGATGCCGGCGATGATGGTATACGATTTCGGGGCGGGTATCCTGCGGGCGGTGGGGGATACCAGAAGGCCGTTGGCATTCTTGTTTGCCGGCGGGGTGATCAATGTATTTTTGAATATCTTTTTTGTGCGCAATTTACATATGGGGGTGGCCGGAGTGGCCATCGCCACAACGGTGTCCCAGTGTATCTCCGCAGTTTTGGTGATCGCCTGCCTTGTGCGCAGCGAGGCAAATTACCGAGTATGCCTCAGGCACCTGCGGATTGTGAAGGACAAGCTGTTCCGCATCCTGCGGATTGGCCTTCCCGCCGGGGTGCAGGGGGCTGTTTTCTCCATATCCAACGTGCTGATCCAGTCCTCGGTGAATTCCTTCGGCCATATCGCGATGGCAGGCAATACGGCGGCGGCCAATATTGAGGGATTCGTCTATACGGCGATGAATTCCTTCTACCAGGCGTCGCTGAATTTTACCAGCCAGAATGTGGGAGCGCGCAAGCCGGAGCGGGTGGCCAAGGTGCTGGCCTATACCCTTGCCTGTGTGACAGCCGTTGGCCTATGCCTTGGCCTGACGGCAGTTTTTGCGGGCCGTCAGCTCCTTGCCATCTACTCCTCAGACCCGGAGGTAATCGCCTATGGCTTGGACCGGATCCACGTGATCTGCCTGCCCTATTTTCTGTGCGGGATGATGGACGTGGCCTGCGGGTCTATCCGGGGGCTGGGGGCGGCTGTGACGCCCACAGTCGTGACGCTTCTGGGCGCCTGCGGCTTGCGGATTGTGTGGATTTACACGGTGTTCGCCATGCACCGGTCGCTGTTCGTCTTGTACCTGTCCTATCCGATTACCTGGACGGTGACGCTGGCTGTGCATCTCTTTTGCTTCGCCTTGTTTTTCCGGAGATGGAGGGAACGGCAGCCGGCGGCTGCGGACGTGCAGAGGATCGGAGAACGGTAGAAGGACGGCAGGATGGAAAGATGATCCCACCATGGCGGAGAATGGGAAGACGGGACAGAAAGACAGAGCGGCAGGACGAGAGGAAGGAGGCGCGGGGCATGATAGCTGGACAGTTGACGGAAGAGCTGCGTAAGGAAAAGATACAGGAAAGAAGAGAGGGAAGGCGGCATAACGGCTATGTCCTGTGGGGCCTGATCGCGGTGGAGCTGTTCATGTCCTTCTCCTTTCTTGGATATGTACATATTGAGCCGATCTCCCTGACCTTTGTCTATATCCCAGTGCTGGTGGCGGGCTGCATCCTGTCTCCCATAGAGTCCGCTCTGGTGGGGATGGTGTTCGGACTTGCCTCCATGTGGAAGGCTTCCGCCTTCTATGTGGGCGCCGGGGACGCTATTTTTTCCCCAATTATGAGCGGGAAGCCGCTGGAAAGCTTTCTGCTGAGCGTCGTTTCCCGCATGCTGTTCGGGCTTGTTGTGGGAGCGCTGTACTATGTGGTGCAGAAGAGCCGCCATCCCTTGGCAGGAAGCCTGATCGTGTCCACCATAGGCCGGTCTATCCACACCTGTATCGTGTATGCCTTTATGGGCGGGCTGTTCCCGGAGATGGGATATGGGATAGCCAATACGCTGGATGATGTGGGAAAATGGGACTTCTACCTCTCCGTGCTGCTCACGGACATGATTGTCCTAGTGTGCTATCTCTTGTACCATTCCCATTATATTGGCAAGCTGTTCCGGCGTATCCGGATGCTGGACAGCCTCCACGCGGCCTTTACGCACGGCAGGAGAGGGATCCCGGTGATGATTGTGCTGGTTCTCCTGTCCTCCTTCAGCGTAGCCTTCTACTTTACCGACCGCATAGACAGTGCAATGGGCAGGTATCAGCTGATCCTGCCGGAGGAGGCCACCTATGACATCCTGCACCTGCAGATTCAGTTCCTGCTGGGCATGATCTCCCTGGCGCTCCTGGTGGTTATCGTGGTCATAATGTACCAGAAGAATTTCAATTACCTGTACTATGAGGCGAGGCTGGACGGCCTCACCGGCCTGATGGGGCGGGGGCAATTCTTCCAGGCGGGTGACAGCATGCTGGAGGACGAGGGATATCCGGGTGGAAAAAAGTGCGGATATTTTCTGATCCTGGATGTGGACAAATTCAAGGAGATCAATGACCGGTACGGGCATCCAGAGGGAGACCGGGTCTTAAAGTCCGTGGCGGATAACCTGCGGAGGGAGTTCTCCGATAAGGGGATACTGGGCCGGCTGGGCGGCGATGAGTTTGTGGCCCTGCTCAATCTCCCCCTCTCCCGGGAGGAGATCGAGAAATCGATGGGGAACCTCAAGAGGGGCGTGGGGGATATCCTCCCGGCGGCAGTCCATGAGGTGACGCTGAGTATCGGCGTGCTGCCCGCAAAACGGGGGGACAGCCTGAGCAAGCTGTACCGCAAGGCAGACCATCTGCTCTACGAGGCAAAGAAGCAGGGGAGGGACCAGTCGGTGTTCGGTGAGAGGGACGGCGGATAAGGCTGGCTGTCTGCTTTAAGAATCTTTGTCATCCCCCTGTCTCCTCCCTTGCCCGCTCTTGTCCAAGGGGAGTCAGGGAGATTCCCTGCCGGGTACGCCCTGTCTTGGTGTATCCGGCATTTTCCAGTTTTTTCAGGTGGTTTTTCAGTTTCGCCTCGGTGAGTCCCCGGCTCTTTAACAGGGGAAGCCGGGCGAGAGAGCTTCTGCCGATGCTCTGTCCGGCATCCGACGCTTCCTGGATACATTTTAGGATCAGAAGGTCGTCTGGCGAGAGCGCGGGAGACTCATCCAGAAGCGAGCAGGAGGCGTCGGCGAAGAAGGCGTCTGCCACACTGTCCCATATTTCCTGCTCGTCTGGGTCGTCATAGGGAAGTTCGCCGAACAGCTCCGCATTTTCTGCGAAGGATTTCAGCTCCCGAATGTTTCCGGGCCAGGGATAAGCCTTCAGGCGGCGGGTCAAAGCCTCCGGGAGTGTCCGGCCGCCCAGCATGGAGGAGAGAAGCTCGGGGATATCCTCCGGCCGCTCCCGCAGGGGAGGAAGGATGAGACGCAGGGTCTTTAAGCGGAAGTAGAGGTCTTCCCGGAAACGGCCTTCCGCCACCATCTGGGGCAGATCCTTGTTGGTGGCGCAGATGATCCGCACGTCCACGGGGATGACCCGGGTAGAGCCGACGGGCATAATCTCCCGCTCCTCCAGTACGCGGAGCAGGCGGTTCTGCACTGCTGGGGAAATGTCCCCGATCTCATCGAGAAAAATTGTCCCGGTGTGGGCAATCCGGAACAGGCCAAGCCTGCCTCCCTTGCTGGCCCCGGTGAAAGCGCCCTCCTCGTAGCCGAACAGCTCGCTCTCGATCAATGTCTCTGGAAGGGCGGCAAAGTTGACGCCCACAAAAGGCTTCCCGGCCCGACGGGAGGCGTTGTGGATGGACTGGGCGAACAGCTCCTTTCCAGTGCCGCTCTCCCCAGTGATCAGGATGGTGCTGTCGCTCTTGGCAAAGACAGAGGCCACTTTGGCTGCCCGGCGGATGGCAGGGGAAGTCCCCTTGATGTCCTGGAAGGTGTACCTGGCGTGAAAGCCCATGTCCCCCAGGGCTTCCCGTGTCTGCTCGGAGGTGCGGAGGATTGTCTTGGCGGGGAGGATGCTCAGGAAGATATGCGTCTTTGCCTGGATATCCACCCGGTTGAGGGTGACAAGGAAGGCCTGGTTTTTCATGCGTACCGTCTGCTCAGATACCGGACGGCCGGACTCCAGCAGGGACAAAAGCTGCCGGTGGGAGGCAAAAATTTCCCGGTAAGGCCGGCCAATGGCCTCCGTATATGGGATGCCAAACAGCGATGAGGCGGTGTTGTTGAAGGCGGTGACTGTCCCGCTGTCGTTGATGGTGACGAGGGCATTGGCGCTGAGCAGGAAGGCTTGTTCAAAGCTCTTGCGGTCATAAGTAGCCTTGGCAAAAGAATTGCGCAGGCGGAAGAGGCCGTCCACCACAAGTTTCACAGACTGGATGTGGATCTGATCCATGAAGTCCGAGGGGAGATCATAGATTTTGATGATCTTGGTCAGCACCGAGGGCATGAGGGAGCGAAAGCCCAGGTCGATGTAGTTTTTCATGTGATCCGGGCAGTAGTAGCGGAATCCTGCATACACGGCTGTGTCGAAGGAGGAGGTGTCCATATCGCAGCCTGGCCAGTAGGGGATGAGCTTTAAGTGGTTGATGCCCAAGGTGAGCAGGTTGGAGACCATCTCCTCTGCAACCTGGCGGGGCTTGTTGACCACCAGCACCTCCTTGCCGCCGGGAAGGCTCATCAGGCGGTCCAAATTGTTGCCGTTCAGGAAACGGGTGGCGTAGAGGATGTGGCTCTCCGGGAAAAGCCTCTCCGCGTAGGGCAGGGAGATCATGTTTACAAGGACGGCCTTCGGAGGAACCGGAAGGGTCCGGGCGGTGGAAAGGGTCAGCGGGACGACCTCCAGGTAGGAGGAGAACAGCGTCCGCAGCGTGCTGCACAGATGGGTGCGGTCGGTATCGTTTTCTGTGAGGACGGCAATGACTGGCTTCATAGGCATATCACTCCTTGTTGTGATCAGTTTTGTTGTGCTAGATATATATTAGGATAGCAAAAAGGCGCAGGCTAGGCAATGGATTTAGGATGATTTAATCTATATTAATTTATCGTAAATGGCAGAGGGCGTTCAGGAAGCTGCACGTGACAAGGGAGGATTTTTGGAACTGTTGAACAAAGACGTGGGCAGGAAAATCATACATTTGCACAAAAAACAGGGATGTCAGGAAGGTTGGCATCCCTGTTGCTTTTTATTGTGTGCGAAGGAAAGAAGTTGCCGGGCGCGGAAACCATGCATATCAGCGATGGCACAGACAGACAAAAGCATAGGTACACCGGACGTTAGCCATAACAGATTTCCCAGGTTTCCGCCCCGATGTTTCAGAAAGGAGAACACAGATGAGAGAGACAACGGTAAAGATGACAAACGCACAGGCAGTGGCGGCCTGCCTCAGGCGCCATGGGGTGGAGTATTTATTCGGGCAGAGCAATCCAACGAAGATCGTCCTGGCCTGCATGGAGGCCGGAATCCGCCAGATTGCTTACCGCCAGGAAAATACCGGAAGCTATATGGCCCAGGCATACGGGATGGCCAGCGGCAAGGTGCCGGTGGTCACGGCGCAGAACGGGCCGGCAGCTACCCTGCTGGTGCCGGGGCTGATGGAGTGCCTGACCGCCTCCCATCCGGTTGTGGCCATTGTACAGCAGGTAGGGCTCCCGGACTATGACAAGAACGCCTTCCAGGAGATCAAGCACGAGGAGATGTTCGCCAGCTGCGCCAAGTTTGTGAAGACCGTATACTGCAAGGAGCGCATTGAGGATTACATTGATATGGCCTTCACAGCCGCTTCCAGCGGACGTCCGGGGCCGGCAGTGCTGCTTTTCCCGGTGGATGTGTTCAACGATGATACCAAGTATGAGCATACGTTCTACCGGACGATGAACCTGGGCAATTACCCGCTGGAGAGGCCGGTGGCAGATACAGGGAAGGTCAAGGAGGCCGCAGAGCTTCTGATGAACGCCAAGAATCCGGTGATCTACGCAGGGGGCGGCGTCATTTCCTCCAAGGCTCAGGCAGAGCTTTGCGCCATCCAGGAGAAGTATTCGATGCCGGTTATGACCACATTGATGGGCAAGGGTTCTGTGGATGAGACGCATCCGCTGACCATGGGCGTAAGCGCTTACATCATGGACAGAAGAGGCATGGCGAAATACATGCGCCCCATGATCCAGGAGGCTGACGTGGTGCTCCTGGTGGGCAACCGCACCAACCAGAACGGCACGGACAGCTGGACGCTGCTGCCGAAGAACGCCTCCTTCATCCATATCGATATGGATCCATGCGAGATCGGAAGGAATTATGAGGCGCTCCGCCTGGCAGGCGATGCAAAAGCGACCCTGGCAGCCCTGGACGCGGAGATGGCTAAGCTGGACGGAAGCCTGCGTGCCTCCAAGCGTGCGGAGGTGGAGAAGGCCATTGCGGAGGCGAGAGCGCAACATAAGGCGGAGATCCAGGATGTGACCACCCTGGCGGACAAGCCCCCTGTGAAGCCGGAGAGGCTGATGGCGGAACTGGAGAAGCATCTGGACAAGGATCACATGCTGGTGGCGGACGCAAGCTTCTCCTCCATCTGGATTGCGAATTACATTACAGCCAAGGAAGGCCGGGGATTCTATCTGCCAAGAGGCATGGCAGGCCTTGGCTGGGGACTTCCGATGGCCATGGGCGTGAAGGTGGCTCAGCCGGACAGGAAGGTATTCTGTATTACCGGCGACGGCGGCTTTGCCCATGCGTGGAGCGAGCTGGAGTGCTGCAAGAGGGAAGGGATCGACGTGGTGTGCGTCGTGCTGAACAATGAGATGCTGGGCTACCAGTATTATGCCGAGCATTCCAAATTCGGGGCCAACACCAACGCCTGCGAGATCTATCCGGTGGACTATGCGAAGCTGGCGCAGGCCTGCGGCTTGACCGGCATCCGTCTGGACGACCCGGCGAAGATTGACGAGGTGCTGGAGCAGGCATTTGCCGCAAAGGGCACGGTAATCATCGATATGATTACGGACGACCGCTCGGTGCCCCCGGTGACCATCCTCCAGAAGTCTGCCCCGGAGATTTAAGGGTGGGGCAGCTTCCTGTGTTCCCGGCAGGCCCAGGAAATCTCAGCGCCAGCAGGACGCCCAGCAGCCCTCCCAGCAGCTTCCCGGCGATGAGCGGAAGGAGGTAATCTGGCTGGACGCTGGAGGTGAAGGCCAGATGATCGCCCAGGGCAGCGGTGGCGCAGACAAGCCAGGCAGTGTTGAGGACAATCCCTTTTTTGCCCATGTGCCCCATCATCTTATAGACAGGGACGGAGTTGGCCAGGGAATAGACGAGGCCGTCGGTGCTCTCTGTGTCCACGCCCATGAGGAGTGAAAGTTTCCCCAGAGGTTTTCGGAGAAGGCGGGTCAGGATGCGCAGGAGCGGGAAGGTGCCCAGGAGGGTGACGCCGCAGGCGGCCACGACAGCCATGGCGTCCATGACCGGCATCATGCCGGGGATCAGGGTGACGCCGGTGAGGTAGCCGAAGGCGGCAGCGGTGAGGCCGATGTAGGTTAGGGCGGTGATCAGTTTCCCAGCGGCTAGGCAGCAGCGGATTGTCCCATCTGGCGCACGCCAGAGCGCCAGGGCAAGCAAGACGGACAGCAGAATCAGAAAGACAGAATTGGGCAGAATGATATCCAGGGAAAAGCCAGCCAGCAGTCCGCCCAATAGGGAGCCCACAGGGATGGTGAGGATGCCAAGAAGCAGGCCATAGGAGAAATAGGGCTTGTCCTCCTCCGCCAGGATGTGGAAGGCCACAGGGATGGTAAAGACCAGGGTACAGCCCAGCATGGAGGCCACGAAGACGCCGGAAAAGAGGCCGGCATCCGGAGTGTCACACAGCTCCATGGCCAGGGAATAGCCGCCCATGTCGTTGGCAATCAGGGTGGCGATGACGGAAGGATCCATGCCCAGGGCGCGGAACACCGGGGAGAGGGCAGGGGCTAGAAGATCCGCGATCACCGGGGCAAGGCAGAGCATCCCGGTCATGCCAAGAGCCAGCTCCCCCAGGGCGTGGAAGCCTTCGTCAAAGGCGTCCCCCAGCTTCAGATGGCAGCCGGTGATCCGGTCAAGGCCGCCAATCAGCGCGCAGATGCCCATCAGCCACATGACAATCTGATTCATATCCATAAAGAAATCCTCCCAACTCATTTTTGTTTATACGCGACTGTCTCCTTCTACCTTACCCCAGGGCGCCTGGGAAGGGCAAGCGGGATGCCTTATCAAAGCAAGATATCTCATGCCTGCCGCAATCTCTGAAAGGAAGGGAATTGCTGGATTCGCGCATTCATTTACGCAACAGAGGGGAAAAGCAAAGCAATATATGTGATTTACGCGGAGAACGTTTGCAGGTATCCTTATAAAAAAGGCGTGCCTGCGGCATGTGCAGGCGTATGTTTTGGTGAAGGTTTCCGTATGCAGAGCGGGCCTTTTGCAGAAGGAAGGAGCCAGGAGGGGATCTTGGCAAACAGGAGAAAGGGAGGTTTTTATGGGATTTTTGAAGGAGAACTTTGACGGGCCGAAGGCGGCCCATGCCAGAGCGGTGTACAAGGGAAGCGGCTATACGCCGGAGGAGCTGCCGTACAAGCCACATATCGGCATCGCCAACACATTCAGTGAGAATTCGGCGGGGCACACCCACCTTCGCCAGCTGGCGGACGCTATCAAGCAGGGCGTCTGGCAGGCGGGGGGAATCCCCTTTGAGTTCGGGGTGCCGTCCACCTGCGCGGAGGTGGCCATCGGAACGGACAAGATGTGTATGGATCTGGCTATGCGGGATCTGGTGGCAGGGAGCATCGAGGTGGTCAGCAGCATTCAGCATTTTGACGGCCTTGTGCTGCTGTCCAGCTGCGACAACATTGTCCCAGGCACGATCCTGGCTGCGGCAAGGCTGGATATCCCCACCATCTGCTGTACGGGAGGCCCGATGCTGACAGGATGTCTCAACAGCCAGCCATTTATGCTCTGTGACGTGACAGAGCTGTGCTATGGGAAAGCCTCCAAGGGGACGGCTACAGAGGAGGAGGTAACGGCGGCGGAGTACGGTGCCTGCCCCACGATGGGCGCCTGTCCGTCCATGGGGACGGCCAATACCATGCAGATCTTGACAGAGGCCCTGGGCATGACGCTGCCCCGATCCTCCACAATCCCGGCAGTGTACACCGATAAGCTCACCAGCTGCCGGAGCATGGGGAGAAGGATTGTGGAAATGGTATTTGAGGGGCTGGTTCCCTCCAAGATCATCACAAGGGAATCGCTGGAAAATGCCATCCGCATGGACTTGGCCATCGGCGGCTCCACCAACGCGGTGATGCACCTGATCGCCATCGCCAACGAGCTGGATATCCCGTTGTCCCTGGATGATTTCGAGAACCTCAGCCATTCCACGCCGTGTATTGTCAATATCCGCCCCAACGGAAAGTACGGGGTGGATTCCCTCTATCCTTTGGGTGGGGTTCCAGCTATTTTCAAACAGATTGAGGGGCAGCTCCACCTGGAGTGCCTGAACGTGTGCGGGAAGACGCTGGGCGACATTTTAAAGGCTGCCCCGTCCAGGCCCAACGAGATTATCCGCAGCCTGGACAATCCTATGACGCCGGATGGTGGCCTGGCGATCCTCAAGGGGAATCTGGCGCCCAACGGGGCAGTCATCCGCTCCTCCACGGTGCGGCCGGCCATGCACCACTTTGTGGGCAAGGCCAAGGTGTACTCCAGCGACCGGGAAGCCCACGAGGCGATTGTGAATGACGTGGTGCAGCCGGGAGACGTGGTGGTTGTGCGCTACTGCGGGCCGGTGGGGGCGCCTGGCATGGTGGAAATCATGGAAGCCACGGAGGCGATTGTGAACCTGGGGCTGGATGAGAGCGTGGCCTTGATCACGGACGGGCGTTTTTCCGGCTTCTGCCATGGGCCGATCGTGGGCCATGTGTCGCCGGAGGCTGCCCTGGGCGGTACGATCGCCCTGATTGAGGAGGGTGACCTCATCGAGATCGATATCGAGGCGCGCAAATTGGAGCTGAGAGTGCCTGAGGAGGAGCTGGCAAGACGCAGGGAGAAGCTTGTCCTGCCGCCTCCGCGAGTGAAGAAAGGTTTTATGCGCACGTACGCGGATAACTGCCTGCCGCCGGAGAGAGGGGCCGCTATGCAGAAGTGGCTGTGACGCGCAGATAGTGCCGGTGTACAAAGACCGTATTGTCCCTTGGTACACTGGCACTAGCGGTAAAACAGAGATAAAAAAAAGAGCCAGGGGCCAGAGGTTTCCGTAGGCAGCGGAAGCCTCTGGTTCCTGGCTCTTTTTGCGCGGTAAGCGGCAAGTCTGGTGAAACATCTGCCGTGCCCGCAGCGGCAGACCTTTGCTGTGTTTGCAGAGGCGGGCCCTTGCCGGGCGGCGGACAGCAAATACCGGTGCCGTGACGGATACAGCCTCAGCGCTTCCCGGGGGAGGTGAGGGTCGCCCGGTTGAGGCCCTCCTCGCCTTCGGTCTCCAGGATTTCCCGGTAGTCGGCGGGGTTTAGGCCCACAATCTGGCGGAAGCAGCGGTAGAAGTGGTTGTAGTTGTTAAAGCCGACCTCCTTGCTGATGTTCTGGATGGAGGCGGAGCCCGCAAGCAGAAGCTTGGCATTCTCAATCCGCTTGGAGACGATGTACTTGTTCAGGGTTGTGCCTGTGTTCTTCTTGAAGATGCGGCACAGGTGGTAGGTGCTGAAGTTGGTCACCTCTGACAGCGTCTTCAGGGACAGGTCGTCCGCGATATGGTCGTCGATATAGCGCACCAGCTTGGTGAGCACAGACATGTGCAGGGAGTCAGTGGCTGTAATCTGGGTGTCGGAGTAGTAGATGTTGTACAGCAGGGCGATGATGCCGAACAGCAGCGATTGCTCCAGGAACCGCTTGCCGTGTTCGATCTCCCGGAGGAAGCGTTCAAACTGCTGGTACAGCGTGAGAAAGGTCTCCTGCTGGTGCGTGGTCATGTGCATCAGCGGATAGTGCTGGTTATTTTTGTTGTATATCGTGAACAGGTTGGAGTGCTCCGTGCAGATGAACAGCATCAGCGTGGGCGAGATGGACATGCAGTAGCGGTCGTAGTGCTTGCTGGAGTCCATCTGTATGTAGTGGGGGTCAAACATGTTGATCAGGAACACGTCGCCGCTTCTCGGCTTATACATCTCCTCCCCGAGCATGATCGTGCCCAGCGGTTCGTCTGTGGAATCGCTGAAATAGAACTGGGCCTCATAGAAATCGTGGTAGTGATAGCCCTCGATAAATTCTCTGTGGGGCGTCCGCTTGATAATCTGATAATCTCCCTCATAGCTGTTGGCCTGCGACCAGAAAATAGCTGCCATGGCAATCCCTCCAAATAGCAAGATAATTAATGATAGTCAATATTTGCAATGCCGCAAGATATTGTTGGCTTACATAAGATACTAATATATTTTGCGCATAAGGTCAAGGGATTTTGTGCGGGAAAGCAAAACATAAAAGCTGAAAAATGCGGTAAAACCAAGTAAAAACGCCATATGAGAGAAGAGGGAAAAAGGTGAGAACAAGGAATGTAAAGGGAGGGGCAAAGAAGATAATCGACGGATGAACCGCCAGATGATAGGATACAGTCAAACAATAAATGTAATCTTTCAGGGGTGAATATGGAAAGGGGGAATTTCCAACATGGATTTGTTGATTGGCCTGGATTTGGGCACAACTGCCCTGAAAATTGCACTCTTTGACAACAAGGGGAAGATGCTGGCGGTTTCGACGCAGGAGTATGCGCTCCTGACGCCCCAGGTGAACTTTGTGGAGGTGGCTGCCGAGACATACTGGGATGCGTTCAAGGCTGGTCTTGCCGAGGTGAAGAAGGCTTATCCCATCCAGAAGGACGACAAGGCGGCACTGGCGATTTCCGCCCAGGGCGAGACGCTTCTGTTCCTGGACGCAGATGGCCGGGTGCTGCGCAATGCCATTGTGTGGATGGACAACCGGGCGGACGAGGAAGCGAAGATGTTCAAGGAGCGCTTCGGGGACGACGCCTGCTACCGGGTGACCGGACAGGTCAGCTTTGAACCCTGCTGGCCGGCGTCAAAGGTGCTGTGGGTGAAGAGAAACGAGCCGGAGATCTTTGCGAAGACGGCAAAGTTCCTTCTGATTGAGGACTATTTCCTGTACCGCATGACCGGGGAGTTCTGTACAGAGGGTTCCCTTCTGTGCTCTTCCACCTCCTGGGATATCATTCACAAGTGGTATTGGCCGGAGCTGCTGGATTTCATCGGTATCCGGGAGGAGCAGCTGCCCAAGGTGGTGGAGTCCGCCGAGGTTGTGGGCAAGATGCGCCCGGAGGTGGCGGCAGAGCTGGGGATCCCCTGCGAGGTGACGGTGTGCTCAGGGGCGCTTGACCAGGTCGCCTGCGCGATCGGCGCCGGCAATATCCGGGAGGGGATGTTCTCCGAGACGATCGGGGCAGCTCTGGCAATCTGCGCGCCGGTGTCCCATCCGGTGTTCGACCCCAACGGGAAGATGCCGCTCCACTATTTTGCGCTGCCAGACACCTACATGATCCATACCTTCACGACAGGCGGCATGACGCTTCGGTGGTTCCGCGACAAGTTCTGCAGCGAGGAGATGGCTGTGGAGGCTGCCGGGGCAGGAGATGCCTATGACCTTCTGAGCAAAGAGGCCGCAAGCGTGCCGGCGGGCTGCGAGGGCCTGGTGATGCTGCCGCATCTGCAGGGGTCGATGGCTCCGGATGTAAATGCCAAGGCAAAGGGCGTATGGTTCGGGTTCACGCTGAATCACAGGAAGCCGCATTTTGCCAGGGCGATCATGGAGTCCTTAGGGTTTATCCTCAGGAGAAACCTGGAGGCGCTCAAGAGTATGGGCATCGAGGTCAAGGAAGTGCGCTCCATCGGAGGAGGCTCCAAGAGCCCGGTGTGGAATCAGATCAAGGCGGACATCAACGACGTCACGCTGGTGACTGTGAAGTCCAAGGAGGCCGGCTGCCTGGGAGCTGCTATCCTGGCCGGCACAGCCACAGGAATCTTTTCCAGCGTAGCGGACGCCACGGACAACATGATCGAGATCAAGGACACCTACCATGCAAATCCTGCGGACAAGGCAGTCTACGACCGCAACTATGAGATGTACTGCAATCTGTTCCATGACCTGGGCGATTGCTTTGAAAAGACACTGTAAAGCAGATATCAATAAAAAAGAGAAGGGAGAATGATACAACATGTCTGAATTAATCGTTATGCTGACCCACAACGACGTAACTGTGCCGAACGCGCTGGAAGTGTTCGACAGCTGCAAGGATCTGCCGGTAAAATACTGGGGATTCAAGGATCACGGCCTGGAGCCGGCGGCTATGAAGCAGCTGGTGGACGTGATGAAGGCCAACGGCAAGACAACCTTCCTGGAGGTGGTAAGCTATACAGAGGAAGAGTGCATGAGAGGCGCAAAGCTGGGCGTGGAGTGCGGCTTTGACTATCTGCTGGGAACCCTGTATTTCGACAGCGTGTTCGAGTATGTGAAAACCACCAACCTGAAATACTGCCCGTTCGTGGGAAGGGTATCCCAGACACCGAGTATCCTGGAGGGAACTGTGGAGGAGATGCTGGCCCAGGAGGCGGATTTCGCAGCGAAGGGCATTTACGGGACAGACCTTCTCGGATACCGCTACACAGGCGAGAACGTGGACGATTTCTGCCGTGAGTTCGTGCAGAAGGCAAAACATCCGGTCTGCCTGGCTGGAAGCATCGGCACCAAGGAGAGAGTGGAGAAGGTGAAGGCAATGAATCCGTGGACCTTCACAATGGGAAGCGCCCTGTTCGCCAAGAATTTTGTCAAGGACGGCACCTTCCGCGAGAATCTGGAGTATGTGATCAGCCTGCTGTAATCCTGCGGTACGGCACATACAACAAGAGAAAAAAGAAAAGCCAATCCTGTACATAGAAGCGATAAGAAATAGAAGCTATAAGAACATAGAAGCGATAAGAAAAGGATCTGCCTTAGGCAAGGCAGGCAGACAACTGGAAAGTCATAAAACGGAGGTAGAGAACATGAAAAAATCAATCGTATTTAAGGGAGTTTTCCCGGCTCTGATCACACCCTTTGACAAGGCTGGGAACATTGATCTGGAAGCTTTAAAGGAGAACGTAAAATACTATATGAGCGTTGGCTGCGCAGGCGTTGCCTTCAGCGGCTCCAGCGGAGAGCATGCATTCCTGACAAGGGAAGAGAGAATTGCCGGCATCAAAGCCTGCAAGGAAGTGATCGGCGACGGCTATGTGATCGCAGGCGCAGGCGCCCAGACCACGGCAGCTGCACTGGAGATGGTTCAGGATGCAAAGGATGCCGGGGCAGATGCAGCCCTCGTCCTCTCCCCCATCGGCAACACCACAGACGACGGCATGGTAGCCCACTATGAGAAGCTGGGCGAGGTGGGCATCCCGCTGGTGCTGTACAACCATCCGGCTGCAACCGGCATCAACATCACCCTGGAGCTCTTTGAGCGCCTGATCGCCATCCCCAACGTGGTAGGTATGAAAGAGACGAGCGGGAGCCTGCCGTTCCTGGCAAGCATCCTGAGAAAATACAGCACGGATGAGATTACCCTCTTCACCGGCTGCGACGACCTGACCCTTCCTTCCTGCGCCATCGGCCTGAAGGCGATCATCCTGGCCACGGCAAACGTGGCGCCCAAGCAGGTCATCGACATCATGAACCTGGTACAGGCAGGCAAGATTGAAGAGGCGCAGAAGATTTACTGGAATCTGGCTCCGCTGACCTCCGTGATCGGCGATGAGAGCAACTTCCCGTCCCTGCTGAAGAAGGCTGTGGAGCTTGTGGGACATCCCGCGGGAGACCCGAGGCTTCCGATCCTTCCGGCTACTGCTGAGGAGACCCAGGCGATTGAGGACGCTCTGAAGATTGCAGGGCTGAAATAAGACAGAAGGTAAAGGCAGGATATATTGGCAAAGGCAGAAGGAGTGAAGAATCAATGAAAGCAAAAGTAGGAATTGTGGGCGTTGCCAACCCGGTAGAGTCCGGCGGCGAGAGGTTCCCAGAGCTGATGGAAGGCGCTGTGAAGGCACTGAAGGCTGCAGACCTGGAGGTTGTCAGCTATCCGAAGCTGATCGAGGTGCCTGCGCAGGCGATCGAGGCGGCTGACCTGATGAATGCAGAGGACATTGACAGCCTGGTGGTGATGGATATCACCTGGGCGATTGATTCCCTGAAATATATTTTCACCAATATGGTGAAGGTTCCGACCATGTACTGGGCAGTTCCCTACACGGAGACATTCTCCATCGGCTGCATCCAGCACTATGGCTCGATCTTGAAGGCCATGGGCTACACCTACGACTATGTGTACGGCTTGCCGGGAGATGCGGGACTTGCAGAAAAGATCGCAAGCTACGCAATGGTCGGAAAGGCTGTGAAGCTCTGCGCGAAGATGAAGATCGCCCTGGTGGGCCCCCGCCAGACATGGAGAGTGTGCGGCCCTCAGGATATGAGCAAGGAAGAGTGGGATTTCTCCAAGAAGACTGGCGTGACGCTGGTTCACCTGGAGATGGAAGACATCACCAGGATTGCAGATACCTACAGCGACGAGGAGGCAGAGGCAAAGCTTCAGGAGCTGAGCGCAAGATCCGGCAAGTCTGTGGCGGACAAGAAGGCCCTCCTCTATATGGCAAAAGTATATATGGCGACAAAGGAGATCATCAGCCAGAACAAGCTCACCGCCCTGGCGGCAGAGTGCTATCCCAACTATGGCGGACTGATGAACCTTCCGTCCTCCTGGCTGGCGGACGAGGGCATTGTGGTGGATACGGAGGGTGATATCGGACATACCTTTATCATCAACATCCTGAACCTTCTGGCTGGCGGCGGCGCCGTTGCGCTGGGTGAGGCGGGCAGCATTGACAGAGAGCGCAACATCCTTCCGGTTGCCCACGAGGGAAGCACTGCCATGTCCCTGGCAGGGGATCTCTCCCGCGCGCAGATCAACCCCAGCGGCGAGCTGGGAACCTTCGTAGGCGTTCCGTTAAAGGCGATGGATCCCATCACGGTGTCCTCCATCGTAGGCAACGGCGGAAATTACAAGGTGCTGATTGCGAAGGCTAGAACGCTGGACGTGTCCTACGACGAGTGGGTGGCCGGCGGCTCCAAGCTGATTGTCAACCTACAGTTCGACCAGGATGTGCAGGAGGTTATGGATAAGTTGATGGCAGAGGGCATGGATCATCACTTTGTCCTGAAGGAAGGGGACTACACGAAGGAGATGGCCGCGTTCTGCGACTACATGGGATTTGAAAAGGTGATTCTGTGACAATCCCCTGAGTTCTGAGAAAGGTTATAATATTTCTCCAATATTTTCAGATGCCGGAGAGCGCCGAGAGGCGCTCTTTGGCCTAACGAGGAGGTAAGAGCGATGGCAGGGAACTATATGAATGCAATCACGCAAGGGGTGTATGTGATCGGCTCCAAGATGGGAGAGAAGAAAAACCTGATGACAGCTGCATGGCTGACTCAGATTTCTTCCCGCCCGAACCAGATACTGGTGGCGGTGGCTTCCTCCCATTATACGGCGGAAATCCTGCAGAAGGAACCGGTTTTCAACATCTCTGTCCTGGCAAACGGACAGGAGGCAGCGGCGATCGCCTGCGGGCGCGGCTCCGGCAGGACCGTGGACAAGACACAGCACCCCTTCTGCGGGACAGATGCCGAGGGGCTTCCCTTCATCAAGGATGCGGCTGCCTATCTGTGCTGTGAGGTGAGGGCTGTCTTCCAGGCAGGGGATCACACGCTGTTTGCAGCGGAGGTGCTCTCCGGCGAGAACTGCGGCAGAGAGCCGATGCGCTACGATGCGGATAAATTTTTCTAAAGATCCTGCGGATAACGCCTGAGAAGGGCAATATGAAGAAGGAAACGAATTAGGAAAAGATTAAGGAAGGAAACGGATTAGGAAAAAAAATTAAGAAGAAAATTAAGAAGAGATAAAGATTTAGAAAGGAGGCTGCTGTTTATGAAGGTTATCAGAAAGCTGGACACAAAGGTGTTTATGGACGGGCCGGAGGTATGCCGGGAGTATGTGGTGACACCGAAGATCACGTTTGGTTCCTCCACCTTGCTGCCGGGGCAGACTGGTGGTATCGATCCGGGACATCCCAACGGACATGAGGTATTCTACGTCAGCCGGGGGACTGTGCTGATGCACAACACCGCAACCAATGAGTTCTATGAGCTCCACGAGGAGGATATCATCCTCGTGTACGAGGGAGAGCCGCACGAGCTGACCAATATTGGGACGGAGCCTGCGGTGATCACATGGAGCTGCGCACCCAGGACAGACTGATCGTGTGAAAATATCGCCTGAGCGGCCATGCTTTTCATGCCTGCATGAATCGCATGGCCTTTGGCGTAATGGAAATAGGGATGCCGGCGCGGGAAGGCAGATTGCCCTTGTATGCCGGCGATGGGAAAATTTAGAAAGGGGTAATGATCAATGAAAGTATTGCTGCTGAACGGAAGCCCAAACGAAAAGGGATGTACCTGGAGGGCGCTCAAGGAGGTCTCTGACACGCTCCAGGCAGAGGGCATTGACACGGAAATTTTTTGGATTGGGAAGAAGGCGGTCGCCGGATGTATCGGCTGCGGCGGCTGCGCGAAAAATCATGGCCGCTGCGTCTTTTCCAATGATCCGGTCAACGAGGTGCTGGACAAGATGGAGGGCTCTGATGGCCTGATCGTCGGCTCCCCGGTGTATTTTGCCTCCCCCAACGGCGCGCTCGTCGCCCTGCTGGACCGTATGTTTATGGCCGGCGGATGTTTCCGGATGAAGCCTGCCGCTGCCGTCACCTCGGCAAGGCGCGCAGGTACCACGGCGACGCTGGAGGTGATGAACAAATACTTCCTCATGTCCGAGATGCCGGTTGTCTCCGCCAACTACTGCAACATGGTGCACGGCCATTCAGCGGACGAGGTGGAGAAGGATCTGGAGGGCCTGCAGATTATGCGCACTCTGGGGCGCAACATGGCATGGATGCTGAAATGCATGGATGCTGGAAAAAAGGCTGGGATCGTGCTCCCGCAGGCTGAGGCCAAGGTGAAGACCAGCTATATCCGCTGATTTTTCCAGAGCAATATCTGTACACTGAAAGAAAATATAGAGAATGGAAACAGGCCTCCCTGCGTGTTACGATTCTACACGTCGGGAGGCTTTTTTATGGAGTTCACAGTCGAGAAAGTGAAGGCGGGAGATAGCGTCGGTGTACCAAGGGACAATACGGTCAAAAATGGCTGATTTGCGTTCCTGCTGTGTTACTTTCACTCCACGTACGTCCAGTACGCGTCGTTCAAGTGTCTTGCAGGGCACTGAAACAGCCGCTGCCTGACTCTTCGACCTCCAGTAGGCCTAATTACGGTAGTTTCAAGGAATCGGAATGAGGTGTACTAAACGTACGCCGATTGACGATGACGCAGAAAATGCCGTAATTAGGCCGCTGGAGGCGAGTGTGTCCTTGTCAACTGAGGGTAGGAAAGGGGAAGCAGAAACTTTAAATCCGCTGTTGTCTGGCTGATGTAATTTATTTATAATATAGGTAGCTTCTGAAATATGTTTCTGCGAAGCATGCGTATGGAGCAAAGAAATGCTTCCGGCAATTCCGGTAAGCATGGCAGC
>CALWMI010000023.1 GCA_944381745.1 uncultured Lachnospiraceae bacterium | reverse complement strand
ACCCGGCGCCTTGAAATTATATACCGGCTTCAGGACATCTAGGATGTCCACCGCCTCCCCAATCACATCCAAAATCTCATCCAACGGCTTGTAGGCCATCGGCGCCTCGTCCAGTGTCTCCTCGCTGACCGAAGTCGTGTAAATCCCCCTCATCTCCCGGCGGTACTCCTCCAGGCTCAGACAGGCTCGCGCCTTCGTGCGGGACATGACCCTTCCTGCCCCGTGGGGCGCAGAATAATTCCACTGGGGGTTCCCCCGGCCCACTGCCAGCACGGAGCCGTCCCGCATATTGATGGGAATCAGCACCTTTTCCCCTGCGTGGGCCGCAATCGCTCCCTTGCGCAGGATCATCTCCCGGGTGTCAATATAATTGTGGATTGTGTGGAACGCCTCCGCTGCTGTAGTCCCGGTTCTCTCCAGAATCAGCTCCGCCATCTTTTCCCGGCTGCGCCGCGCAAACTGCTGGCAGATCTCCACGTCGTGGAGGTAATCGTCCAGAAAGCTACCATACAGCCAGCAGATATCTGCCGGCACCGCCAGCTCCGAGCCTTCAAACTCCGCCTTCAGCACTGCCAGGGCCTGCTGGATTTCTGCGCGCCTTCCCTGCTCCTTGTAGGTGCGGATCAGCTCCTCCCGCCGGCGGAAATAATCCTCCTTCCCCATGTGGAGATCCACTGCCAGCTGCTGGTAAAACTCCGCCACCTGCTTGCCCAGGTTCCGGCTCCCGGAGTGGATCACCAGGTACAGCTCTCCTGTAGAAGAACGATCCACCTCAATAAAATGGTTGCCTCCCCCCAACGTCCCCAGGGAACGCTCCAGCCTTTTCGTGTCCTTCAGCGACCGGTAGCATCGAAGAGACGACAAGTCAAACCGCTCCTTCCGCCCCTCCCACACCTGTCTCCCGGAGGGGATTTCGTGGGCCGCCTCATCCATCCTCTCCAAGTCCAGCTCCTTCTCTGCCAGCTTCACCGTGTACATGCCGCAGCCAATATCCACTCCCACCACGTTCGGGCAGGCCCTGTCGTTTATGGCCATCGTCGTGCCGATGGTGCAGCCCTTCCCCGCATGGACATCCGGCATAATCCGTATACAGCTGCCCTCTGTCAGGGCATAGTCGCACATGCGCTTGATCTGTGCGGCAGCTTCCTCCTCCACCGTCTTCGCGTAACAGACCGCTGTGTTTACGTTTCCCCTGATTTCCAGCAATGCTATCCCCTCCTTTTATATCCCTCTTCTACCTATTCTTCCATTCCATATTCTTCTATTCCACATCTTTCTATTCCCAGTTCTTCTATATGCCTGTTCTCCCACAGCTATCTTTTTCTATAGCTGTGCCGCAGGCATGCCGGCGCGCCCCGTCAGTGATGCCATTATGCCCGGATCTTTGCATAGCGGCTGCTCTCCAAGATCTCTATCATAAGCCGATACGGGGACGGCAGCTCTCCCGCCACCATGGAAAAAAGCCTCGGCGTCACTCCGGAGACAAGAGCCGTCCCCTGCTCATCCCGTGTAACCGGCTGCTGCCGGTTCCTGCTGGCTGCGTTCCAGAAAACCACCTGCGGTAGGGAATACCCGTGGGCCGCATATTTCGCCTTCGCCTGTTCAAAAGGCACAGCGCCGTGATTGCTGACGCACATGTCAAACTCCATGTCTGAAATCAAAACCAGCTTGGATGGAAGTTCCTCCTGGGGACCCTGGTTCTTCACTGCCGTATCCAGTATCAGGTCAAACACCGCCTCCAGGTTGGTATTGGCAATCTCATGGAAGGATGCGATATACCGCAGCCGGTCCGCAAAGTTGTCCCCCTTGATCTCAATCAGCTGGGGGCGGGCTGAAAATTCAATAAAGCAGTTCCGAAACGCTCCCCGGTTATGTTCTGCGAAATACAAGCCGAGGGAAAGCGCAACCGCGGCTGGCAGCGGATGGGCGGCACAGTACATGGAGCCCGAAGTGTCCACAACCGCCAGCGCATTCTCCTCCCCGCCGAAATCCGGCAAGGCATTCCATGTGGCATTCAGCGCCTCCTTCTCCTCTTGCGTAACCGGCCGCATGAAGCTTCTGCCTCCAGTTTCCGGTTCCCATCTTGTATCCAAATACGGTTCCACCAACTCATATGGCGCTACCGCATCCGCGTGGAGCGCCGCCCTCCCTTCTCTCGCCCTGCTCAAAAAGCTATGGTACCTCTCGCCGTCGTTGCGCAGGAAGGCCTTCCGGTATTGGAACAGAGCCTTGGACGGCTGCCGCTCATAGTCGAAGGAATAGTCTCTCTCCCGCAGATAATTTTCCAAAAGCCTCAGATGTGCCCGCAGAGATGATACAGCCTTCCGGTAATCTGCCTGGCTCATGCCAAAGGCCCTGGCCAGCTTCTTGGCCCGCCGCACCGTCTCCTGGCTGGACGCATTCACAGAGGGAAGACACTTGCCCAGCAGGGAAATCCTGCCGCCGCAAAGAAATCCAGGCATTCCGACCCCGACGAGGCATAAGCCGCCGCTCCATTCTCTGTGAGCGCTTGATTGGCCTCCTGATAAAGCTCGTTCCGCATGCTGTTCCCTCCTCCCTGATATGCGGCAGGAAAACAAGGCGCCTTTTTGGAACGGGATTCGAACCCGCGTATGTTCGGCTGCTCGCCAAACGCTTCACCACTAAGCTATCCAATCTTGTCCGTTGCTGCAAGCGCCTTTCTTCCTTTTCCCTGCCTGCATCCCCATTCTACCTCTCTCTTCCCGGTTTATCCTGGAAAAAAACTTGCGAATGCCTCTGGCTCCTCAGCCGTTCTCTGATCAGCTCCTCAAAATGCTGGGGCGCTGTCACCTTCACCAGCGGTCCAAAAGACAGCAGGCGGATAACCATCTCCGTCTCGTCGTCTTTGTGGTACCGGACGGTCACCTGGTAGGTCTTGCCGTCCACCCTCTCCGCCTGCTTCTCAAAATGGGCGAAATGCATGAGAACACGCTCCAGCGCGTTCCTCTCATCCGTCACGGTGAAGGTCACGCTCCCCATGGGGTGTACCTCCCTCCTGCCACGCAGCTCCTCACCATCCCCGCAGCGCTCACAGCGGATAATCCTGCCCACGTTTACCGTCTCCCTGTACCGCGGCCCGAAGCCGATCACCCGGAACTTATCGTCCTTCTCGGAATACTCCAGGTACTCCGGCTGCATCAAAATGTGGAGGAGCTGCTTCCGCCCGCTGGCCATGGCAATGCGCAGCGGATACCGCCCCTTTACCGCATCCAGCACCTGGGTAAAATGTCTCCGGTAAACCGCACTTCCATAGTCGTCGCCGTCCGCATATTGCCCGAAGTACGAGACATCCTCCGGGGAAAAGAGAGGCGGGATGCCAGGGAAGGGAATCTCCAGCTCCCCGCACTCCCCGGCAGGCCAGAACAGCTGCATCCGCGGATCCGCCCATATGGCGTTCAGCCACTGCTTTTCCAATGTGGTCAGGGGCATGGTGGGGCTGTGGCGGATGGGCGTGGTGCCATCCGCCCTCAGCAGCGGCCACCGTCCCTCCCTGAAGGCGGGCTCAATCTGCAGAAGGCTCTCGCCGAAAGCATGCTCCTCCACCATCCGCCGCAGTTCTCCCCTGTCCAGCGGACGCCGGACAGCCTTCCGCAGAATAGCCGCCACAGTCTGGTAATAGGCGCTGTACAGCTCGCTGAAAATCATCTCTTCTCCCCCTCTTCGGGTCCCAGCCCGTACATCTGATACATCTGTTCCAGATCCTTCCCGAACTGTTCCTCCAGCTTTTTATCCGAGAAATGGATATCCACAATCCGGCAGAGGAACGTGCGGATCCAGGGCACCAGCTCGCTGGCGTCATAGACTTCCGCCTGGAAACGGCTGGTGTGCTCGTCCAGCTGCTCCACTGTCCCGCACTGCCTCTCCCGCACCAGCCGCCAGTGGATATGCTGCTCATGGAAGCCGTATGCTACGGTAAACTCCACATGCTCCAGCCTCTGCCCGGAGCGTCCCTGGGTACTGACTCCCCAGATGTGGGGGAGCATCCCCTGGAAAATTTTCCGGTACTCGTCGAACTGCCCGCAGTTCTCCCCCAGCTTGACTGTGCCCAGATTATCTGTGCGGAAAGACCTCACCCGGCGCTTGCCCGGCACATAGGCCATCAGATACTGCCTGCCGCTCTGGACGCCGAAGCGCAGCTGCAAAGGCACGGCCTCCGGTACCGTCTCCCGTCCGTGGAACCCACGCGCCGTCTCAAGCGCCACAAAGCGCTTCTCCCGCATGGCCTGCAGAAGCAGGCAGACGATTTCGCTGTCCATCGCCCCGGTGATGTAGTGGTGCTTAAAGGCAAAACAGCCGTTTCCCTGCCTGCCGTTTTGACGCCTGCCGCCGCTCTGTCGCCTGCCGCCGCTCTGCCGCCTGTCACCGCTTTGCCGCCCGCTGCCGTTTCCTTGCCTGCTGCCGTTTCCCTGCCCGCTCTCCGTCTCCTTCCTGTCCAGCAGATACGAGCCGATTACCCCGCAGGGCGCCGCCTCCGAGAAAAATTCCAGGCAGTCCCAGACGCCTCTGCCCACAAGCTCCTCCCACGCTTTCCCGTCTGCCCGCCGGAAATACAAGACCCGTCCTCTCTTCTCTGAGACGGCAATGCCTTCCCGCTCATACTCCTTCAGCTTTTTGCGCACGGTGGACTCATCAAACAGGCGGGGCTGCTGGAAACCGGCCAGCCGCCCATCCAGCTCATCCATAATCTCAGACAGGGAGAGCGCGGTTCCTGGCTCATACAAAATATCCATCAGATAGAAATGAAGGGTAATGTCCCCGTCCGTAAAGCTCTTGGCCTTCCACGCCTGGTACAGCGGATTGCGCTGGGACACGCGGCTGTCAATGGAGAGGAAGACGTTCTTCCCCTCCGCCGTTTTCCCAAACCGCATATAATCCCCCAGCCAGCTCTCCACTCTCCTGCGCTCGTCGTCGTAGGAGCGGGCGCTCTTCTGCGTGTACTCCTCCCGGCTCTTGAAGCCGTACACGTAGAACTCCCGCAGATAATCCCTGATACGGCCGAAATTTTTCACAAGTTCACTGTACGGCATAGCCTCTCTTTCCCCCGTTCACTGCAATTCCCTTCTCTCCGCCGCAATTCCCTTCTCTCCACCGCAATTCCCTTCTCTCCGCCCCAATTCCCTTCTCTCCGGGCGGCGGAAACTTCCCGCCGGGCTTTCGCCTCACTGCCCGCATTTCTCCTGCAGCGTGCGGTAAATCTCCTCTGTGGCCGCCTCATCCTGGCCGTTGAGCACCACCGTCTCGCCCTTCACCTGCAGCACGACGCAGGCCGGGCAGCCGTTGAAGGTATAGCGGATGTAGTCGCCGTAGCGCTCATTGTGAAAATCCCCCATCGACATTTTCACGCCGCCAAAGCCATAGACACGCATGCCTCCCTGCCCATCCGCAAGGCAGTCCGGCTCGTAGGCGATCGCTTCAATGTCCGCGTACTTCGCCTCATAATCCTGCCAGCCGGAGGCCTCCACCGTGAACCCATCCTCCTGATAGCTGACCTCCATGTCCCCAGCCAGCAGCACCCACACCACAAAGCCAACCGTGGCTGCCGTCAATATCCCCGTCACAAACACTGCCCGCCGGGACACATGGCTCTCCGCCACCTCTCCAGCCTGCAGGCGCCGCCGGTAATATCTCCAGGAATAGATGGTTGGCAGCACTGCCGCCGCCACAACTGCCGCCACACAGATACCTGCCGGTACGGCGCCGAACGGAAGCAGCGAGCAGAACATGCACGCAAACCCGCACACAACCCACACCTTCCCGCCGAAACGGTGGGTAGCGTTCCAGTTGGCCTCGTCCTCCAGCGCCCACTTCACCTTGATGCCCATCGTCCGGTTCTGCCGGATCTTCGGCAAATAGTTCCCGATCACCAGCAGAAGCAGCCCTATAAACAGATAGGCTCCTGCCGGAAGCAGCAGTTCGTTGACCTGGCCGCTCTTCGCAAGCAGCATCACCGCGCTGACGGTCAGCGACATCGCAGGCACAATCCAGAATATAAGGTTTACCACCTTCCTGCCCTGCGGCGGCCGCTTCCTCCAATCCGCAAACGTAATCAGCAGGCAAAGCCAGTGCATAGCCAGCATCCAGAGCGGCAGATAATAGAGGAATTTCTCCTCCAGCAGCAGGCCCGCCAACTGCAGCAGCAAGATGACTGCAGAGGAAAATAGTAGTTTCCATTTATGTTCCGCCAGCATTTTCTTCATGTCTGTCCTCTCCTTTCAAATCTGCAATCCAGAGCATCACTTCTTCCAGCACCGTGGTGTTCAGCTCATAATAGATATACTTCCCCTCCCGCGTATCACGGATCAAATCGGCGTCCTTCAGGACGGAGAGATGCCTGGATATAGACGCCGCAGTGACTGGAAAATGACTGCCGATCTCTCCTGCAGACAGCCGCCCATGCTTCAGCAGGTTTAAAATCTCCCGCCGGATAGGATCCGCCAGCGCCCTTAGGGTATCCTGTATTCCCACGCGCGTCCCCTCCTTTTTCAATTAACATTTAACCTAACTGTTAATTGAATGATAACACACAGCGCACCCTCTGTCAATAGAATTTTCCTCTAATCCATGAGACTGTATACTTTATACAGGGAGAGCATATTTTGGTACTGCAGCTTGTTCCCCATCAGCTGGCGGTAGGTAGCCGTCTTCTCCTTGCCCTCCGCCTTGAGGCACTTCATCTTCTCGTCTGCATCCCGATACTTCTCCTGCACGGATGCAAGCATGGCCTCGAAGGCCGCCAATCTCTTTTCGCTGTCTACAAGCATGGAAAATCCTCCTTGGTTTTATTTTCGATGATCATCGGACAAATAGGTTCCAACTATCGTTTATCCTATCATCGTCTGCGGCGGCATGGATTGTCAACTACTTTTCTTCAGATCTTTCTCTTCTATAAGCCATTTGCCTGATAAAAAAGATATGTCTTGAAAGGCTATCATAGATGTGTTATATTGAACATAGAAAAGGAGCAACCGCCCACAAAGTGGTTAGCCTCATAGGTATAACATAAGCCTACCTGATCCGCTAAGATTACAAGGTAGGCTTATTTATTTTCGCTTGTTTCTCCTATCCATATAGGCAAGCAGCGCAATCAGAAACGAACCGCCCAAAAATAACAGGCTCAAAACTTCGTATGTATCCATTTGCACCACCTCCCCTCTTTTTCAAGTGTAGGGAGGCTACCACCTTGTAACGCGATTACTCCGTAGACAGAATATAGCATATCTGGCTAAGTCCGGCAATCCAATTCTCCTCAGCTCTTCTCTCCGAAAAAATTGTGTCAGTTCGCACTGTGAACAAAATAGGCTTCGCCTATTCAACTCCCCTCCCCCTCATTCATGAGGGGTTAGGGGTTTTCTTTTGTTACGTTTTCCTGCATAATAGTCTTATGAATATTTTACAAAGAATCTTTGCAGACCAT
>CALWMI010000022.1 GCA_944381745.1 uncultured Lachnospiraceae bacterium | reverse complement strand
CTTCGCCGCCGCCTCCCGTCCCCCTGGGACATAGACGGCGCTGTCCAGCCCGCCCTCATAGCCCAGGGCGCGGCACGACTGCTTTGCCGCCTCCAGGATCATCTGTCTCGGAACCGGGTTGATCGCGTCCTCCCCCACGGAAAGCTTGAGGCCTGGCCTGGTCACTTTCCCCACGCCTTCCCCGCCGGACAGGCAAAACGCCCCGTCGTCCCGCCTGGATACTCTGGCGCAGATCAGCAGGCCGTCCGTCACATCCGGGTCGTCCCCCGCGTCCTTCTTCACGCCGCAGCTCACCCAATCCCCGCGCCTGCAGGCCTCCTCCAGCGGAAGCCGCACCTTTACGCCCCCTGGCAGGCGCGCCTCCGCCTCCCGGCATTCCTGCCCGGAGAGCAGCATCCAGGCCGCCCCCGCAGCGGCCACGGCAGCGCATGTCCCCGTCGTATAGCCCCGGCGCAGCCGCCGTCTGCCCCCGCAGCCCCAGCCCTGTCCTGCGGCTTTGTCACTCCAGGTGCTCATAGGCTTCCACCTTGCCCACCGCAAAGGTGGGCAGCATCCGGTACACCGTGAAGGTGTTGCGCAGAAGCGGGTAGAGAGAGGCCGCTCCCGTGCCCTCCCCCATATGCATACCGGCATAGAGCACCGGGCTTAGGCCCAGCTCCTTGAGGATCCGTTCTTCCCCCGGCTCTGAGGAGCAGTGGGAGGCGATCAGGTAGTCCTTGCAGGCCGGGCACAGCTTGACGGCACACAGGGCGGCCACCGCCGAGATAAATCCATCGATAAGCGCCGGGATCCCATAGAGGCCGCAGCCCAGGAAGCACCCGGCCATCCCTGCGATATCCAGCCCGCCCACCTTGGACAGCACATCCAGCACATCTTCCTTGTCCGGCTTGTTGACGCGGATCGCCCGCTCCACCGCCGACACCTTCCTCCTGAGCCCCTCTGTGGACAGGCCGGCTCCCCTGCCCGTGACCTCCTGGGGGCTGCAGCCCAGGAACACTGCCGCCATGGCGCTGCTGGTCGTCGTGTTTCCGATTCCCATCTCGCCGGCAATCAGGAGATTTTTCCCTTTTCTGGCAATCTTCTCCACCGTGCGGATGCCCGTCTCGATCGCCTGGACCGCCTCCATCCTGTCCATGGCCGGCCCCTTGGCGATGTTGCCGGTTCCCTGGCGCACCGGCACATGGATGATCCGGTCGTTGTTCGAGGGGGTGAGCATACCGATATTGACCGGGTATAGCTCCGCCCCGATCTCCCTGGCCAGGATACTGATCGCTGAGATGCCGTTGGCCATGTTTTCCATGACCTGGGCCGTCACCTCCGGGCCGCTCTGGGACACTCCCTCCTCCACGACGCCGTTGTCCGCGCCAAATATCAAGACTGCGGGCCGGTCTATGTAAGGCTTCAGCGTCTTCTGCACCGCCGACACCTGGACGACAATCTCCTCCAGCTTCCCGAAGCTCCGAAGCGGCTTGCACAGGCTGTCCCAGCGCTCCCAAGCCTTCTGCTTTGCCTCCGGGCTCACCGGCTTGATCTCCTCCAGCCATCTCAGCAGGTGTTCCTCGCTGCCATCCCACTGGTTCTTCAGGCCCCGGGAGAGCCATTTCTGTTCTTCCTGCCTGCGGCGCTTCCGGTGGGCCTCCAGGCGCTCCTCCATGGTCATAGCGCTGACCGGTATGCCCTCCTCCTGGTCCTTCCCTTCGTCTTCCGCCTCCGGCTGGGGGGCGGGCTTCTCCGATGCCAAAGCCCGGGCGGCTGCCTTCCCCTGTCCAGACGCCGGGCGGCTGGGCTCCCCCTGGGCAGATGCCTGCACGGCCGCCTCCCTCGCCTCCTGCTCCTGCGGCTCTTTGTCCAGCTGAGTCTTCCGCTCCGGGCGTACTGTCCGCACAGGCCCCAGCACCTGGGAGTCCACCTCCTCCTGGAATTTGGGGTTGGATACCGTAATCATCCTCTCCTTGTCCTGTCCATATACCGTCGTCTTTCCCCTGCGCAGTTTATTCAGCCACATCCTTGCCTTCCTCCTTTGCATACAGCATCGCATTCAACACCGCAGCGGCCACGCTGCTTCCTCCCTTGCGCCCTCTGGCCACGATGCAGGGCACGCCCGCTCCTATGATCAATTCCTTTGCCTCCTCCACGTTGACAAACCCCACCGGGACGCCGATAACCAGAGCCGGGCGCAGCCCCTGGCCGATCAGCTCCCGCAGGCATATGAGTGCGGTCGGGGCGTTTCCCACCGCAAAGATCACCTCGCCCGCCAGGGCCGCCCCCCGCTCCATGCACACGGCGGCTCTTGTGATCCCTCTCCTAGCAGCCTCCAGCCGCACGTCCTCATCGCCCATAAAGCAGAATGCCTGGCCTCCGTACTGGGCAAGCCTCTGCTTATTCACGCCGGCGTAAGCCATCTGCGTATCGGTGACCACCGAGGCTCCCCGCCGCAGCGCCTCTATCCCTTTCTGCACCGCCCCCGGGGAAAAATACAGGTTTTGCCCATAGTCAAAATCCGCGGACGTGTGGATGCAGCGCATCACCACCGACAGCTCCGGCTCCCTCCACGGGCAGCCGTCCCCCAGCCCCTCCCGGATTATCTCCATGCTTCTTCTCTCAATCTCCTCCGGCCGGATATAGGCGATGGTCTCTAGCATATTCCTTCCTCCAATATCTGATAAATTCTGTCCATCGGGAGGCTTCTGCGCAGCAGGGCGGCCAGCCGGTCGTACTCCTGCTCCTTCTTCTCCCGCCGGCTTATCAGCCTTTCCTGCAGCCGCCATTCCTTCCCGCGGGAGCGGGCTGCAAAAGCCGCGAAGGCTTCCGCGAAGGCGGGCGTGTCGAAGATGCCGTGCAGGTATGTGCCAAAGGCTGTGCCGTCCCGGCGTATGCAGCCGTCCTCCCGGCCGGCCCCGCTGCCAGAGCCTTCCGCCTCTTTGCCGTCCAGCAGAAGGAAGGCCTCCCCTTCCCCCGCCGTCCGGCGGCTCTCTCCCATATGGATCTCGTAGCCCTCCACAGGGAGGGGCTCAGCCTCCCGGCGCCCGAGAAGCCCGGGGGACAGCACCCTGCCCCGGCTCCTCCTGCGTGTCTTGTCCCTGGAGAATACGGTCTCCACTGGAAGAATTCCCATCCCCCTCAGGGAGCCCCCCTCCTCTGTGCCGAAGGGGTCGGACAGGGATTCCCCCATCATCTGGTAACCCCCGCATATGCCGGCCACCGGGACGCCCTCCTGCCAGAGCCGCAGGATGGACGCCTCCATTCCGCTCTGGCGCACCCACTTGAGATCCCCCATCGTGTTCTTCGTCCCCGGCAGCAGCACTGCGTCCGGCCTTCCCAGATCCTGGGGCCTCCCCACATAGCGCAGGGAGATGCCAGGCATCCCCTCCAACATGGCGAAATCGGTAAAATTGGAGATCCTGGGCAGGCGTATCACGGCAAAGTCCAGGCCATCCCCCCGCCTCTGCTGGGCAAGCCTGTCCGACAGGCTGTCCTCATCATCCAAGTCAAAGTGCTCCATGGGGATGACTCCCAGCACCGGGATCCCTGTCAAGTCCTCAATCATCCTCAGCCCCGGCTTCAGGATCTCCTGGTCGCCCCGGAATTTGTTGATCACAATCCCCTTAAAATAGCGCTGCTCCTCCGGAGGCAGCAGCTTCACAGTGCCGTAGATGGAGGCGAAGACGCCCCCCCGGTCAATGTCCGCCACCAGCAGCACCGGCGAGGCGGCCAGCCGCGCCATCCCCATGTTGACCAGGTCGTCCTGGGCCAGGTTGATCTCCGCCGGGCTTCCCGCCCCCTCTATCACCAGGATATCATATTCCGCCGCCAGTGTCTCGTACGCTTTTTTCACTGCGGGGACAAATTCCCGCTTGCGCCGGTAGTACTCCCGGGCATCCATATTTCCCAGCACGCGGCCCTCCACAATCACCTGGCTCCCCATCTGGCTGGTGGGCTTTAGCAGAATGGGGTTCATCTGGACGCAGGGCCGGACACCTGCGGCCTCCGCCTGCATCACCTGCGCCCTCCCCATCTCCAGCCCGTCCTCTGTCACATAGGAATTCAGCGCCATATTCTGGGATTTAAAGGGAGCTGTCCGAAAGCCGTCCTGGCTGAACACACGGCACAGGCCGGCGGCCACAAAGCTCTTGCCCGCGCTGGACATGGTCCCCTGTATCATGATTGGCTCAGCCATATCTCCGCCCCCTCTCCCTCAGCCCTTGCGCGGCGGGAAACCGCCCGCAGCAGCCTTTCATTGTCCTCCCTGCCCCTCACCGCCGTCCGGTAGAAGGTATCTCCAAGCCCCGGGTAATTGGCGCAGGAGCGGATCAGGATGCCTTCCTCCAGGAGCTCCTCCCGCAGGCGGGGTCTCCCCGGCATACAGAAGAGAAGGTAGTTGGCCTCCCCGCCGCTCACCCAGGCTCCCGCCCTGCGAAGCCCCTCCCGGAGGGCTTCCCGCCGCACGGCTGTCTCCTGGGCCGCCCGCCGCTCAAAGTCCTCTCCGCGCCCGCCCATACGGCAGATGGCAAGGCCAGCCGCCTCCGCCGCACAGGAGACGCTCCAGTCCTGCATACAGCTGCGGACAGCCCTGCAAACCTTCGGATCCCCTGCTGCCACATAACCCAGGCGCAGCCCGGGCATCCCATACATCTTGGTGAAGGACTTCAGCACCAGCAGGCTGCCGTCCTCCCCGGCCTCCCTCATGCGGCTTCTCCCGCCGGGCACAAAATTCAGGAAGCACTCGTCCAGCAGCAGGTAGATGCCTTTCCTCCGGCACAGGCTGGCCGCCTCCTCCAGAATCTCCTCCGGCACTCTCCTCCCGGTGGGGTTGTTGGGGGTGCACAAAATGGCCATATCCCCGCGTCCAAGCCCGTCCAGGGCCTCCAGGTATCCCTTGTCCAGGCACAGATCCGCCGGATTCCCCTCCCTGGCCCTCATAGGCCAGCGCAGAATCTGGGCTTCGCAGGATGCCAGCGCCCGGCCGTACTCCAGGAAGGAAGGCTCCGCCAGGAGCGCCCGCCTAGGGCGCAGCCCCCAGCACACGGCGAACACAAGCTCCGACGCCCCGTTCCCGGCAATCAGGCAGTCCGCCGGCACTCCTTCCTTGCGGCCGATGGCCTCCCGCAGTTCCCTCTGGGAGGCATCCGGGTATACCCCCGCCCGGGCAATCCCCTCCCGGGCAGCCGCCAGCACCTCCTCCGGGCAGCCCTCCGGATTCAGGTTCGCCGAGAAATCCAGCAGTTCCCGGTAATCCCTCCCCAGCCTGCGGGCCGTATCCAGCACATCCCCTCCGTGCAGCATGTCCTCATCCTCCTGTCACCGTCTATAGCCCCGCGGCGTCACCATCCGGCCATCCTCCACAAAGGTTGCAGAGTTTCCCACCACCACCACGGCGTGCATATCCGTCCACACCGGCGGCAGGCCGGCCAGGGTGGTCAGCTGGGCCTCCTGCCCTGCCCTGCCTGCATCCCGCACAATCCCCACCGGCGTATCCGCCGCCCTGGTCCTGAGCAGCACCTCTGCCGCCCGCCGCAGGTGGCCGGGGCGGCCCTTGCTGCCAGGATTGTACAGGCAGATGACAAAGTCTCCCTCTGCCGCCAGGGCAAGCCTCCTCTCGATTAGCTCCCAGGGCGTCAAAAGGTCGCTCAGGGATATCACGCAGAAATCGTGCATCAGCGGCGCCCCCAGCACAGCGGCGGCCATGCCCGCCGCCGTCACGCCCGGGATCACCTCCACCTCCACACGGCCAAATTTCCCGTCGCGGCGGCCTGCCAGCAGCTCCTCGTAGAGCAGGCCCGCCATCCCGTATATGCCGGCGTCCCCGCTGCTCACCAGGGCCGCTGTCCGCCCCGCCTGCGCCTCCTTGAGCGCCATGCGGCAGCGCGCCTTCTCCTCTCTCATCGGGGTGGCCACATAGTGTTTTTCTGGAAAAAACCTCTGGAGCTGGCGGATATAGGAGGTGTAGCCGAAGACCACTTCCGCCTCCCCCAGCGCCTCCTCCGCCCGCCGGCACAGATACTCCGGCGTCCCAGGCCCAATCCCGATCACCAAAACCTTACCCATGCGCCATCCCTCCGTCCTCCCGGCAGCCAGGGGTCTCCTCCCCCGGCCCTCCAACATGTCCCTCTGTCCCGCCAGGCTCCTGCGCCCTGCGGTATCCGTGGGAGAAGCTGCGGTCGTAGAGGCGCGACAGCTCGTAGCTGTCCCCCAGGAAATCCCCCGCCAAGATGAGGGCTGTCCGGTGAATTCCCGCCTCCCGGGCCTTCCCGGCTATATCCCGCAGCGTCCCCCGGACGATCTTCTCATCCTGCCAGGATGCCTTGTAGACGACAGCCGCCGGGGTATCCGGCGGATATTCCTCCATCAGCAGGGCGCACAGCCTCTCGATCTGCCCTGCGCTCAGGAAGACTGCCATCGTCGCCTGGTGGGCGGCCAGGGAGCGGATCTCCTCCCGCTCCGGCACCGCCGTGCGTCCCTCAAGCCTGGTGAGGATCACGGTCTGGGTCACGCCGGGCAAGGTGTATTCCTTCCGCAGGCTGGCTGCCGCCGCCAGGAAAGAGCTCACCCCCGGCACAACCTGGTAGGGGATGCCCTCCCTGTCCAGGGCATCCATCTGCTCCCGCACAGCCCCGTACAGCGAGGGATCCCCCGTGTGCAGCCGGACCGCCGTCTCCCCCGCCCGGTGGGCCGCCTCCAGCACCCCCACGATCTCCTCCAGGCACATGGAAGCGCTGTTGAAAATCCGGGCCTGGCTGGGGCACCATTCCAGGAGCTGCGGGTTCACAAGGGAACCGGCATAGACGACCACATCCGCCTGCTCCAGAAGCTCCTTCCCCTTCACCGTGATCAGCCGGGGATCTCCCGGCCCCGCCCCCACAAAATAGATCATGCCTACCTCTCCTTTCGTCTCCTGGCAATCACCGTGGTGAAATAGCCGTATGTGCGCTCCGCCTCCAGCGGTCCCGCATACGCGCCTTCCATGCCGATGTTGGAGAAGGCCCAGGCCTCCTCCCCGGACAGCCCGGCAGCCTCCAGGGAAGCCCGCAGCGCAGCGCCTTGCCCTCCTGCCTTCATCAGGACAGCCGTATCCCACTGGCCGGGAAGCGTTCCCGCCTCCCCGCCCGCCATCTGCCGGAGGCGCTCCCCCGTCAGGACTGCCAGGGACTCCTGCCCTGCCAGCAGGCCGATCCCTGCCTGGGCCGCGCAGGCGGAATAGGCGCTGATCCCCGGCACCATGCAGGTCTCATAGCCCTTCTCCCTCACATAGCTCTGCACATAGAGAAAAGTGCTGTACACCGTCACGTCTCCCAGCACAGCCATGGCCACCGTCTCCCCGGCCTCCAGGTAGGGGAGCAGCAGCTCTCCCGCCCGGGCGCCCTCGGCCCTCCAGCCGTCCTCTCCGTCCCTCATGGAAAAGGGAAGCTCCAGCAATCTCTTTCCCGTGCAGTCCACACCGGCCTCCACGATGGTCCTGGCTGTCCCCTTCTCCCCATTCTTTCCCGCCGGCACGGCCAGCACCCTCGTCTCCGCCAAAATCCGCCGGGCCTTCACCGTCATCAGCTCCGGATCCCCTGGCCCTATGCCGACTCCATACAGGATGCCCTTCATCCCAGCAGCTCCTCGAACCGCCGCATCGCCTCCGCCGTCTTCTCATGGGTGCCGAAGGCGGTCAGACGGAAGTAGTTCCGGCCATTTTTTCCGAAGCCTGCCCCCGGCGTTCCCACCACCTGGGCATTCTCCAGCAGATAATCAAAAAATTCCCAGGACTGCATCCCCCCTGGGCACTGGAACCAGATGTAGGGCGAGTTGACCCCTCCGGTGAAGGGGATCCCCTTCCTGGCCAGCGCCTCGGTGATCAGCCTGGCGTTCTCCCGGTAGTAGGAGAGATTCTCCTGGCACTCTTCCATGCCCTCCTCCGTGAACACCGCAGCTGCCGCACACTGGACGATGTACGGCGTCCCGTTGAATTTCGTGGACTGCCTGCGGTTCCACATGGCGCGCAGGGACATCTCCTCCCCGCTGGAGGCGCAGAATGTAAGCTCTCCCGGTACGACCGTGTAGGAGAAGCGCGTCCCGGTAAACCCTGCGGTCTTGGACAGGGAGCCGAACTCCACCGCACATTTCCGTGCTCCCTCCACCTCATAGATGCTTCTGGGAAGCCCGGGCTCCGTCACAAACGCCTCGTACGCCGCGTCAAAGAGAATAACCGCCTGGTTCCTGAGGGCATAGTCCACCCAAATTTTCAGCTGCTCCCGGCTGTAGCAGGCTCCGGTGGGATTGTTGGGGGAGCACAGGTAAATGATGTCCGCCTTCACCGACTCATCCGGCATCGGCAGGAAATGGTTCTCCTCCCTGCCATCCATGTAGACGACCTCCTTGCCGTCCATCGTGTTCGTGTCCACGTAGACCGGATACACCGGATCCGGCACAAGGATCACATTGTCCCTGGCAAACAGCTCGGTGATGTTGCCGGTGTCGCTCTTTGCCCCGTCAGAGATAAAGATATCCCCGGCGTCCACCTGGACGCCGTTTCTCCCATAATAGGCGGCAATCGCCTCGCGCACAAAGCCGTAGCCCTGCTCCGGCCCATATCCCTTGAAGGTCTCCGCCACAGCCTGGGATGCCGCCGCCTCCTGCAGGGCCTTGACTGCCCTCGGCGTCAGAGGCCTGGTCACATCTCCGATCCCCAGGCGGATGATCCGGGAAGCCTTCTCCGGATAGCTCTCCTCATAAGCCTTCACCCTCCTGGCGATCTCCGCAAACAGATAACTGTCCTTCACATGAAGGTAATTTTCATTTAATTTTGGCAATTTCTCTCATCCTTTCCAGCCCTTGCCCCGCAAGGGCATATCAACTGATATAGAAGTCCATCAGCAGCATGACAATCACTCCCGCGATCAGGGAGTAGGTGGCCATCCGTTCGAAGCCGTGGCTGTGGGTCTCGGGGATCATCTCGTCGCTGATGATATACAGCATCGTCCCTCCGGCGAAAGCCATGGCAAACGGGAGGAGGGCTGCCGACACAGACACGGCGAAATAGCCGATCAGCACGCCAGCTACCTCAATCATGCCGGTGAAAGCCCCGATCAGGAAGGCCCTCCCCTTCCGGACGCCTCCCAGCACCATCGGGGAGATGATGATCATCCCCTCCGGGATATTCTGGAGCATAATCCCTGCCGTCACGGTCACGGAATTTCCCCAGTCGCCGCTGCCGGCCCCCACGCCGGCAGCCATGCCCTCCGGGAGGTTATGGATGGCGATGGCCAGGACAAACAGCATAATCTTGTCCAGAGCCTCGTTGTGCGCGTGGCTCTCCGTCTCCACCCCGGTGATGTGGTGGAGATGGGGCGTCAGGCGGTCCGCCGCGTTCAAGAAGCAGGCGCCGCACACCAGGCCCGCCGTGCAGATCAGCGCCCCCTGCCGCCCGCCCTCCTGGATGGAGGGCAGGATCAGCCCCACGAAGGAAGCCGCCAGCATAACGCCCGCCGCGAACCCCAGTATCGCGTCATTCCACTTGTGCGGGATGTGATGGAACAAAAATCCCAGCAGCGACCCCAACACCGTCGCCCCTCCCACTCCCAGCGCCGTCATCCATACAAGCTCCATATTTTTCTCCCTTCCTGCCAGGCCGGCGCCGTCACGCCTCCTGCCCGTCTCCTATCCGGTGGATTTCCCGCGGCCCGTACGTTGTGTGCAAAATCCGGTGCGCGGTATGGCTTCCCGGATGCCCCAGATATTCCTTGTACAGCCTCTGTATCGACGGGTTCTCGTGGGATTTGCGGATAGGCTTCTCCTCGTCCAGCCCGTAGAGAGCCTGCGCCCGCCTCTCCAGGACGTGCCGCTCCTCCTTCTCCCTAGGCGGCCACTGGGGCTGTCCGCCGCCGTTGATGCAGCCGCCTGGACATCCCATAATCTCGATGAACTGGTAGTCTGCCTCCCCGTCTCTCACCTTGTCCAGTATCCTTCTGGCATTGCCCAGGCCGGATACCACCGCCACTTTGACCTTCCGGCCTCCCAGCGTATACTCCGCCTCCTTCGTGCCTTCCATTCCCCGCACCTGGCAAAATTCCAGCTTCTCCAGCTTTTTGCCCTCCAGCTGCTCGGCCGCCGTGCGCAGCGCCGCCTCCATCACGCCGCCGGTGGCGCCGAAGATGACCCCGGCTCCCGTGGACTCGCCCAGCGGGTGGTCGAAGGCGCCGTCCTCCAGCTCACCAAACAGAATGCCGGACCGGCGGATCATCCTTGCCAGCTCCCGGGTCGTGATGGAGATATCCACATCCGGGTAGCCGCTTCCGCTCTCCCCGTCCCGGGTGATCTCAAACTTTTTGGCGGTGCAGGGCATCACGCTCACGCTGACGATGTTCGCCGGGTCAATCCCCTTCTTCCGGGCGAAATAAGTCTTGATCACCGCGCCCAGCATCTGCTGGGGAGACTTGCAGCTGGACAGGTTGCCCAGCATATCTGGATAGTAGTACTCGCAGTATTTCACCCAGCCGGGAGAGCAGGATGTGATCATGGGCAGGACGCCGTTGTTCCTCACCCGCTCCAGCAGCTCGTTGGCCTCCTCCAGGATGGTGAGGTCCGCCCCGAAGTCTGTGTCGAACACCTTGTCGAAGCCCAGCGCGCGCAGGGCAGACACCATTTTCCCCTCCACCGGGGTTCCCGGCGCATAGCCGAACTCCTCCCCCAGAGCCGCGCGCACGGCAGGAGCCGTCTGCACAACCACATATTTCTCAGGATCCTCCAGCGCCTCGAACACAGCCCCGGTGCTATCCTTCTCCGTCAGCGCCCCTGTGGGGCACACAGCGATGCACTGCCCGCAGGAGACACAGCTTGTCTCGGCCAGCCCCTTGCCGAAGGGCGAGCCGATGGACGTGGCAAACCCCCGGTTATTGGCTCCGATGACTCCGATCCCCTGTATCTTTTCACACACAGCCACACATCTCCTGCACAGGATGCACTTGCTGTTGTCCCTCACCATGTGGATGGCCGAACCGTCGATCTCCGAGGGCGTCTGCTCCCCGTCATACCTGCCGCTCTCCTCCACCTGCAGCTCCCGGCACAGCCTCATCAGCTCGCAGCTGCCGCTTCTCACGCACGCCAGGCAGTCCTTCCGGTGATTGGAAAGCAGAAGCTGCAGCGTCTTCCTCCGGGAATTGATCACCCGCCTGCTGTTCGTCTGGATCTCCATCCCGTCGCTCACCGGGTAGACGCAAGAAGCCACCAGGGTCTTCGCCCCCTTCACCTCCACCACGCACATCCGGCAGGCGCCGATCTCGTTGACCTCCTTCAGATAACACAGCGTTGGGATCTCGATATGGGCAGCCTTAGCCGCCTCCAGGATGGTAATGCCCTCGGGCACCTCGTATTCTTTTCCGTTCAGCTTGATTGTCACATTACCCAAAGCCTTTCCCTCCTTATCATTCCATGTAGATTGCGCCGAACCGGCAGGTTGCGAGGCAGGCGCCGCACTTGATGCACTTCTGCGGGTCGATCACATGGGGCTCCTTGGCCTTGCCCTGGATCGCCTGCACCGGGCAGCCTCTCATACACAGCGTACATCCCCTGCACTTGTCGGCAGAGATCTTGTACTCCAGCAGGTTCCTGCACACATGGGCCGGACATTTCTTGTCCCGCACGTGGGCCACATATTCATCCCGGAAGTAGCGCAGCGTGGACAGCACCGGGTTGGGCGCAGTCTGCCCCAGGCCGCACAGCGCGTTGTCCTTGATATAGTAGGCCAGCTCCTCCAGCTCGGCCAGGTCCTCCTCTGTGCCCTCCCCTTCTGTGATCTTCTCCAGTATCTCCAGCATCCTCTTCGTCCCGATCCGGCAGGGCGTACACTTCCCGCAGGACTCGTCCACGGTGAACTCCAGGAAAAACTTCGCGATATCCACCATACAAGTGTCCTCGTCCATGATAATCATGCCCCCGGATCCCATCATCGAGCCGATGGAGATCAGATTGTCATAGTCGATCGGAATGTCAAAATGCTCCGCCGGGATGCAGCCGCCGGAAGGCCCGCCAGTCTGTGCGGCCTTGAACTTTTTGCCGCCCGGGATGCCTCCCCCGATCTCCTCCACCACTGTGCGCAGCGTGGTCCCCATGGGGATCTCCACCAGGCCCGTGTTGCGGATCTTGCCGCCCAGGGCAAAGACCTTCGTCCCCTTGGATTTCTCCGTACCTATGGAGGCAAACCACTCCGGCCCGTTCAGGATAATCTGCGGGATATTGGCGTAGGTCTCCACATTGTTCAGGATGGTGGGGGACTCGAACAGCCCCTTCACGGCAGGGAACGGCGGCCTGGGCCTTGGCTCGCCGCGGTTCCCCTCGATGGACGTCATCAGCGCCGTCTCCTCCCCGCAGACAAAAGCGCCGGCTCCCAGGCGCAGCTCAATGTCAAAGTCGAAGCCGGAGCTGAAAATATCCTTCCCCAGCAGCCCGTATTCCCTGGCCTGGCCGATGGCAATCTGCAGCCTCTGCACCGCGATCGGATACTCGGCGCGGACATAGATGTACCCTTGGCTTGCCCCGATCGCGTATCCGGCAATCGCCATCGCCTCCAGCACCACGTGGGGATCGCCCTCCAGCACGGAGCGGTCCATGAACGCGCCTGGGTCTCCCTCGTCGGCGTTGCAGCACACATATTTCTGCACCTCGCCCCTCCTGCCGGAGGCGAACTTCCACTTGAGCCCGGTGGGGAAGCCTGCTCCCCCTCGTCCCCGAAGGCCGCTGTCCAGGATAACCTGTATCACCTCGTCCGGCGTCATCTCTGTCAGCACGCGCCCCAGCGCCTCGTATCCGTCCCGCGCGATGTACTCCTCGATATTCTCCGGGTTGATGATCCCGCAGTTGCGCAGGGCAACCCGCATCTGCTTGCGGTAGAACTCCGTGTCCTCCAGCGTCCGGATCCCTCCGCCCGCCATATTCTCATCGTAGATCAGGCGTTTCACCGGCCTGCCTTTCAGAAGATGCTCCTCCACAATCTCCGGCACATCCTCCGGCTGCACGGTGCAGTACAGCACCTGGTCCGGGTACACCATCATAATCGGCCCCACGGAACACATGCCGAAGCACCCAGTCTTCACCACGGCGATCTCCTTGTCCAGCCCCCGCTCCTTCAGCTCCTTCTCCAGGCATTTCTTGATCTCCCTGCTTCCCGCGGAGGTGCATCCGGTACCACCGCACAGCAGCACATGACATCGAAACATATTAATCCTCCCCGTCCTTCATATATTTATCCAGAATCCCCCTTACATCATCCACTGTCAGCCGCCCGTAGACATCGCCGTTGACCATCGCCACAGGCGCAAGCCCGCACGCCCCCACACAGCGGCATGCGTCCAGGGAGAACATGCCGTCAGAGGTGCACTCTCCCTCGCCGATCCCCAAAAGCTCTGAAAACTTATTATAGATGTTCCCCGCACCCTTCACATAGCACGCCGTACCAAGACAGACAGAGACCTGATACTTCCCCTTCGGCGCCAGATGGAATTGGGAGTAAAAAGTCGCCACCCCGTAAATCTTCTCCATGGGGATCCCCATCTCATCCGCGATCAATTTCTGTACTTCCTGTGGGAGATACCCGTATATCTCCTGTGCCTTCTGCATCACCGGCATCAGGCAGCCCTTCTGTCCCGCATGCCCGTGAATGAAGCCAAGCAGTTCTTCCCTCTGCTGCTCTGTTCCCTGGAAAGGGACCTCTTTTCTCTCTTCCAGCCCCATACTCTTGTTACTCATCCGTCCTTCTCCTTTCCTTATCCAGACAGCCGTCGCCGTCTTCTGCGCCGGCACATGCAGGAACCCCTCCCTGGCGCGCTGGCGCGGCTTCTACAGTAGTATAACATATTTTCTCAATTGTTTGTCTATTTTCTGCGTTTAAAATATCTTAAGATATCTGTGGCCATACGCCTCCCTCCCCGCCTGGCGCAGCCCCCAGTTTCCGCGCCCATAGGCGGCCTTCCGGCCTCCCGGAAGTATTGACATCCCCAGGCAAACATAGTATAAATAAGACAAGTCAGGCTGTATCATCCTGAGGATTCTATGATAAAATGACGCGAGGAGGAAGTACAAAATGGAGAACAAACCGAACATTTACACAAATGAAAAGCCGAAAGAGGTATACGGCGGGGTGCCCTCTTTCCTCGGCCTTCCGGTGGTCACGAAGAAGGAAGAGCTGACAGGCTATGACCTGGCCATCATGGGCGTGCCGTGGGAGGGCGGCTGCACTTACGGAGGATTTTCCTCCTGCACCATCTCCCCCAAGACCATCCGCGAGGCGTCTATCCGCTATACCGGGTACCTGCCCGACTACGATATCGATACCTTTGACTACATGAACGGCTGCGATTTTGGGGACTGCGAAGCCCGCAACGGCGACTATGCCTTCAGCTTCCAGGCCATGCGCGACAAGTTCCGCCAGGTCATTGACGCGGGGGCGACTCCCATCATCTTCGGCGGCGACCACTCCATCTCCTATCCGCTGATCAGCGAGCTGGCCAAGGATCACAAGAAGCGCGTGGGCGTCATCCATTTTGACGCGCACCTGGACAACATGCCGGCCTTTGGGGACGATCCCTACGCCCGGTGCTCGCCGTTCAACCGCCTGTACCAGGACGAGAACATGGATCCCACCAAGATTGTCCACGTGGGCATCCGCGGGCCCAGGAACCATCAGCAGGAGCGGGCGGAGGCCAGGAAATACGGCGCCACAGTGATCCCTGCCATGGAGATCAAGGAGAACGGATGGAAGGCTTCTGTCCAGAAGGCGCTGGATATCGCCACCAAGGATACCGACGTCTTCTATGTCACCATCTGCTCCGACTGCCTGGACGCCTCTGCCAACCCGCAGGGGCCGGTGGATCCCTGCGGCTTAAGCTCCTACGAGCTTCTGATGATGGTGCACGAGTGCGGCGTAGCCCAGGCAAGCGCCTTCGACTTTGTGGAGATCTATCCGGAGCCCTACGGCAACCAGACATCCGCCCACATGGGCTGCTGGCTGTCCCTCTACTTCATGAACGGGCTGACCAAGGGCAAATTCAAGCTTTAAAAGCTTGCCGCGAGCTGTCCGTTACCCGGCAAATGTCCGTTCATGCAAGCATGACGGCCGCTTGCCGGGTGTATCAATCGGATAGGGACATTCCATTCCCCTATCCGATTCGTGTGATACTATGGACAGCTCGCGGCAAAGCCGTTCGCTGTCCGTTACCCGGCAAATGTCCGTTCATGCAAGCATGACGGCCGCTTGCCGGGTGTATCACACAAAAAGACAGGTGGGAGGCTGTCAGCTTCCTGCCTGTCTTTCTCATTCTTATATTCTTATGATTGTCAGCGCCGGTGCACAAGGGGCAACACGCCCTTGGTACACCGGCGTTATTCTCCTTAAAGCCCCAGGTACGACTTGCGGATCGCGTCATCGTTCTTCAGTTCCTTCGACAGACCGCTCCTCACAATCTCCCCAGTCTCCATGATATAAGTCCTTCTGGCTGCATAGAGCGCCATCTGGGCATTCTGCTCCACGAGAAGGATGGTCATCCCCTCCTCCTTGTTCAGGCGCTTGATTGTCCGGAAGATCGTCTCCACGATCAGCGGGGACAGTCCCATGGACGGCTCGTCGAGAAGCAGCACCTTCGGCCTGGCCATCAGCGCACGCCCGATCGCCAGCATCTGCTGCTCGCCTCCGGACAGCGTGCCCGCCACCTGGCTCTTGCGCTCCTCCAGCCTGGGGAACATGCGGTACACCCTCCCCATATCCTCCTCGATGCCCTTGGCATCCTTGCGCAGGTAAGCGCCCATGCGGATATTTTCCAGGACGGTCAGGTTGGAGAAGATGCCCCTCCCCTCCTGCACCTGGGAGATGCCCAGCCCCACAATCTCGTGGGCCGGCTTGTTCGTGATATCCTGGCCTCCGAACGTGATCGTCCCGCCGGCCTTCTTCACGATCCCGGAGATGGCGTGGAGAGTCGTCGTCTTGCCCGCACCGTTGGCTCCGATCAGCGCCACCGCCTCCCCCTCCTCCACGGAGAAGGACACACCCTTCAGCGCCGGAATGACACCGTATTTTACCTGAAGATCTTTAATTTCCAATAAAGCCATTGCCATTCCTCCAATCAATCATCCTCGTCTTCCGGGATACCCTTCCCCAGATACGCCTCGATGACAAGCGGGTTGCTCTGTATCTCCTCCGGCTTGCCCTCCGCGATCTTCTCGCCGTGGTCAAGCACGACGATGCGGTCTGAAATCCCCATGACAAACTTCATATCATGCTCGATCAGAAGAACGTTCTTCTTCATATCATCCGTAATATAGTGGATCAGCCGGGACAGCTCCTCCTTCTCCACACTGTTCATGCCGGCTCCCGGCTCATCCAGGAGGACCAGCTTGGGATTGGTGGCCAGCGCGCGCCCGATCTCCAGAAGCCTCTGCTTGCCGTAGGGCAGGTTGGTGGCCAGCTCCTCCTGCTTATCCAGGAGCCCGATCGCCCGCAGGATGTCCTCGCACTCCTCCACACCCTGCTGGCGCTTGCGGCGCAGCTTGCCGCCGCCCAACACCGCCTCCCAGATTCCCTCCCTGTGACAGTCGGGATTGGCGATCAGCAGGTTCTCCAGCACAGTCATCTCGTGGAACAGGCGGATATTCTGGAAGGTACGGGAAATCCCCTTGGCCACGCGCTCGTGGGGCTTAAGGCCCGTGATCTCCTCCCCGTAAAACTTGATATTTCCCTCTGTCGGGCGGTACACCCCGGTCAGCAGGTTGAATAGCGTCGTCTTGCCCGCGCCGTTCGGCCCGATCAGGGAGAGGATCTCCCCCTCCTCCTGGGTAATGCTCACGGAATTCACGGCAGTCAGGCCGCCAAACTTAATCGTGGCGTTGATTGTCTCCAGAATCTGAGCCATTCTTCGCACCTCCCGCCTTTATCTTGTAAATATTCTTCACACGCTTGCTCGCGCCCCAGAAGCCCTCTGGACGGAAAATCATCATAAACACCATCAGAGCCCCGAAAATCAGCATACGGTAGTCGCTCATAAAGCGCAGAAGCTCCGGGACAAGGGTCAGGATGCACGCGCCGATGATGGAGCCCGGAATGCTTCCCAGCCCGCCCAGGACCACCATGGCCAGTATCGTGACCGAGGTATTGTACACAAAAGTCGTCGGGCTGATATAGGCGATGTAGGACGCGTAATAACAGCCGGCAATGCCCGCGAATGCCGCGGCAACCACGAAAGCGATCAGTTTGTATTTAATCGGGTAAATACCGATGGATTCTGCTGCGATCTCGTCGATCTTCACCGTCTGCATCGCCATGCCCACTCCGGAGTTGACGATGCGGCTCATCACAAACAGGGTGATGAGGACGAGCACAATCACTAGGTAATAAAATGCGGTTCTCCCGGAAATTTCAAATCCGAAAATACTGGGGGACGGGATCCCGGGCAGGCCCAGAGGCCCTCTTGTCACCTCAGCCCAGTTGACAAATACCAGCCGGACAATCTCGCCGAAGCCCAGCGTGACAATCGCCAGATAATCTCCCCGCAGGCGAAGGGTCGGAAGCCCGAGGAGCAGGCCAAACAGGCCGCTGACCACCGCGCTGGCGATCATCGCCAGGAAAAAGTTCACGTCAAAATTCAGCATCAGGAGGGCGCCCACATAGGCCCCGATCCCGTAGAACGCCGCGTGTCCCAGGGACAGCTGGCCGGCAAAGCCCGTCACAAGGTTCAGGCTTGTAGCCAGCAGGATATATACCCCGATCGATATGCATACATGCAGATAATAGCTGTTGGTGATGACGAACGGGAACACAGCCAGCAGGACAAGCAGAACCAGATATGCTATTTTCTTCTTTTTTGGATCGTTCAAAAATTTCATCTGCCGCACCTCCTATACCTTGTCTACGTGCTTCACGCCAAGAATACCGGAGGGCTTAAAAATCAGCACGATAATCAGGATTCCGAATGCGAAGGCATCCCTGTATCCAGAAGAGATATATGCGGCCCCGAACGTCTCCACAATGCCGATGACAAAGCCGCCCAGCATAGCGCCCGGAATGCTTCCGATGCCGCCCAGGATTGCCGCAGCGAACGCTTTCAGGCCGTAGGAGTAGCCGATCGTGGGGTAGACCGCATCATAGTAGATTCCCACCAGAATGCCCGCCACACAGGCCAGCACCGAGCCGACGCCGAATGTGAAGGAAATAATTTTGTCTGTATTGATCCCCATGAGCTTGGCGGAGACAATACTGTGGGAGGTGGCGCGCATAGCGACGCCGATCTTCGTCTTGTTGACCACCAGGTAGAGCACGACCATCAGGACGCAGCACAGCACGATCACCCCGATCTGGATGTTGGACAGGGTGACGGAACCCAGGCGGAACGTCTGGACCTTGATGCCGCTGTTGAACGTGTGGGTTTCCGTTCCCCACACAAGCATCGCGAAGTTCTGCAGAAAAATCGACACGCCCAGGGCGCTGATCAGAACCGCCAGCTTATCTGCGACGCGGATCGGCCGGTAGGCGATCCGCTCAATGCAGATGCCTACGAAAGCCGTAGCCGCCGCAGCCAGCGGGAATGCAATCAGATAGTGCATTCCCAGTGCCTGCGTGAAAAACATCCCGAGGAACATGCCCATCATAAACACATCGCCATGTGCAAAATTTACAATTTTCAAAATACCGTACACCATCGTGTAGCCGAGGGCTATCAGCGCGTAAATGCCGCCGACGGTGATACCGTTCATGAGCTGTTGGGTAAACATATTCCCTCACCTTTCCTGGGATTATTCGATAACGACGAACTGTCCGTCCTCAATTGTCATGCGCATAGGATCCTTGATAACGTCTCCATTCTCATCAAAGCTGTTGATGCCGGTCGCGCCCTCCAGGCCCTCCAGTGTGGAGAGGTACTCCTGGATCGCCGCACGGTCAGGCCCTACGTTCTTGATGGCGTCAAGGATAACCAGGGCTGCGTCGTAGCCGTAAGCTGCGTAGGTCGCCGGCATCTCGCCGTAAGCCTCCTCATAGGCTGCGATAAAGTCCTGTGCCACCTGGCTTGTGCTCTTGTCAGAGAAATATCCGGTGAGCTTGATGCCGTTGGCAGCCTCGCCGCCCAGCTCGATCAGGGCGTCCGAGTAGATGGCGTCCACGCCCATGATCTGCATGTCGCCCAGGTCAAAGCTGCTTCTCTGCTTTGCGATCAGGGCTGTCTCATTGTAGAGGCCGCCGATGATGATCACCTCTGCCTCAGAGCTTGCAACCTTGGTCAGGACGGTGCTGTAGTCTGTAGCGCCCACCTCGTAGGCCTCTTCCACGACGATATTAGCTCCCAGGTCGGCAAGAGCCTCCTCCAGCACCTGCGCAAGGCCCAGGCCATAGTCTGTATTCTCATACAGGACAGCGATGTTCTGGTAGCCCAGGTCATTCACGGCCCACTCTGCCAGATATCTTCCCTGCACCGCGTCTGTAGTGATGACACGGAAGGTGTAGTCGCCTGCATCCGTCACCGCCGCAGCGCTGGATCCAGGGGAGACCTCCACCACGCCCGCCTCATTGTAGATCGGGGCGCCGGCCAGTGTACAGGAGCTGTTGAAGTGCCCGATCACTGCGCTGATGGTGGTATCCTCTGCCAGAAGGTTCGCAACGGTGGCTCCCTCAGAAGCGTCGCCCTTGTCGTCCTCCACCACAAGCTCTACCTGTTTCCCGTCAATGCCTCCCTCGGCGTTGACCTGATCCACTGCGATCTGCGCGCCGTTCTGGATGGACTGCCCATCCTGGGCGCTGGCCCCTGTCAGCGGGATCGCGCACCCGATCCGGATCGTATCCGACTCGCTTGCCGCGCTGTCCGAGCCTCCGTCCGACGACGAGCAGGCTGTCAAGCCCATGGCAAGCACAGCCGCCATCAACACTGCTGTCAATGTCCTTCTCTTCATTTACATGTCCTCCTCTTACATAAAATTTATACTGGAAATACGGCATATACAAATAAGAAGCTCTTGCAGACCATGCAAAAGCTCCTTTGCTTCCGTCATTTCACCCGCACCTCTGATGCACAGACGTGACATTATCGGCATATTTTGCTCGAATCACGTCAATATCATTGTATCTTTCCTCGATTTGTTTGTCAACTCTAAAGTTTTTATACGGCTGTCTGCCCTCCGCGGCTTCCGCTCCCCGGAATCTTGATTTTGTCCTCCAATTCCGGTAAAATGAAAGAAAAATCCAGCGGCAGGTGAAGAACTCGGGAGTTTGACAGTTGAATAGAAGAAAAATCCTTACGGTGCCCATAAAAAGGCACTTTTTTTGTCAAATTTTATGTTTTTCTCTGTACTTGTTTGTAATAGTGTGTTATAATAGAAAGAAAAAG
>CALWMI010000021.1 GCA_944381745.1 uncultured Lachnospiraceae bacterium | reverse complement strand
ATTTCCCTCAAGAAAGCATGGCGGACGATGAGGGACAACAATGTGGTCACGCTGCCGATCACGGAAGGGAAGCATCTGAAAGGGCTTATCACCATCGGAGATATTGCCAAGTCTTATATGGACGTGTATGAGAGTACGATCCTGGGAGTGGCCAAGACGCCCTACCGCAATATCATCGAGACGATTGACGGGCATATGATTGTAGGGGATGAGGACGCTGTCGTGGACAGCGGGAAGGTGCTGGTGGCGGCCGCGAATCCGGACTTGATGGAGAGTTATATCGAGGAGAAGGATCTGGTCATCCTCGGCAACCGCTATGAGTCCCAGCTGTGCGCGATTGAGATGAGCGCAGGCTGCATCGTGGTGTGCGAGGGGGCGGAGGTGTCCCGGACGATCAAGCATCTGGCCACGGAGAAGGGCTGTACGGTGATCATGTCCCCCCACGACACCTTCACGGTGGCCCGCCTGATCAACCAGAGCATGCCCATCCGTTTCTTTATGAAGACCGAGGGGCTTGTGACCTTCCGCATGGATTCCCTGGTGGATCAGATCAAGGATGTCATGGCAAAGCTGCGGCACAGGGATTTCCCAATCCTGGACGCCAAGGGGAATTATGTGGGGATGATCTCCAGGCGGAATCTGATGAACATGCGCCGCAAGCAGATTATCCTGGTGGATCACAACGAGAGGGCCCAGGCGCCGGATGGAATCGACAATGCGGAGATACTGGAGATTATTGACCATCACCGGATTGGCAGTCTGGAGACAATGGGGCCTGTATTTTTCCGGAACCAGCCGCTGGGCTGTACGGCCACCATCATCTACCAGATATATAAGGAGAAGAAGGTGGAGATTGAGCCGAAGATGGCGGGACTTTTATGTGCGGCGATCCTGTCGGATACGCTGATGTACCGGTCGCCCACCTGCACCTGGACCGACCAGATGGCGGCGGAGGAGCTGTCTGCCATTGCGGGGATCGATGTGAAAGAATTTGCGAAGCAGATGTTCACTGCCGGGAGCAACCTCAAGGGGATGGCTCCGGAAGAAGTGTTTTACCAGGATTTCAAGAAGTTCAATATCAGCGATACCGAGTTTGGCGTGGGCCAGATCAGCTCCATGGACGCGGATGAGCTGCGGGAGCTGCGGGAGAAGATGCTTCCCTATTTTGAAGAAGCCTCGAAGGATACAGGCCTGAAACTGATCTTTTTCATGCTGACCAATATCATGGAGGAATCCACGGAGCTGATCTACTGGGGCAAGAACGCGCGCCAGCTGGTGGCCGATGCCTTTTTCCTGGATGCAGGGGAAGAGTCCACCGTGCTGGAGGGCGTGGTGTCCAGGAAAAAGCAGCTGATTCCAGCATTTGTGAACGCCCTGTCTGACTGACGGGGCAGAAGGCGGTATGGCAGCTGCCCGGCTGGCTGCCGCAGGGAGGAAGGAAATAGGGAGCTATGGCGAAGGAGATATGGAAACCGGGGAATATGCTCTATCCGCTGCCCGCGGTGATGGCCACGGTGGCCGGGCGGGACGGAAAGGCCAACATCATCACCGTGGCGTGGACAGGGACGGTGTGCACCAACCCGCCGATGACCTATATCTCGGTGCGTCCGGAGAGATATTCCTACCATATGCTGCGGGAGACGGGAGAATTCGTGCTGAACCTGACCACGGAGGAGCTGGCCTACGCCACGGATTTCTGCGGGGTGAAGTCCGGGAGGGACTGCGACAAGTTCCGGGAGCTGTCACTTACGCCGGAGCCGTCTGCGGAGGTACTGCCGCCCGGCATCAAGGAGAGCCCGGTGAGCATTGAGTGCCGTGTGCGGGAGGTGAAGGAGCTGGGTTCTCACCACATGTTCCTGGCAGACGTGGCGGCAGTGCGGGTGGACAAAAAATATATGGACGGCGGCGGGCGCTTCGACCTGTCAAAGGCGAGGCCGCTCATCTATTCCCACGGGGAATACTATGCCCAGGGGAAGAAGCTTGGAAGCTTCGGCTTCAGCGTGCGCAGGAAAAGAGCCGGAAAGGCCGCCGGCAGAAAATAAGGACAAGGGAGAGAGGGACCCCATGCATGATCCGGCAGAAGCGGATGGTGCATGGGGTTTTTGCTTTTTGCGGATGACAAAAAAAGTTGTCAAACAGGGTTGACAAATATCCTTGTCAATGGTAATCTAAAAATGACAAAAATACTTGTCAAAATGACAAGGAAAAATGTCAATCAGAGGAATCCCAGGGTGGAACTGTCCAAAGCGCGCATGGAGAGCCGCCAGAATCAGGGAAGAGAAGAAGAAAGAAAAGAGAAGAAATAGAAAAGGGGGAAGGCCAAATGCCGCTGTATAACCGGCTGAAGGAGTACCGGGCCAGGCTGGAGGTAAACCAGGCGGAGATGGGGAAGCTAGCGGGCGTATCCAGGCAGACCATCAGCTTGATTGAGCGGGGCGATTATGCGCCGTCGGTGGCGCTGGCGCTGAAGCTGGCCGCCATATGCCAGGCGCAGGTGGAAGACATTTTTTGGTATGAGGAAGAAGGAAAGGAAGAGGGAGAAAACCATGAGTGCTAGACAGAGAACTGAGAAAACGGAAACAAGGAGAGCCAGCATCGGAACATGGGCGAAGATGCTGCTTTATCTGGTACTGGGAGGAGTTGCCGGCGGGACGGCCTCCGT
>CALWMI010000020.1 GCA_944381745.1 uncultured Lachnospiraceae bacterium | reverse complement strand
GCGGTTGTAATCGGAGGCATCCACCAGGAAATTGGGCTGCATACCATACCACACCGGAAGTCCCGTGCGGCTGTGCACGGCATTCAGGATGCTGGTCCCGTCGCTGAATCCAAGCCAGAGCTTCGGGTGGGCTTTGGCCGCCGCATAGTCGATGAGCGGGATGACCTCGTCCGCCCCCTCGCCGCCGCTGAAGAAGATCATGCGGACAGAATCGTCCAGGATCATCTGGTTGATATCCGCCGCGCGCTCCTGGGGGGAGGCGGCGTAGCCCCAGCTTGCGGCGTAGAAATTGGAGCCGGTCTTCACCTGGAAGCCCAGGCGCTCCAGCTCTGCGAAGACAGGCGCATAGAACTTTTCCGTGGGAAGCCAGCTGGGGGAGACGATGCCGATGGCGTCGCCGGGGGTCAATGTTGCGGGTATTTCTGGGGTTTTCATGGCAGTTCCTCCTCGTGAACATTGCTTGGCGCCGGAGCCGCAGGCTCCGGCGCCAGGCAGGATGTGCGTCTATCGCGCAGGGCAGAGGCTATTTCACAGGGTAGAAGCCTGTGGGCGCCTCTGAGAGATTAATCATAATATTCTTCATTTGTGTGTAGTGCTCCAGGATCACCTTGTGGGTCTCGCGGCCAATGCCGGACGTCTTGTATCCGCCGAAGGGAGCTCCCTCGGGGATGGAGTTGTAGGTGTTGACCCACATACGGCCAGTCTCCACGGCGCGGGCTACCCGGATCGCGCGGTTAATGTCCCGTGTCCAGACAGCGCCGCCCAGGCCGTACTCGCTGTCATTGGCCATCTCGATGACATCCTGCTCATCCTTGAATTTCAGGATGCAGGCCACGGGGCCGAAGATCTCCTCCTGGGCCACGCGCATGTCATTGGTGACATTCCCCAGCAGGGTGGGTTTCAGGAAGCAGCCGTCTGCCAGAGGGCCGTCGGTGATCTGATAGCCGCCGCAGAGCACGGTGGCGCCTTCCTGCTTTCCGATCTCTACATAGTCCAGTATTTTCTTCATCTGCCCTTTGTTGACCTGGCAGCCCATCTGGGTGTCAGCTTCCCAAGGCAGGCCGACCTTTACCGCGTTGAAGCGCTTGACAGCCTCCTCTACGAAGCGGTCGTAAATGCTCTCCTGCACAAATACACGGGAGCCTGCGCAGCATACCTGGCCCTGGTTGAACAGGATGCCCATCTGCAGCCCGTCCATGGCCATCTCCCAGTCGCAGTCCTCGAAGAAAATATTGGCGGACTTGCCGCCCAGCTCCAGGGTGGCGGGGATAATCTTCTGCGCCGCTGCCAGGGCGACATCACGGCCAACCTCTGTGGAGCCAGTGAATGCCAGCTTGCGGAAGCCTTCATGCTCCAGCATGTACTGCCCCGCCCGGCTGCCGCCGCCGGTGATGACGTTGAAGACGCCTGCCGGGATGACATCCTGGATGAGCTTAGCCAGCTCCAGGACACTTAAAGGCGTTGTGCTGGAGGACTTAAATACGGTGCAGCAGCCGCTGGCCAGCACGGGAGCCAGCTTCCACGCAGCCATAAGGAAAGGGAAGTTCCATGGCACGATCTGGCCCACGACGCCGATGGGCTCCCGAAGGATCAGGCTGAGGGTGTCGCTGCCGAGAATGTTGGCGCTGCCCTCTTCCGCCATGATACAGCCTGCAAAATAGCGGAAGTGCTGGGCCGACAGCGGGATATCCACCGCCATGGTCTCCCGGATGGGCTTGCCGTTGTCCAGGGACTCCACCATGGCCAGGTGCTCTGTGTTGGCGTCGATGATGTCCGCGATTTTATTCAGGATGACGGCGCGCTCAGAGACGGTGGTGAGCTTCCAGGTCTTGAAGGCCGCCCAGGCCGCCTTCACTGCCTCGTCCACATCTTCTCTTGTGGCCTCGGCGCATTCTGCCAGCTTCTCCCCGTTGGCGGGACAGGTTGTGACAAAGGTTCCGCCGTCGGAGGCATCCTTCCACTGCCCGTTGATGAACAGCTGATAGCGCTCCTGAAGATTTGCATTTACCATGTTACATTCCTCCTTTATGATTTAGATTTGATTGGTCTATCTGTCTATATCATACAAATAGAAAACTGAAAAAGTCAATAAAAGATATATATTTAACAAATAAATAGGATAGAGAGACTGGAATATTAGACAATATAGACAATGATGAACGGGGCAGAAGCCAAGAAAATGGCTTGCATTCTGAAAACAGCAGCAGTATAATAAAGAGACAATAGAACAGCGGGGAGCTTGTGGGACAGGCTGAGAGGAAGGTGTGACCTTCGACCCATATACCTGATTTGGATAATGCCAACGGAGGGAAGTCTGAGAATGTTTGTTCTCGTATTTTAGAAGGGAGCTGCCAAGTTGGTGGCTTCCTTTTTTGTGTGATTCACCCGGCAAATGTCCATTCGTGCGAGCATGATGGCTGCTTGCCGGGTAACGGACAGCGAATGGCTTTGCCGGGAGAGGCAGATTGCCCTGCGCGGCTGTCAGGCCAGAGGTTCTATGTGTTTCAGGAGGATTTGACAAAATAGGGAGGTGCGGCATGGTAAAAATTAACGGGATGGATGCGGACGCGGCCGGGAAGACCGTGTCCCAGTATCTGGAGGAAGCGGGTTACCCCTCCGGGCGGATCGCCGTGGAGCGAAACGGCGGGATTGTACCCAAGGCGGATTACGGGAAGACGGTTCTGCAGGACGGGGATTCTGTGGAAATTGTCTGTTTTGTGGGAGGCGGTTGAACTGGACAGGATTCCGGCAGAAGCGGAGATGAGAAGGGCGTTGGAGGAGCGCCAGGGAGAAGAGCTTTCCAGGCGGCTGCGGGAGGCGGCGGTGGCTGTGTGCGGCCTGGGCGGCCTTGGATCCCACATCGCCTATGCGCTGGCCAGGGCCGGCGTGGGGCGGCTGATCCTCATTGATTTCGACAGGGTGGATGTCTCCAACCTTCACCGGCAGCAGTACAAGGCGTGCCAGGTGGGGCGGTACAAGACGGAGGCGCTGGAGGAGAACCTGCGGGAAATTGCGCCCTATGTCAGGCTGGAGATGCACACGGTGAGAATCACAGAGGAGAACGCATGCGGGCTGCTGGCAGGTGCAGATGTGATCTGCGAAGCCTTCGACGGCGCAGAGGAGAAGGCCATGCTGGCGGACTGTGTGCTGGCGGGGCTGCCGGGGAAGGACTATGTGGCGTCCTCCGGCATGGCGGGGCTTGGCCCGGCTAACGCTGTCAGGACGCGAAGAATTGCGCCGCATTTCTACCTCTGCGGGGATGGGGTGAGCGACGCGGCGGACGGCGTGGGGCTGGTGGCTCCCCGGGTGATGCTTTGCGCCGCCCACCAGGCGCAGACGGCGCTGCGTCTCCTGGCGGGTGAGAGGGAGACGTGAAGAGGCGCCGCTCCGGCCGGGCTGCGGGCCGGGCAGGAGAGAGGCGTGGCTCCTCCCGTACTTTTCCGATTCAGAAGCGATAAGATTTCAAAAGAAATAAGGTCTCGGAAGAGATAAGGTCTCAGAAGAGATCCGATTCAGAAGGATGATAAAAAAGAGAAAGGAAGCGATGGTTCATGCAGGGACAAGACAAGTTGGTGATAGGCGGACATGCATTTGATTCCCGGTTCATCCTGGGATCCGGGAAATATTCTATGAAGCTGATCGAGGCTGCCGTGCGCGACGCGGGAGCCCAGATCATTACGCTGGCAGTTCGCCGGGCGAATACAAAGGAGCAGGAAAATATCCTGGATTACATCCCGGAGGGAGTGACGCTGCTCCCCAATACATCAGGAGCTAGAAATGCCCAGGAGGCGGTCAGCATTGCCCGGCTGGCCAGGGAGCTGGGGTGCGGCGACTTTGTGAAGATCGAGATTATGCGGGACTCCAAATATTTGCTGCCGGACAACCAGGAGACGATTAAGGCGACGGAGGTGCTGGCTAAGGAGGGCTTTGTGGTCATGCCCTACATGTATCCGGACTTGAACACAGCCCGGGATCTGGTGGAGACAGGGGCTGCTGCCGTCATGCCGCTGGCGGCGCCCATAGGCTCCAACAAAGGGCTGGCCACGAAGGAGTTCATCCAGATCCTGATCGACGAGATCGATGTGCCGGTCATTGTGGACGCTGGCATTGGCAGGCCGTCCCAGGCATGCGAGGCGATGGAGATGGGAGCGGCTGCGATCATGGCGAACACAGCGCTGGCCACGGCGGGCGATCTTCCGATGATGGCTGCGGCATTCCGCCAGGCGATCGAGGCTGGGCGCAAGGCTTACCTGTCCGGGCTGGGGCGGGTGCTCACCCGCGGCGCATCCGCGTCGGACCCGCTGACCGGGTTCCTGCGGGATTAAGGGGGCGCCGTGCAATGGAAAATCAATTTTTTGTGGATTCGGAGTATCTGAGCCAGGAGGCGCTGGCGAAAAAGCACCGGCTGGAGACGGATCCCTCCTCCCGCACCAACCATATGGAGTACATGCCGGGCATGGAGCAGATTCAGTCGGACGTGCGGGAGAAGGTGATGGGACAGGTGCGCGCCTACGACCCTTCCGCCTACACGGCGGCAGACGTGCAGGCAGCCCTGGAGCACGAGACTTGCTCGATAGAGGATCTGAAGGCGCTGCTGTCCCCGGCGGCGGAGCCTTACCTGGAGCAGATGGCGGAGCACGCAAGGATGGAGACCAGCAAGCATTTCGGCAACACGGTGTACCTGTTCACGCCGCTGTACATCGCCAACTACTGTGAGAATTACTGCGTATACTGTGGCTTTAACTGCTACAACCACATCCAGCGCATGAAGCTTAGCATGGAGCAGATCGAGCATGAGATGCAGGTCATCGCAGAATCCGGCATGGAGGAGATCCTAATCCTCACAGGGGAGAGCCGGGCTATGAGTGATGTCACCTATATTGGGGAGGCCTGTAAGCTGGCGCGAAAATATTTCCGTATGGTGGGACTGGAGATTTACCCGGTGAACACCAGCGAGTACCGGTACCTGCACGCCTGCGGGGCCGATTATGTGACAGTTTTCCAGGAGACCTATGACGCAGAGAAGTATGAGACGCTGCACCTGATGGGGCATAAGCGCGTGTGGCCGTACCGGTTCGAGGCCCAGGAGCGGGCACTGATGGGGGGCATGCGCGGCGTGGCGTTCTCCGCCCTGCTGGGACTGTCCGATTTCCGCCGGGATGCCCTGGCCACTGCCCTTCACGCCCACTATCTCCAGCGCAAATATCCCCGGGCGGAGATGTCCCTGTCATGCCCGCGGCTGCGCCCGATCATCAACAACGATACGATACGGCCCACGGACGTGGGAGAACGGCAGCTGTGCCAGGTTCTCTGTGCCTACCGGATCTTTCTGCCCTACGCGGGGATTACCGTATCCTCCAGGGAGAGCGCGTCTTTCCGCAACGGCATCGTGAAGATCGCGGCCACAAAGGTGTCGGCGGGGGTATCCACCGGCATCGGCGACCACGAGAGCAAATATACAGGGAAGGAGGCGGACAGCGCCCAGGGCGACGAGCAGTTTGAAATCAGCGATAATCGGAGCCTGCGGAAGATGTACGAGGACATCGCGGAGGAAGGCCTGCAGCCTGTCCTGAACGACTACCTCTATGTCTGATTTTGCTATTTTCTGTGTGACCAACCGGCGGCTGTGCAGGGAGGATTTCCTATGCCGCATGGAGAAGATTGCCGCCGCCCGCCCGGCGGCGGTCATTCTGCGGGAAAAAGATTTGGCGGAGGAGGATTATGCGAAGCTGGCGGCAGAAGTGCTGGGACTGTGCCGCAGCCATGGTGTGCCCTGCATCCTTCACAGCTTTTCCCAGGCGGCAAAGGCTCTGGGGGCTGAGGCGCTGCATCTGCCGCTGCCTCTCCTGAGGCGGATGCCGCAGGGGCAGAGAGAGCAGTTTGCCGTGCTGGGCGCCTCCTGCCACAGCGCCGCAGAAGCCAGGGAGGCCGAGTCACTGGGCTGCACCTACATCACCGCAGGGCATGTGTTTGATACAGACTGCAAGAAGGGGCTCCCCGGCCGGGGACTTCCATTCCTGGAGGAGGTGTGCGGGAGCGTGTCTATCCCGGTGTACGCCATCGGAGGCATCCACGAGGACAATGTTGCGGCGGTGCGCCGGTCGGGGGCACAGGGAGC
>CALWMI010000019.1 GCA_944381745.1 uncultured Lachnospiraceae bacterium | reverse complement strand
AGGAGCTGGGGATGACGGTGATTGTCACCGACCACCACGACATTCCCTACGAGGAGCTGCCTGACGGCGGAAGACGGGAGAAGAGGAGCCGGGCGGACGCGGTGGTGAACCCGAAGCAGGCGGACTGCCCCTATCCCTTTCAGTTGCTGTGCGGGGCCGCCGTGGCCTTCAAGCTGGCGGAGGCTCTCTATGAGGAGGCGGGACTTGGCCGGGAGGAGGCCCTGGAGGACTTCCTGGAGTTCGCGGCCATCGCCACAGTGGGAGATATCATGGAGCTGCGGGGGGAGAACCGCATCCTGGTGAAGCATGGGCTTGCAAAGCTGGGCAGGACGAAGAATACCGGCCTTCGCTGCCTGATGGAGGCCTGCGGCCTGGATCCGTCCCATATCAGCGCCTACCATGTGGGCTTTGTCCTGGGACCCTGCATCAATGCCAGCGGAAGGCTGGATACAGCGGCCAGGGCGCTGAGGCTTCTGCTGTGCCAGGATGAGGAGGAAGGCAGGCGGGAGGCACAGGAGCTGAAACGCCTCAACGACGAGCGCAAAGGCATGACAGAGGAGGGTGTGCGGGCGGCGCAGACCCTGATCGAGGCGGAGGGCCTGGACCGGGACGATGTGCTTGTCGTCCCGCTGTACGGCTGCCATGAGAGCCTGGCTGGGATTATCGCCGGGAGAATCCGGGAGATGTACCACAGGCCTACGTTTGTGCTGACGGACAGCGAGGAGGGGGTCAAAGGATCGGGCCGCTCGATTGAGGCCTACTCCATGTACGAGGAGCTGGCAAGATGCCGGGAACTGCTCACAAAATTCGGAGGGCATCCGATGGCGGCGGGCCTAAGCCTTCCCAAGGAAAATGTGGAGGCCTTCCGGCAGATGCTCAACCGCAATTCCAGGCTTCAGCCGGAGGATTTTGTGCCCAAGGTATCCATCGATGCGGCGATGCCTTTGGAGTATGTGAGCGAGCGCCAGATTGCGGAGCTGTCCCTGCTGGAGCCCTTCGGCAAGGGCAACGAGAAGCCCCAGTTTGCCCAGAAGGGGCTGCGGGTTGTACGCGCCAGGATTGTGGGGAAGAACCGCAACGTGATGAGGCTCCTCCTGGAGAGCCCGGCGTCGGGGCTTCGCATGGAGGGCGTCTATTTTGGGGACGTCCAGGAGATGGACGCCTATATCCGGGGAAAGTTCGGGGATGAGCAGGCTGAGCGGATGTACCTGGGCCGGCCGAACCGGGTGGAGCTTGCCGTCGTGTACTGGCCGGATATCCATGAGTACCAGGGAAAGCGGAGCCTGCAGATTGTCGTGAAAAACTACCAATAAAAGCAAATTTTTGGCGGGCAGGCTTGGAGAGAAGTGGAGAGAATGGGGCGGCGCCCAAAATTCTTTTGATAATGCGGGAAAAAAGTGTTATACTGTTGACGGATTCTTTTGCCGTTTTCATGCGGCAGTGGTAAAGGTGGAGATTCTAATGAAAAAAATCGAAGAGTATGTGAGAAGTATTCCGGATTTCCCGGAGCCGGGCATTATTTTCCGGGATGTGACGTCCATCCTGCAGGATGCGGACGGGCTGAAGCTGGCCATCGATTCCCTGCAGAAGCTGCTGGACGGCGTGGAATTTGACGTGGTTGTAGGTACCGAGTCGAGAGGATTCATTTTTGGAGTCCCCATCGCTTACAATCTGCACAAGCCTTTTGTGCCGGTGCGCAAGAAGGGAAAGCTTCCCTGCGCCACCGTGAGCAAGAGTTATGACCTGGAGTACGGCAGCGCCACCGTGGAGATGCACAAGGATTCGATTAAACCTGGGCAGAAGGTAGTGATCGTAGACGATTTGATCGCCACCGGAGGTACGGTGGAGGCCAGCATTGCCATGGTGGAGGAGCTGGGAGGAGAAGTGGTCAAGGTCGTCTTCCTGATGGAGCTGGCCGGGCTCAAGGGCCGGGAACGGCTGAAAGGCTACGATGTGGCCTCCGTCATCCGCTACGAGGGAAAGTAAGCGCTGCCATACAGGGCGCTGTGATTAAAGAAGGTGCATAGTTTGGAACGTCAGGAGCTGAATACGCGGGAAGTGAATACGCAGGAGCTTAAAGCGCAGGAAGTGAAGGCGCGGGAAGCGAATACGCAGGAGCTTAAAGCGCAGGAAGTGAATACGCAGGAGCTTAAGGCGCAGGAAGTGAAGGCGGGGGATCTTCCAGTGCTGGCAGAGATTAACCGGAAGCTGGAGGATCCGGGAATCGCCCATATCGATGCGGCAGTGAAGAATATGGAGGATTTTACCAGCCCGGAGACGTTGTACCGCGAGCTGATCGCCAGCGTGCGCAAATATCATCCCTCCGATGATATCAGCATGATCGAGAAGGCTTACCAGGTGGCCTACCATGCCCACGAGGGCCAGGTGCGCAAGTCTGGGGAGCCCTATATTATCCATCCGCTGTGCGTGGGGATTATCCTAGCCGACCTGGAGCTGGATAAGGAGACGATTGTGGCCGGCCTCCTCCACGATGTGGTGGAGGACACGGTGATGACCCAGGAGGAGATCACGAAGGAATTCGGGGAGGAGGTGGCCCTCCTGGTGGACGGCGTCACCAAACTCGGCCAGCTGTCCTACACCGGGGATAAGGTGGAGGTGCAGGCGGAGAACCTGAGGAAGATGTTCCTGGCCATGGCCAAGGATATCCGCGTCATCCTCATCAAGCTGGCGGACCGCCTTCACAATATGCGTACGCTGAAATATATGACTCCCGCGAAGCAGAAGGAGAAGGCGCGGGAGACGATGGATATCTATGCGCCGATTGCCCAGAGGCTGGGTATATCCAAGATCAAGGTGGAGCTGGACGACCTGTCGCTGAAATACCTGGAGCCGGAGGTATACTATGATCTGGTGAAGAAGATCGCCAGCCGCAAGAGCGAGCGGGAAGCCTTTGTCCAGGGGATTGTGGACGAGGTGCGCGCCCACATTGAGAACGCCGGGATCAAGGCCAAGATTGACGGGAGGGTCAAGCATTTCTTCAGTATCTACAAGAAGATGGTCAACCAGGATAAGACGCTGGATCAGATCTACGACCTGTTCGCCGTGCGCATCATCGTGGACACGGTGAAGGACTGCTATGCGGCCCTGGGCGTCATCCACGAGATGTATAAGCCGATTCCCGGACGGTTCAAGGACTATATCGCCATGCCCAAGCCCAACATGTACCAGTCGCTGCACACGACGCTGATCGGGCCCAACGGGCAGCCGTTCGAGATACAGATCCGCACATTTGAGATGCACAAGACGGCGGAGTACGGAATCGCCGCCCACTGGAAATACAAGGAGGCCTCCGACGGCAAGAAGCCCAGCGCCGACCAGGAGGAGGAGAAGCTGAACTGGCTGCGCCAGATACTGGAGTGGCAGCGGGATATGTCGGACAACCGGGAGTTTATCTCCCTGCTGAAGAACGACCTGGATCTCTTCTCCGAGACGATCTACTGCTTTACGCCGGCCGGGGATGTGAAGGACCTGCCCAAGGGCTCCACGCCGGTGGATTTTGCCTACAGCATCCACAGCGCCGTGGGCAACCGGATGGTGGGCGCCCGGGTGAACGGCAAGCTGGTTCCCATCGACTACCAGATACAGAATGGGGACCGGGTGGAGGTGCTGACCTCCCAGAATTCCAAGGGGCCCAGCAGGGACTGGCTGAACATCGTCAAGAGCGCCCAGGCGAAGACCAAGATCAATCAGTGGTTCAAGAACCAGTTCAAGGAAGAGAATATTGTGCGGGGCAAGGAGACCATCCTGCAGTACTGCAAATCCAAGGGGATTGACTATACGGAGCTGCGCAAGGCGTCCTATATGGAAGCGGTCCAGCGCAAGTATGGCTTCCGGGACTGGGATGCGGTGCTGGCGGCGGTGGGACACGGAGGCCTGAAGGAGGGCCAGGTGGTCAACCGCCTGCAGGAGGAGTACCGCAAGGAGCATAAGAAGCAGATCACCGACGAGAAGGTGATGGAGACGGTGTCGGAGGCCCATGAGCGGGAGAAGGTGCACATCGCCAAATCCCAGAGCGGCATCGTGGTGAAGGGGATCCACGATGTGGCGGTCCGCTTCTCCAAGTGCTGCAATCCCGTACCAGGGGACGAGATTGTGGGCTTTGTCACCAGGGGAAGAGGCGTGTCCATCCATCGGACGGACTGTGTGAACATCATCCATCTGCCGGCGGAGGAGCGGGTGCGCCTGATCGACGCGGAGTGGCAGCTGCCTGACGGGAGCACGGCGGGCGGGAAGTACTCGGCGGAGATCAAGATATACGGCAGCAACCGTGCCGGCCTTCTCGTGGATATCTCCCGGATTTTCACGGAGAAGCAGATCGACATGACCGCGGTCAACAGCCGCGTGAACAAGCAGGGCATGGCCACGATCGCCATCTCCTTTGAGACTGGCGGCGTGGAGGAGCTGAACGCGATTATCGACAAGATCAGGCAGGTGGGCAGCGTTATCGACATCGAGCGTACCACAGGCTGAGGAGGTATATATGGGAAAGTGTAAAGTAGAGAGGTATCTGTGCGGTTCTGTGGGGACGAACTGTTATTTCCTTGTGAACACGCAGACGAAGGAGATCCTGATTGTGGATCCGGCGGACAATGCCCCGATGCTGAAGGGGAAGGTGCAGGCCGGAGGCTATAAGCCGGTGGCCATTCTGTTGACCCACGGGCATTTCGACCATATCCTGGCAGCGGAAGAGCTGCGCAGGGCATACCAGGTTCCGGTGATTGCCTACGAGAAGGAGAGGGAGATCCTGGAGGATCCCAGAGGCAATCTGTCCCGGATGTGGGGAGTGGCCTACACGCTGAAGGCGGACCGCTTCGTGACAGACGGGGAGGTGCTGGAGCTGGCTGGATTTTCCATCCGTGTCCTGTACACGCCGGGACATACAGTGGGCGGCTGCTGCTATTATCTGCCGGAGGAGGGGATCCTCATGAGCGGGGATACCCTGTTCTGCGAGTCCATCGGGCGGACGGATTTCCCGACGGGCAGCATGTCCACGCTGATCCGCTCCATCAAGGAGAAGCTGCTGGTGCTCCCGGATGAGACGAAGGTGTATCCGGGCCATGAGAGCATGACCTTTATCGAGCAGGAAAAACTGAACAATCCGTTCCTGGCATAGCCGGGCGGAGGACAACCGCAGGCGGGGAGAGGCCTTTTTGCCTGCGGTGCTGTCCCCTGCCTTGACACGGTGCAGGATGTGGGAAAGCTGGCTCCGGTGCGGGTCAGCTTTTTGGCAGAGAGGGAAGACGATGATCACAGTCTATTTGAGAGAGGAAGAATTCCATAACGATGTGTATGCCCTTGTGCGGGCCTTCTATCCCGGGGAGGATACAGCTGTCTCCGTCCGGGAGGACTGCCCGGGCATCACCATTCTCCTGCCGGACGGGGATGCGCTCACCGTGGAGGACAGCTGGAGCATCCGCCAGATGGGCAGGAAGGACACGAAGAGCGAGATGAAGCGGCTGCTCTACGCAGCGCTTCGGGAGAAGACGGGCAGGCAGCTGCCCTGGGGGACTCTGACGGGCATCCGGCCGGTGAAGATACCGATGCAGCTTCTGGAGGCGGGGATCGGCGACGATGAGATTGCCACCCATATGAAGGAAGCCTTCTGCGTCAGCGATGAGAAGATCCGCCTGAGCCTGGAGATCGCCCGGACAGAGCGCGAGGTCATGAGGGATATCGATTACCGGGACGGCTGGAGCCTGTACGTGGGCATCCCCTTCTGCCCCAGCATCTGCCTGTACTGTTCGTTCAGCTCCTACCCGTACGAGAGATACGGCCATCTGGCGGACAGCTACCTGGAGGCGCTGTTCCGGGATCTGGACTATACGGCTGAGGTGTTCGCCGCAAGGAAGCTGAACACGGTCTACATCGGGGGAGGCACGCCCACCACGCTGTCCGCCGCCCAGCTGGAACGGCTGCTTTCGCGGCTCCGGGAGCGCCTGGATATGCGGTGGCTGAGGGAGTTCACGGTGGAGGCGGGAAGGCCGGACAGCATCACCCGGGAGAAGCTGGCGGTGATGAAGAAGTATGGGGTCACCAGGATATCGGTCAACCCCCAGTCCATGCAGCAGAAGACGCTGGATCTCATCGGGCGGCGGCACACGGTGGAGGAGACCAGGGAGGCCTTCCTCCTGGCCCGGGAGATGGGCTTTGAAAATATCAACATGGACCTGATCGTGGGCCTGCCCGGGGAGACGGCCGAAGATGTGGGCCAGACGATGGAGGCGCTGGAGGGCTTGGAGCCGGACAGCGTGACGGTCCATTCCCTGGCTGTCAAGCGGGCGGCCAGGCTGAACCTGGAGCGGGGGCAGTACGACATCGCCGGGCAGCAGGAGATCGAGCGGATGATTGAGGCAGCCTCCGCCGGAGCCAGGCGGATGGGGATGAAGCCCTACTACCTGTACCGGCAGAAGAACATTGCCGGGAACTTTGAGAACGTGGGCTATGCAAAGGTTGACAAAGCCGGCGTTTATAATATACTTATCATGGAAGAGCGGCAGACGATCGCGGGGATCGGGGCCGGCGCTTCCACAAAGCTGCTCATCCCCTACGACAACCGGATCGAGCGGGTGGAAAATGTCAAAAATGTGGAGCAGTACATCAGCCGCATCGACGAGATGCTGGAGCGCAAGCGGCTGTTTTTCCAGAGGAATCCCATCGACGGGCGGACGGAGACGGACGCCGTCGTCTACGAGGATCTGGAGCGGGAGATTTCCCACGGGATCTGCGTCAGCAGCCTGGCTTCCCGGCTGGGGAAGGAGCTGGG
>CALWMI010000018.1 GCA_944381745.1 uncultured Lachnospiraceae bacterium | reverse complement strand
CCTTTCCAAGGCCCAGGCTCTCCCTGGCTTCCGAGAGGGAGGGATCCTCCAGGAGCTCCCTTACCGCCCCCATCGTCGCCGCCCCCGATTCCCCGGAGACAAGCGCCGGGTCTGTACCTGCAGGACTGGCGTACGTCCGCATGCCCAGGACGGCAGTGCTGTCCGGGCAAGCCAGGTAAGCTGCCCCGCAGTCCCTTAAAACCGGCCAGGTGATCTTGCAGGGCGTCCCGCAGTTGAGCCCGGCCATGATGGTCTGGGGGCTGCCCTCCACCGTATGCGCCCTCCCGTCCCCTGCCTGCGCAGAGGCGAAGACGCAGGCGGCATCCTCCGGCTCCACCAGGATGACTTCCGGCGGGCAGTCCCGGTAATGCTCCAGGAGGAAGCCGCAGATTCCCCCTGCCATGGCTCCCACGCCGGCCTGCAGGAATACGTGGGTGGGGCGTACACCCTCCTTCGCAAGCTGCTGTACGGCCTCCCCAGCCATGGTGAGATACCCCTGGATAATCCAGAGGGGAATAGCCTCATAGCCGTCCCACGCCGTGTCCTGGATGAGGATCCAGCCGTTTTCCTCGCTCATCCGCCGGGCATAGCCCACGGTGCCGTCGTAATTTTCACCGGTGATCTCCACCTGGGCCGGGCCTGCGCTGCGGATAGCGGCAGCCCGCTCCTTAGAAGAACCTGCGGGCATGAACACAAAGGCCTTGCAGCCAAATAGGCCCGCCGCCCAGGAGACGCCCTTCCCGTGATTGCCGTCTGTGGCTGTCACAAAGGTGAAGGATGCCGCCTTCTCCCGGATTTCCTCCCTCTGGAAGGAGGCGAAGTCTTCCTTTCGCGGATCCAGGCCCAGCTTTTCGCAGAGGATCCGGTACATGGCGTAGGCTCCCCCCAGCCCCTTGAAGGCCTTCAAGCCAAACCGGGCCGACTCATCCTTCACGTAGATGCCCCGCACCCCCAGCTTAGACGCCAGGCAGGGGAGGGATACCAGCGGGGTGGGGCGATACCCTGGCAGGCTCCTGTGGAAGCGCCCGGCCTCCTCTGCCGCAGCGCCGGTGTAGGGGTTGGCGCCGGACAGCTTCGCCGCCGCATCCAGGAGGACGTTGGCTCCCGCCTCCACATCCTCCGGCCTGGTAAACTCCTGCGGGTTGTGGCTGATTCCCTGGACGCTTGGGACAAACACCATGGCCGACGGGCAAAGGCGCGCCAGCATCTGGGCATCCTGCCCAGCCCCGGAGGTAATCCGGCGGCAGGCCAGGCCGCGGCCCAAGGCCGCCTCCTCCACCAGCCTCACAATCCCCTCGTCAAACCGTACCGGCTCCGACCTGGCCAGCCTCTCCTGGGAAACCCGCACCCCGTCTGTCCTCTCAAGCTCCATAAGGAAACGCGCAAACGCCTCCTCCCCCTCCCGCAGCCCTTCTTCCCGTGGATTTCTCATATCCACGGTGAAGACTGCCTTGGACGGAATCACGTTGATGGCGCAGGGGGACAAGGCCATGCTGCCCACCGTGGCCACCGTCTCCCCGCCCATCTCCAGGCAGAGGGTGCGCAGGTAAGCCACCGCCTTGGCCGCCGCAAGCCCTGCGTCCGCCCGCATGCCGATGGGCGTCGTCCCCGCGTGGTTGGCCGTTCCCTCCACCGTCACCTGGCACCAGGAAATTCCCTGCAAATCCTCCACCGCCCCGATGGGGATACCTTCCGTGTCCAGCAGCGGACCCTGCTCCGCATGGAGCTCCACGTAGGCGCAGGGCTTGGGAAAGCTTAGGGGCGTTTTCCCAGCCCAGCCGATTCTCCTCAGCTCCTCTCCCAGGACCGTCCCGTCTGTGCCCACCGCCGCCAGGGCTTCCCCGGCTTCCAGCTCTCCCGCGTAGACCCGGGAGCCCATCATATCTGGGGCGTAGCGGACGCCCTCCTCATTGGTGAACACCGCCACGGCCAGCGGCCTGGCGGGCTGGCAGCCCGCCTCCCGGAGGGCCGCAGCCACCTCGATGCCTGCCAGCACGCCCAGGCAGCCGTCGTACTGACCGGCGTCCACCACGGTGTCAATATGGGAACCCAGCATCACCGGCTCCCTTCCCCGGTTCTCCTCCGTCTCCCAGATGCCGAACAGGTTGCCCACGGCGTCCGTCTCCACCGCAAGCCCTGCCTCCGCCATCCAGCCAGCCACCAAATCCCGCGCCTCCTTGTCGGCGTCTGTGGCGGCCAGCCGCGTCCGGCGCCCTTCCTCATCAATTCCCACGGCCCCCAGGGCATAAAGCCTCTCCAACAGCCGTTCCCTGTTGACGGACAGCCGCCTGTCTGCCCTCGGATTTTTAAATAGCCGCAATATCGTGAAGCTCCCTTCTCCCGCTGGAGAGGATCTCGTAGCCATCCTCTGTCACCAGGATATTTTCCTCAATGTCAAAGCAGCCCAGGTCACACACATAGCCGGGCTCGCAGGTGATCACCATGCCGGGCTTCAGCACGGTATCGTCGCAGCCTGCGATGGACGGCGGCTCGGTGAGCTGCAGTCCCACGCCGTGCCCGGCCCTGCCGCAGTCGAAGCTCCAGGGAAGGCCGTGCCTGCGCATCTCCCTCCCGCAGGTGTTGTAGATCTCAGCCACAGGGACGCCTGGGGCGATGGCCTGGACACCCTGCATGGTCACCTCGTGGATGATGGACTGGAGGCGGCGCTGCTCCGCCGTCGGCCCTCCCACCACACCTGCACGGCAGTAGTCCGTCCAGTAGTTGTAGTACTGTACACCGGCGTCAATCCACACCAGATCGCCCTTCTCCAGCCGCTTGTTGGTGGGCCTGGCGCTGATGCGCTCGTAATTGCCCGGGCCGGAGATCACAATGATAAAGCCCGGCTGCTCGGCTCCCTCCTCGGCCATGATGGATACGAGCCTGCGCTCCACCTCCTTCTCCGTCATTCCCTCCCCGATCTCCGCGAAGATCCGGTCGAAGGAGCGCCCGGCGATGGCGTTGGCCCGGCGCATGTAAGCGATCTCTGTGGGCATCTTGATCATCCGCAGCTTCCAGATCAGGCTGCTGGCATCCACGAACTGGGCGTCCGGCAGCTTCTCCTTCACCGCCAGGTAGTCCTTCACCGCCATGTCCATGCGCTGTTCATAGCCCAGCTCCCAGCCCACCTTGCCGCTGTCCATGCCCAGCTCCCGCATGATCTCCACCACGCCGTCCACCGGCGCGCCCATGATCTCATCAAAGGTGCGCACGTCCTGCACGGCGGAGCGGGACAGCGCCTCCGGGCCGCCGAAATTCTGGACGTACAGCACAGGCTCCTTGTTCCTCGGAATAAACACGAACACCGTCCTGGTAAAGGTCGCCCAGTTGGCCAGCTTGCGCACGCCCGTGAAATAAAAGTGGTTGGCGGCGGCGGTGACCACCATGCCAGCCATATCCTCCTCCGCCAGCAGCTCCTTCGCCCTGCGGATACGAAGCTCCATCTCCTCCACTGGAAAATCCAGATAGCGCATCTGCTGATTCATACATCAATCCCTCCTGTCATCTCTATGATTTCTCTTCTCCAGTGTAACGGTTGTCCGGGCACGAATGTCAATCCCCCTCCTTCACCGCGGCCGCAAACGCTGTCCCTCTCTATTTTCCTATCCTCCCCAGCAGCCTCCTGCCAACAGAGGGCCCCCAAACCTTTGTCTATAGCAAAGGTCTGAAGGCCCTCTGTTGCGGGTGCCTGCCCCGATACCTGCCCTGGTATCTGTTCCGATATCTGTTCAGATATCGGACACATTCAGCGGCAGATAGATTTTGGTGACAAAATTTTCTTCCCGATTGGTCAGTGTCCTGCCCACGATCAATTCCTGGAAGGAGATCCCGCTGACCGAATAGCCGATACCCTCCGCCCACGCTGCCAGCTCCTGGTACAATGGCTGCGTGTAGCGGTAATGCCCCACGTGGGTGGCGCAGGCGGCCAGAAAACCGCCGAACATCCGGCAGTGCCCTGTCTGGGGGACGCTGCCGGTCACATTCATAAAAAGCTCCAGGTCGCCCGCCGCATCCCCGCCATCCTGGAACTGCCTGCGGTAATGGTCGTGGAAGACGAGAAAACGGGTGGCGGAGGTGGATACCTGCTCGGTCTCGGCGATCTTCTGCAGCTCTGCATACCGGTAGAGGAATGGATCGTTCACGCTGCAGCTGCTGCGGTAGCGGGTGGAGAGAATCGGCCGCTCAGCGATGGGGACAATGGAAAAACCCTGGGCCGGCACAGCGGAATTCTCGCCGGACGACAGGGAGATCAGGGACAGGGCATGGCCAAGCCTCAGCAGGGTGTCCACTAAGGAGTCGTAGCGCTTCATCTGTTCGTACAGCTGGCGCCGCTGCACCAGCATGGTGCTCTCCAGCGTGGCCTTGATCTGTTCCAGGCTTTTGTCCTCCAGGAGGCTGCCGATGCTCTTCAGCGGCAGGCCGGCCCGCTTCAGCTCCTTGATCAGCATAATATCCTCGATCTGCTGCTCCGTGTAATAGCGGTATCCGTTTTCCCCTCTCCCCTTAGGACTCAGGATATGCTGCCGGTCATAATGCCGCAGCTGCTCGGCGGACACGTTGCAGATTTTGGCGATCTGTCCCACCGTATACCGCCGCTGCCCATCCGCCCTCTGTTTTCCTCTGTCTGCCCCAGGTTTTTCCATGGCCTGTTCCTCCTTTGCCTTCCTCTGTCCCCCTCGCCTGCCGTCTGGCTGTTCCTCGCCCCGCTCGCCTGCTATCTGGCTGTCCCTCGCCCCCGCTTGCCTGCTATCTGGCTGTCCCTTGCCCCCGCTTGCCTGCTATCTGGCTGTCCCTTGCCCCCCTTGCCCGCCGTCTGGCTGTTCCGTTCATCCGCTGTCTGGCAGGCTGCTCCCTGCCGGAAGAGTGCCGCCCTCCCTTATCTGGGCGGCCAGCTGCCGGTACCTCTCTGCCTCCCGCAGCTCTCCCATCCGCTGGCAGCAATCGGCAAGGGCCATGGCCGGGTAGAGGCCGTAGCACTCCTCCTGTATAAACGCGCCGGATCTGGGGTTCTTCCCGGCCTGCAGCGCCTGCCGGAACCAGTACTGCGCCTGGGAAAGCCTGCCCCTGTCCAGGAAATGGCGTCCCAGGCCGCAGCACGTCTCCGCCCGGGGCACATCCAGGGACAGCCCCCACAGGAGCGCCCCCAGCGCCTGCTCCTCCTCTCCCAGGGCGTACCGGCAGTACGCCAGGATGCGGGTGGCGTCGATCTGGTTCTCCACCCAGGCATCCCTGCGGCCCAGGTGCTCTTCCAGCACCTCTGCCGCCTCCTGGTACTGCCCATGGTAATAGAGCTCACGGCCAAAATAGTAAAGCTCCCGCGGGCCGAAGGCCTCCCCCTCCTCCTGCATCCGCCGGTAGATGCGCAGGTTCCGGCCGCTGTCCGCCTCCTTCACCCGCCGGTGCTCCAGCGGGATATCCACGTACTGTACCCTTCCCTCGAGAGGGATTGCCTCGTGCACCCGCCCCTGGAACCAGTGCGCGCCGTTCCCCCGCACGATGCGCTCCCGGAAATAGGTGAACGTGGGCCTTCCCTCCCCGTCAAAGGCCGTGTGGTAGGGCATCATCACAATATCCGTGTCTTCCCTCAGCCTCCCCTTCATCTCCAGGAAAGCCTTCTGGTACGCCTCTGGCAGCACATCGTCCGCGTCCATCCACATCCAGTACTGGCAGGACGCCTTGGAGAAGGCGTAATTCCTGGCCGCCGAGAAATCGTCCTCCCAGGGGCAGTCATAGACTGCCTTCGTATATTGCAGCCCGATCTCCTTCGTGCGGTCGGAGGAACCGGTGTCCGCCAGGACGATCTCATCCACCAGGCGGCAGACGCTGTCCAGGCATCTGCCCAGGGACGCCTCCTCATCCCGGACAATCATGCACAAACTGACGGAGGCCATCTCACATCCCTCCCAGCACAGTCTGCACCCACGCCTCCACGGCAGTGTCCTCCTCGATCATCTCCTGTATCTTCGCGCTGTCGTATGTGCCCACTGCCCGCTCTTCCTTCGCCATGAAGCAATAGCCCACAAACAGAAAAGCACAGACGGCCACCCGAAACGGCAGGGTGGAGCCTCCCTCCTGTGCTTCCATCTGCTGCGCAGGGCCGCGCCGCCTCCTGGACAGCCCTGCCCTGCTGCTCATATCCTGGCTGTTGGCCTCGCTCATCCGGCGAAGCGCGTCCAGCGTCCCATTGTCCTGTCTGCCTGCCATAGTCCTTCCCGCCCGGTCTTTCCTCACTAACGTATATGACAGGCCTGCGCGGATTATTCCGCAGACAGCAAAAGGGAACTGGCCAGGACGGCCCCAGCTTGCAGGCTGCCGTCCCCGCAGGCTAGCGCTTAGCCAGCTCCTCCGTGATATCCTCCCAGGTGACCCCCTTCTCCGCCATCAGCACCATGGCGTGGTAGAGGAAATCTGCCATCTCGTATTTGATCTCCTCCGGATCTGGGTTCTTGGCCGCGATGATGATCTCCGAGGCCTCCTCCCCCACCTTTTTCAAGATCTTGTCAATGCCCTTGTCAAACAGGTAGTTGGTGTAGGAGCCCTCCTTCGGGTGGGCCTTGCGGTCCAGGATGACGCGGTACACATCCTCGAACACCTGATGGGGATTGCGGCTCTTGATGCCCTCCTTGCGGGCGCACTCCTGGAAAAAGCAGGAGTAGCTGCCGGTGTGGCAGGCCGCCCCCACCTGGATGACCCGGGCCAGTATGGTGTCCAGGTCACAGTCCAGCGTCAGGCTCCGCACATACTGATAGTGGCCGCTGGTATCCCCCTTCACCCACAGCTCGTCCCGGCTCCGGCTGTGATAGGTCATCCTGCCGGTGCGCAGCGTATGGTTGTAGGCTTCCTCGTCCATATAGGCCAGCATCAGCACCTCCAGCGTCCGGTCGTCCTGGACAATCACCGGCACCATGCCGTCGCTGTTCTTCTTAAGCTGGGAGAAGGAAAAAGCCGGGCGCAGGACGGACACGGGGATCCCCGCCTCCTGCCACGCCTGCTTGAGCTCCTGCACGGGGCAGGCGGCATCTGTAAGCATGCCCCCCGCAATCCCGGATACCTGCTCCTCGCGCAGTGCCCGCGCGCAGTCCTCCGGGGAGGCGAAGTCCGCCAGCGCCAGCACTGGAATCCCCGCGTCTTCCAAGATAGCCGGGAGGGCCGCCGGTTCCGCCCCTTGTGCGCCCCAGACGGCCTCTGATGCCAGCTTGGCCGCCTCCCGCAGGGATTCTCTCCCGCTCTTTCTATTTTCCCCGGCTTCCTGTATCTCCTCGCCAGCCGCCCCTGTGCCCTGCGTCTCTTGCCGGTACCACACGGCCAGCTTCTCTCTCCCAAACCGGCTGGACACCTCCGGCAGCAGCTCCTCGTTCACGGGATCTCCCATGTCCAGCACTGCCTTCTCGGCTCCAGCGTACAAATATTTTTTCACATCCTCTGCCCGGCGGATGCCGCCGGATACGTACAGGGGGACATCCACCCTCCTGGCAATGGCCCGGATGCGGCCGATATGGCGGTCATGCTCCTCGTCCGTCCCCCATTCCTCCAAGAGCAGCAGGGCATCCCACCCGTTGTTGGCAAAATAAAATGCCTTCTCCTCGGCCTCCTCGTCCGCCAGGGACAAAACGGCAAATAATTTCTTCTCCAAGATTACAGACTCCCTTTCGTCGATAATACGCCCGCAATCCGCCCGTCATAGGCGGTGGCCATATCCAGCGCCTTGGCAAAGGCCTTGAACATTGCCTCCGCCATATGGTGGTTGTTGCCAGTCTCCAGCACCTTGATATGCAGGTTCATAGCCGCACCGTAAGAGACAGCATAGAAAAATTCCCGCACCATCTCCGTGTCCAGATCCCCCAGCCGGGGCACGGTAAACACATCGTCCATTTTCAGGTAAGGCCGCCCCGACAAATCCAGGGCGCACAGCACCAGGCTCTCATCCATGGGGAGGATGGCGCTCCCGTACCGGCGGATGCCCGCCTTGTCCCCAACTGCCTGGCGGATAGCCTCCCCCAGGACGATCCCTGTATCCTCCACCGTGTGGTGGCAATCCACCTGGAGATCTCCCCGGACATCTGCCTCCAGGTCAAAAAGCCCGTGCCGGGCAAAGCCGTCCAGCATATGGTCAAAAAACCCAATCCCGGTGCTGGCCTGGCACTGCCCGCTTCCGTCCAGCGTGAGCGCCAGCCGGATATCCGTCTCCTTCGTCTTCCGCGTGATAAGCGCTCTGCGCCTCTCCTCCGCCATACTGCTCCTCCCCCTTCTCTCATCCGATCTCTCTATCTTCTCGCTGAGCTCTCTTTATCTCCTTCCTGAGCTCGCTGCTGTCTCTCCATGGGCTCCAGCCTATTCCTTCTTCGCCTTGTCCTCCTCGAAGCGCACCTCGATGGAGTTGGCGTGGGCTGTCAGCTGCTCCGCCTTCGCAAAGCGGATGATGTCCTCATGCACCGGCTCCAACGCCTCCCTGGAATAGTAGATAATGCTGGACTTCTTGATGAAATCATCCACCGACAGGGGCGAGAAAAATTTTGCCGTCCCGTTGGTGGGCAGCACATGGTTCGGCCCTGCAAAGTAGTCGCCCAGCGGCTCGCTGCTGTACTCGCCCAGGAAGATGGCCCCGGCATTCTTCACCCGCATCATCACCTCGAAGGGGTTGGCTGTCACAATCTCCATGTGCTCAGAGGCAATCTCGTTGGCTGCGTCAATGGCGTCGTCCAATGTCTCCGCCACCAGGATGTAGCCGTAGTTGTCCAGGGACTTGCGGATGATGTCCGCCCGGGACAGCTTCTGCAGGAAACCGTCCACCTCCGCCGATACCGCCTCCGCAAGCCTGCGGCTGGTGGTCACCAGGATCGCCGACGCCAGCTCGTCATGCTCGGCCTGGGACAGAAGATCCGCCGCCACATACCGGGGATTGGCCGTGTCGTCCGCCAGCACCAGGATCTCGCTGGGCCCGGCGATGGAGTCGATGCTCACATGGCCGTACACTGCCTTCTTGGTCAGGGCCACATAGATATTGCCGGGGCCCACAATCTTGTCCACCTTGGCGATGGATTCTGTGCCATAGGCCAGGGCGGCGATGGCCTGGGCTCCCCCGACCTTATAGACGGTGTCTGCCCCTGCCTCCTTGGCGGCCACCAGCGTGGTGGGGTTCACCTTCCCGTCCCTGCCCGGCGGGGTGACCATCACGATCTGCTCTACCCCCGCCACCTTGGCGGGGACAATGTTCATCAGCACCGACGACGGATAGGCCGCCTTGCCTCCTGGCACGTAGACGCCCACCCGGCTGAGGGGCGTCACCTTCTGTCCCAGCAGGGTGCCGTTGGGCTTGGAGTCGAACCAGCTGTACTGCCGCTGCTTCTCATGGTATTCCCGGATATTTTTAAGGGATCTGCGGATTACCTCCAGCAGGGAGGCGTCCACCTGAGCGTAGGCCCAGGCCGTCTCCTCCTCGCTGACCTCTATGCTCCCGGCGTCGATCTTCGCGCCGTCAAACTGCTCCGTGTAAGCGAAGAGCGCCTTGTCTCCCTCCGCCTTCACCTTCTCCAGAATCTCGCGGACACTGCCCTCATATGCCCCGTAGCTGTTGGGGCTTCTCTTCAACAAATCCTCCAGCAGGCGGCTTTTGGCCTCGCTGGAAAGCTCCACAATCCTCATCGCGCTTCTCCTTTCTCTCCCATGGCACGCACATCCCGCAGACGCTGGATCAGCTGGGATATCCGCTCATTCTCCATCTTCATGCTCACCTGGTTTACCACCATCCGCGCAGAGAGGGGGCAGACCTCCTCCAGGACGGACAGGCCGTTCTCCCGCAGGGTGGAGCCTGTCTCCACAATATCCACAATCACCTCGCTCAAGCCCACAATGGGGGCCAGCTCGATGGAGCCGTTCAGCTTGATGATCTCCACGGTCTGGTGCTTCTTATCGTAAAAATAGTCCTTGGCAATGTTGGGATATTTGGTGGCCACACGGATCAGCTCGTGGTGCTGCAAAAGCTCTCTGGACTCCTGCGGCCCGCACACGCACATCCGGCATTTCCCAAATCCCAGATCCAGCACCTCATAGATCTGGCGGTTCTCCTCCAGGATGGTATCCTTGCCCACAACGCCGATGTCCGCAGCCCCGTATTCCACATAGGTGGGGACGTCCGGCCCCTTGGCCAGGAAAAATTTCAGCTTCTGTTCCTCATTGACGAAGATCAGCTTCCGGGAGTCCTTGTCCCGCATCTCCTCACAGGTGATTCCGATCTTCTCCAGCATATCCAGCGTCTTATCCGCCAGCCTTCCCTTGGTCAGGGCAAATGTCAGATATCTCATAGCTCCTCCTCCAACAGCTGCCGCGCAGACAGCACCCGGTTCTCTCTTCCGTCCAGGCGGCAGAGGGCAATCCGGTCTTCTCCCAGCATCCTCGCCAGGAACCGGTGCCCGTTGATTTTGGCGTAGGACAGGTGGGCGTCCTCCCTGTCCCCGTCCGCCATCCTGGCAAGCTCCACAGCTGTGCCGCGGGCGCGCAGCTCCTTGGCCAGGCGCACAGCCTGGGCGCGCAGCTCCTCCGGGTAGAGAAGCAGCAGGGCTCCCTTGCCTGCCGGAACCGGGATCTTCTGCCTGTCCAGGGCTGCCAGCAGCTGGTTCACCACCACCACGAATCCCGTGGCCGCGCAGGCCTTGCCGAACTTGGCCATCAAGCTGTCGTAGCGCCCGCCCTTCACCACCGGTTCTCCGGTGCCGTAGGTGTACGCCCGGAAGATCACGCCGGAGTAATACCGGTAGCGGTTGATCATCCCGAAATCAAAGGAGACATAGTCCTGCAGCCCGTAGAGCTCCAGCACCTGGTATACCTCCCGCAGCCGTTCCACCGCCTGGCGGGACAGGGGATTCGCCGCAGCCTCCCACGCCTCGTCCAGCACCTCGGGCCCGCCGAACAGCTCCGGCATGCGCACAAAGGCGCGGCGGTGTGCCTCCTCCATATCCAGCCCTTCCAGCAGCTCCTCGATGCCGAAATGGTTCTTGTTCACAATCAGCTCCCGGAGCTTCTCCTCCGTCTCCTCATCAATCCCGGCCTCCTCCAGAAGGCCCTTGAAGAACTCCACCTGGCCTACGCTCACCTGGAATTCCCTAAGCCCCGACTCCAGCATGAGCTCCACGATCAGGGCAATCATCTCCGCATCCGCATCCGCGCTCCCATCGCCTAAGAGTTCCGCCCCCATGTGGGTGTTCTCCTTCAAGCGCCCCTGGTAATTCAGGTTGTTGATGAAGGCGCTCCCCTGGTAGCACATGCGGATAGGCCCCGGCTCTTCCATATAAAATTTAGCAGCCGCCCGGACAACGGAAGGGGTAAAGTCCGGGCGCAGCACCAGGGTGTTCCCGTCCCGGTCAAAGAATTTGAACAGCTCCCTGGAGGGGATTGTCCCGATATCGCTCCCGAACACATCGAAAAATTCAAAGGTGGGCGTCTCAATGTCGTGATACCCATAGGCGGCCAGCTTCCGGTGCAGCCTGTCCTGGAGGGCCAGCTTCCTGGCGCACTCCATCCCATAGATATCCCTCACGCCCTGGGGCGTGTGCAGCAACTGTCTCTTCATGGGTCTCTAGCTCCTGTTTCTTTCTTTTGCTTTATTATTGTAAAGTGCTAATTCATTATCAAGCGAAATTAAGTATAGCGGAAAACTCCCGGCTTGTCAATCAGATTCTCTGGCATCCAAATCCTTCTGGAGCCCGTCCAGGTAGGGGACAAGAATCCCGCCGTGCCCGGAGAGCCTCCATGCACCGGCAAGCTCCTCGTAGCGGAAGCTTTTCCTCCCGCCCTCCTGTGCCCGCGCCCAGAACCGCTCCATCTGGGCGTAGGGGACATAGTACATCTCATCCCTCCCGGTATAGTACACGAGGAAAAAGGCGACGCCCCCCTGCCCTTCAAACTGCTCCATAAAGTGCATCTGGTGCTCATGGATGTTGTGCATGGGAAACGTATCCGTCACACACTCCTTGGCGTCGAAGCATACGGGGATCCCCTGCACGGCCCCGATATAGTCCACCGTGCTGCGCTGCTCAAAGTAGGCCAGCGTAATCTGCCGGTGCTCCTTGTCCATCCGCACCGGCGTGATCGGCGTGGGGATTTTCTGGATGAGGGCCAGCCCCAGCTCCCGGTATTTCTCGTTGGTGCGGTTTACCAGCTCCTCCAGGGCGGAGCCCCGAAGCCCCCTGGAATTCCATGTGGCCATACGCTCTCACCTCCCGCCCAGCATCTTTCCGGCCTCTGGCCTGGACATCCGTCCCGCCTCCGGCTTACACAGCTGTCCCGCCTCTGGCTTACACAGCTGTCCTGCCTCCGGCTTGCAAAACCGCCTGGCCTCCGGCCCGAACAGCCGCTCTGCCGCCGCCTCAAACGGCTCCGGCACGGGAGCCAGGAATTCCCTGCCGGACAGGTAGCCAAGCGTCCCCTTCATCTCCGGGAACACCAGGCGGAAGGCGTGGAGGAGCTGGCTTCGCAGCCCATACTTCTCCAGCCAGGCCTTTCCCTTGGCAGCTCCGGCATACTTCCAGTCTCCCAGCAGCGGGTGCCCGCAGGATGCCAGGTGAGCCCGTATCTGGTGCGTCCGCCCAGTGATCAGATGGACGCGCAGGAGGGAGGCCTCCTTCCCGGACAGAAGGGGCACGCAGTCCGTGCAAATCCGCTGCCGCCCCGCCCCCGCTTCCCGGCTCACTTCCGCCCGGTTGGCTCCCCGATCCCTGGCAAGATAGCCGTCCAGGCGCAGGGGCTCCGTCACACAGCCCTCCACCACACACAGGTATTCCTTCCGCAGCGTCCGCTCCTTCAGCGCCGCAGACAGTCCCTGGAGCCCGGCCAGCGTCTTGCCCGCCAGCAGGATTCCGCTGGTATTCCGATCCAGGCGGTTGCAGACAGAGGGGGTGAAGGCCCGGCTCCGCTCCTCGGTCAGCTCCCCGCTGCGGGCCAGATAGGACAGGATCGCCTCATTCATAGAGAAATCCTCCACGGATGCCTTCTGGGAAAGCATCCCCACCGGCTTGTTGACGATGAGGATGTGGGCGTCCTCGTAGAGGATCTCCAGAGGGGAGGGCACCTGCCCTCTCTTCCCCTTCTCTTCCCCTCTGCCTGCCGCTGAGCGTTTGCCATCCCCGTCCGAAACTCTGGATGCCCCCCGGAAGTTTTCGATGGTCTCCTCCGCCAGAAAAAGGGAAATCTCGTCCCCCGGGGCAAGCAGCTCCCCTCCGGCGGCCCGTTTTCCGTTCCGCGTGATGTTTTTCTTGCGCAGCATCTTGTAGACAAAGCTGGCCGGCGCCTGACGCATATATTTTTTCAGAAATTTGTCCAGCCGCTGGCCGGCTTCCTCCTCCTGGATGTACAGCTTCCTCATGGCAACCTCCTCACAACAGCTTCCCCATGGCAGAAAGCAGAAAACTATGGGGTACCGCCTTCGACAAAAGCTGGGCTCCCTTCATGGGAAAACCGTACACCGACACATCCCGCCGCCTGGCGGCGTCGGCCAAAGCCTTCTTCACCACGTCCTCCGGCTTGGCCATGGAAAGCCTCTTGAGCCCGGCCATCCTCCCGTTCTCCCCTGCCCTCTGGAAGAACGCCGTGTCCACCGGCCCCGGGCAGACGCAGGTCACCCCGATCTCCCGCTCCTTAAGCTCCCTTCCCAGGGCGCGGGAAAAGCTCAGGACATACGCCTTGGTCGCCGCGTAGACGGCAAAGCCCGGCTGGGGCGTGAAGGCTGCGGCGGAGCCGATCTCCAGTATCCGGCTCTTGGGCGGCATGTAGGGGAGACAGCTGTAGGTCATATAGGTCAGCGCCCCGCAGTTGAGCCCGATCATTCCCAGCGCCTCGGTACAGGCTGTGGAGGCAAAATCCCCCAGCTTGCCAAATCCCGCGCTGTTGACCAGCATGCGGATACAGGGGTTTTCCTTCGCCAGGATCCCGGCGAACCGGGAACGGCTCTCCTCCGCCTCCAGATCCATCGGGAACACTTGGGCGGGCAGGGAAAGCTGCGCCTGCAGCTCCCACAGCCTCTCCTCGCTGCGCCCCAGCAGCCACAGCTCGTCAAGCTTTGTGTATTTCTCCCCGATCTGCCGGGCAAATTCCCTTCCGATACCGGAGGAAGCGCCGGTGATCACTGCGATGTTTTTCCTCTTCATCCTCGTCCTGCTCCTTTTCTCTTCCCTGCGGCCGCCTTAGGTTTCCGCCTCCGGCCGCCTGCCTCTTCCGCTTTGGGTTTCTGCCCCGGCCTGCCCATCTCCGCCCTGGGTTTCTGCCTCCGGCCATCCATCTCCGCCCTGGGTTTCCGCCTCCGGCCATCCATCTCCGCCCTGGGTTTCTGCCTCCGGCCATCCATCTCCCCCCTGGGCTTCTGCCTCCGGCCTGCCTCTCCCTGGGGGCCGTCTGGCCGGATCAGGCACTTCGGCCCGTACCCGATCAAATCCTCCCGGCCAGCCCTGCGAAGGGCCTCCGCCACCAGCTGGTAGCTGCCCGGAAGCCGGTACTGCATAAGCGCCCTCTGCATCGCTTTCTCATGGGGATCCCGCGGCACATAGACTGGCTCCATCGTGCGCGGGTCAAGCCCTGTATAATACATGCAGGTGGAGATGGTGGACGGCGTCGGGTAGAAGTCCTGCACCTGCTCCGGCATATGGCGGATGTCCCGCAGATACTCTGCAAGCTTCACCGCCTCCTCCAGGGTACAGCCCGGATGGGAGGACATCAGATAGGGAACCAGGTACTGTTCCTTTTTGAGCCTCTGATTCGTCTGCGCATAGGCCCGCGTGAAATCCACGTACACCTGATGCCGGGGCTTGCCCATCTTCTCCAGCACCTTGTCGGAGACATGCTCCGGGGCAACCTTCAGCTGCCCGCTCACATGGTGGCGGCACAGCTCCTCCAGGAACCCGCTCTTGCGGTCGGCCAGCACATAGTCGAAGCGGATGCCGGAGCGGATGAACACCTTCTTCACCCCGGGAAGCTTGCGGAGGCGGCGGAGCAGATGGATGTAATCGCTGTGGTCGGCGTCCAGGCGCGGGCACGGCGAGGGGAACAGGCACTGCCTCTTCGGGCAGGCTCCCTTGGCCAGCTGCTTCTGGCAGGCGGGATGCCGGAAATCCGCCGTCGGCCCGCCCACGTCATGGATATACCCCTTGAAATCCTTTTCCTCCGTGAAGCCTTCCGCCTCCCGCAGGATGGACTCCTCGCTCCTGGCTTGGATAATCCGCCCCTGGTGGAAGGTCAGGGCACAGAAATTGCAGCCGCCGAAGCATCCCCGGCTGCTGGTGAGGGAATAGCGGATCTCCGCGATGGCCGGAACGCCGCCATCCTTCTCGTAGGATGGGTGGTAGGTGCGCTGGTACGGAAGGCCGTAGACCTCGTCCATCTCCCCGGTACTTAAGGGGTAGGCCGCCGGGTTCTGCACCACATACATCGCACCGCCGTAGGTCTCCGCCAGCTGCCGGCCTGCGTAGGGGTCGGTATTGCAGTACTGCTGGTAAAAGCTTCTGGCATACGCCCTTTTGTCGTCCCGGATCTCCTCGAAGGAGGGCAGCCACAGGGCGTCCGGCGCAATGCGCCCCTTGTCCCTTGTCTTAAACACGGTTCCCCGCACATAAGTGATCTCTGACACTGGAATCCCGGCATCCAGGGCGTCTGCAATCTCCAGGATGGAGCGCTCTCCCATCCCGTAGGAGATCAGATCCGCCCCGGACTCCAGCAGCACCGAGCGGCGCACCTGATCTGACCAATAGTCGTAGTGCCCCAGCCGGCGGAGGGAGGCCTCGATCCCTCCGATGATCACCGGCGTCTTCTTGTAGGAGCGCCGGATCAGGTTGCCGTAGACCGTCACCGCCCGGTCAGGGCGAAGCCCCATCCTTCCCCCCGGGCTGTAGGCGTCCGTCCTGCGCCTCTTCCCGGCCACGGTATAGTGGTTGACCATGGAGTCCATGTTGCCGGCGCTGACCAGGAAACCAAGCCTCGGCTCCCCGAAAGCGCGGATGCTCTCCTCTTGCCGCCAGTCAGGCTGGCAGAGCATGCCTACCGTATAGCCGTGGGCGGCAAGCCAACGGCTGATGATGGCATGTCCGAAGGATGGATGGTCCACGTAGGCGTCCCCGCACACATAGACAAAATCCACCTGGCTCATCCCCATCTCCTGCATTTCCTGCCGGTTCACCGGCAAAAAGCCTTCCGCCATCTGCACTTTCTCCTCTCCAGCCTTCTTCTCTCCAGCCCAGCCTTCCCCTATCCAGCCTTCTTCTCTCCGGCCCAGCCTTCCCCTATCCAGCCTTCTTCTCTCCAGTCTTCCCTCCGCATTTCCCTGGGCTTCTCCTAATTTTCCCTCAGCCGTTGAAGCTCCTCCTCTGTCAGGGGACGGTAACCGCCCTTGGGAAGGCTCTCGTCCAGAGGCAGGGAGCCCATGGAGATGCGCTTGAGATAGAGCACCTTCCTGCCCACCGCCGCAAACATCCGCTTTACCTGGTGATACCTGCCCTCCTGCACGGTTGCCTGCACCTGGCTCACCGTGCCCTCCGCTCTGGCCTGGGTGCCCAGGATGACAAGACGCGCGCTTCCCGCGGGACGCTCCTCCCCGATATCCACGCCTTCCCGGAAAGCGCGGATATCCTCCTCCCCAGCCTCGCCGGACACCTCGGCGTAGTAGGTCTTGTCCACATGGCGGCGCGGGGAGGTCAGATGGTGCCCCAGCTCCCCGTCATTGGTGATGAGCAGCAGCCCTTCCGTGTCCTTGTCAAGCCGCCCCACGGGAAAAAGCCCCTTCCCAGGGGCTCCAGAGAGGAGCCGCAGGACAGACGGCCCGTCAGCCTCCACGGTGCTGCTCACGTAGCCCGCCGGCTTGTGGAGCATGTAGTAGCAGAGGCCGTGGTAGGCAAGCTCCCGCCCCTGCACGCACACCTGGTCGGTTCCCTCCTGTATCTTCTCCTCCGGCCTGCGGCAGGCCTGCCCGTTGACCTCCACCGCACCCTGCCGGATCAGCTTCTTCGCCTGCGCCCGGCTTACGCCTCCGGCATCTGTCAGAAATTTGTCCAAACGCATCACTGCCATCTCCATCCGGGATAATATTTATTCTTCAGCGTATTTCCCTTTCTCTTGCCCCAGCCTACCGGAAAGCCGCCGATGGAGACAAGCGTCCAGCCGTCTGCGCCTCTTGCGGCGAGCCCGTCCAGCTCCAGCGTCTCCCCTTTCAGATATTTGACGGCCCGCACATCTCCTGCCGGGATCGTCACGCCGGAAGGATATTCCTCCTCCGCCAGGGCCATGGCCAGCGCCTGGGATGGTTCAAAGACGCCGGATTTCGACAGGGAGCCCAGCAAAAGCCCCGTGCGCACATAGCGGATATTCCTGTGCGCCTTCTCCCCCTCCGGCAGCAGGTACAGCTGCTCTCGAAGCGAAAGAAGGGTTCCCTCTCCGAAGTCCGCTGTCACATTCCGGAAAAAATCCGCCGCGCCTGCCGGGAGCGACTGCCTCCAATCCCTGTCCCTGCTCCTGCCTTGCCTCTTGGCTGCGCCGTCCCCTGCCCCAGTGCCCGGCAAAGATTGCCCAGCCCTTTGGCCGCGCTTGTGGAGCAGGACGGCAAAATGCCCTTCCCCCTCTGCGCCGTGGGGCCAGACCCTTACGGCCTGGGGGATGCCAAATCCCTCCCGCAGCCCGGCCGCCTCGCGGACATCCCGCAGATTTTCCGGGGCGGCCGCCTCGAACTCCGGATGCCTTGCAAGGAACGCCAGGATGTTCCCCTCATTTTCCTCCACGGAAAAGGTGCAGGTGGAGTAGACCAGGAAGCCGCCCGGAGCCAGCATCCCCGCTCCGGCCTCCAGAAGCCCTCTCTGCACCGGGACGTATTCCTCCGGCCCTCTCTCCTGGAAAGCCCGGATCAGGGACGGATCCCTGCGGAACATTCCCTCCCCGGAGCAGGGGGCGTCGATGAGCACTTGGTCAAACTGTTCCGGGAATTCCAGCAGCAGCTTCTGGGGATCCTCACTGGTCACAAACAGATTGGGAATGCCTGCCATCTCCAGATTTTTCAGCAAGGCCTTCGCCCGGGAATGGCTGATGTCATTGGCGTAGAGCACCCCCCGCCCGGCAAGCCGTGCCCCCAGCTCCGTCGCCTTCCCCCCAGGCGCAGCACATAAATCCAGCACCCGTTCTCCCGGGCGGACTGGAAGAATGGATGCCGGAATCATAGCGCTTGGCTCCTGGATATAGTATAGGCCCGCATAGTAATAGGGATGCCTGGCTGGCTTCCCCTCCCTCGCACAGTAGTAACCGTTGTCTGCCCAGGGAATTTTCCGAAGCCCTAGGCCCGCCTCCCCCGCCAGCTCCTCTGGCAGGCAAAGGCCGGGAAGCTTCCGCCGGTTCAGACGAAGCCCCGCCCTCGGCTCCTCCCCGTAGGAGGCGAGGAAATTTTGAAAATCCTCCGCCCCGTAATACTCTGTCAGAAGCGCCTCCATCTCCCGCACAAACGGCTCGGGAAGCTTCGGCGCAGTTTTCTCATCCATCGATCGGTATCCTTTCCGGGGAATATACTGGCTCAGATATCCCCCTGGCATGCCTGCCTTTGTCCTCTGCCCGGTATGCAGCCCTCTGCCCTGCATACCGCCGTCCTGTCACAGCCCCTGCGCCCGGTAGCCTTCTGCGATGGCATCCAGCTCCTTGTGGAACTGGGTCAGCTGGTCAAGATCCTCCTGCGCATAGATGCGGTAGAACTCGTCCTGAATTTTGATGATATCCCGCTTGTTTGCCACCTTGTAGAGATTCTGAATATTGTTCAGGATCTCCACCACCAGGTGGGCCTGCATATGGGACGAATTCTGTGCGTCGATGATCTCGCTGCGCACAGAGGACATCTCCTTGTCCAGCATGCCGATGGCCTCCGCCGCGCTGCTCAGCCTCTTGCGCACATATTCCGGGATATTTTCCTTGTATTTGTACTGCAGGGAGTGCTCGATCGTGGCCCAGAAGTTCATGGCCAGGGTGCGGATCTGAACCTCCATCTGCAGGCGCTTCGGCCCGTTCACCGTCTCCACCGTATAGTAAATGATCAGATGGTAGCTGCGGTAGCCGCTGGGCTTCGCATTGGTCAGATAGTCCTTCACGCTCTTCACGGTCATATCGCTGCGGCTGCGCAGGATCTGGGCCACCCGCTCAATATCCTCCTCGAACTGGCAGATGATGCGGATCCCCGCAATATCCTCCATCTCCGTCTCCAAATTGTCGAAGGGGATCTTCTTCCTCTGCGCCTTCTCCAGAATGCTGGCGATAGACTTCACCCGCCCCTTCACCTGCTCGATCGGGGAATACATCCCCTTCAGCCGGTACTCCTCAATCAGATGCTCCAGTTTCAGTACAAGCTCCTTCACCGCGAGCTCGTAGGGATCCAGCATCTCCCTCCACAATTGTATTTCCATAAAACTACCCCTTAAAATTCTATATTCCAGGCCTTCCGGCCTATTAGACCTTCGCTGGGCCCGGGCATTCACACTTCCATGCCTTCGCCGTGCCCGAGCTCCAGGCCTTCCGGCCTCTCGCTCTCGGGCTTTCGCCCCTCCATGCCTTCGCCGTGCCCGAGCTCCAGGCCTCCCGGCCTCTCGCTCTCGGGCTTTCGCCCTATGCTCTCGCCTCTCCACGCCTTCGCCGTGCCCGAGCTCCAGGCCTGCGGCCTCTCGCTCTCGGGCTTTCGCCCTATGCCCTCCCCCAGGCAGCTGCGCGCCTGCATGCAAGCATGCGCCGCTCTCCCCCAGGCAGCTGCGCGTCTGCATGCAAGCATGCGCCGCGCTGCTGCCTGGGGGAGGGCGCACGGCTCAATGCTTACGGATATTTTACCACATTATTGTGGATGGGGGAATGGTTGTTTTAAAACTTATAGGTGAGGCGTTGGGGTTCTGCTGCTTTTAATACCCAGTAGGGGTTGACAGACAGTTCCTGGTAATGGCTGGTCTGGATATAGATGCCCAGGTGGAGGTGGACGGCGAACTGCCCGGTTGTCCCTTCTTCCCCGTAGCCGGTGTCTCCCATGTAGCCCAGCAGCTGTCCTGCGTGCACGGCGTCTCCCTCCTGGAAATCTTCTGCGTAGGCGGACAGATGGGCATAATAGAAGTACCCGCCGGAGGGGCTGCGCACACCGACGCGGTATCCTCCTTTCTCCAGCCAGCCAATCCGTTCCACCGTCCCGCTGGTCATACTTACCACCGGATACAGGCCGGCTTCTGCGATCTCCGGCATCAGGTCTGTCCCCTCGTGTCCCCGCACCCCGCCGAAGCTGCGCTCAAACATCCAGGAATTCTCGTAGGAGACGTCCGCGCTCTCCCGCAGGGAGGATGCGGGGACAGGAAAATACTGGATATCCCCCAGCACGGCCTGGTAGCTGGCCGCCAAGTCGAAGAACGCCTCCTCTCCCCGCCTGGCATAGTCCTGTGCCAGAGACTCCCACTCTCCGGCCCGCTCCTCCCCTGGCCATTCCTCCAGTGCAAAATCCTCCGCCAGCATGGCTGCCGCCAGCAGCTGCCACTGGTCAGCTCCCGTCTCCCTTGCATAGGCGCACAGCTTTCCGTAGGCCTCTGGAAGGATGGCCATGGCCCGGAATCCCTGGCTCTCATTCTGTCCGGGTTCCAGCCGGTACGCTGCCTCCCTGCGCAGCAAGGCGTCTCCCCGGATAATCAGGGCCGCCAGGCAAAAAATGGCCAGCAGCCATGCCGCCGGGCAAAACAGGCTCCCCCTTCCGGCAGCTGTCCCCGGCAGCCTTCTCTTTCCGGGCCTTCTCCTGACTTTCATATGGCGGGCCTCCATGCAAAGCTCTTACGTAATATATGTGCCCGCCGCCGTTTTAGAACCCGCGCCCCTCCTTACACAAGGAAAGCCGCCGTGCAGGTCTCCCCATACGGCGGCGTTTTCCCTCTCCTCCTCTGCGGGCGCCTTCGGCCCGCTATCCAGCGGCTGGCGCTAGTGCGTGTAGTCCAAAACTTTTATAGAATCCCCCAGATCTTTCACAATCAGCTCTTTCATTTTCTCTGCGAAAGGGCAGGGATAGCCGATGGGGCTCCCCTTCTGGATGCAGCTTGCGAAAGCGATGGTATCCGCGCCCCGCTTGGCCAGCTCCCGCGCCCGCAGGACTGCCTTCTTGCCCGGACATCCGCTGTTCCCGGGCAATAATCCTCCGTCTGCTGGCACCGTATCACGCCTACCTTCATCAGCGCTCCCTCCTTCGTCTGTTGATAAGCATGCCGCGCGGGCACTGCTCCTGCCTCCACTATAGCGCAAATTTGCGGGCGGTACAAGCGCTTCCGCGCAGCATCCCGGACGGAATCCAATTACGCTTTGTAACTTCATCTGGGCCGCTCGCCGGCCCGGCTTGCTTCGCTATTATCTTTTTCCGATCAGCAACAGCCATTTTTGACGAAAACAGATTTTTCCATTCTCTACATAAGGGAAAAATCCTGTCTTTTCCTTTCCTGCAAGTTCTGATTTCATACGCTCTGTGATTTCCTGTTGGATCGGTTCCGGCGTCCTGGTAAGCGCAAGCCAGCTATCCAACCTTTGCTGGATTTCCGTGGTTTCACATTGTTCTATCTGTAAACTGTGCGACGCAAACAATTCCAGCATTTCATGCTTACTCATATTCTTTACATGAGAGGGGTCGCGGAGCGTTTCGATTTCATCTTCGGTTTGGCGCATTTCTTCACCGGCGGCTTCCATATCAATCAGAACCAATTTCCCGCCGGGCTTCAGTACCCGCACCATTTCGGAAAAAGCGGCGTTTATGTTTGTAAAATGATGGAAGGCCAAACGGGAAAAGACAATCGAAAAACTGTCGTTCAGAAAAGGCAGTTCCTCCGCATATCCTTTCACAAAAGCCATATTGTTCAAGTGGCTTTTCTCGGCTTCCTGCTTCCCAATCTGCAGCATAGAGGGGGTTGCGTCCAGACACACAACGCTCTGTACCAGCGGCGCAAATGACCGGCCGCAGGCACAAGTACCGGCTGCCACTTCTAAAACGCTATCCTGCCTGTTAGGGGCAACACGGGAAATCGTATAACTCAAGTATTCCTCTTTGGAGAAATTGACGGTCTTGCTCTCAAAATTGGGAGCCTGTATGGCAAAAGAATGTTGGATTGCCTCCAAATTTGCCGGTTTCATAATGCTGTCCCTTTCTTAGGAATAAAAAATTGTTTCATATCCACGTTTTCCAACTTCAATAGTTCCACTTTTTTCTCTATGCCGCCTGCATATCCGGTAAGGCTGCCGTTTGTGCCTACGACACGATGACACGGAACAATGATTGAAATTTCATTGTGGCCTACCGCGCCGCCTACGGCCTGTGCGGACATACGCGGCAATCCCTTCTTGGCGGCGATCTGCCTTGCAATCTCGCCGTAGGCAATTGTCTGGCCGTATGGAATGGTACAGAGGATTTCCCATACCTCATTTTGAAAGTCTGTGCCTGTGAAATGAAGCGGTACCATAAAGTCCGGCTCTTTTCCAGAAAAGTAAATGTCAAGCCACTGTTTTGCTTTTTCAAAAAGAGGAATTTCTTTTTCCTCATGCTCTTTGTCCAGATGAAGGGCAAAATATTTTTGTCCCTCAAACCAGAGACCGGTCAAGCCAATCTCATCGGCAGCCAATAATATATTCCCGATCGGTGAGCGGTAATAACTGATGTACTGCATATCATTCCTCCGTGCCGAAGTATCTGTTAGAGTCCTGCGGAGCCTGCGCCCGGTCTGTGTCCGTATAAGAACGGATTTCCGAGCAGACTGTAATTTTATAACTTTCAAACAGTTTTTCCCGCCCCTCTTTCTGGCTCATGCGGTGCTGCATGACATTCCGCCAGCGTTCTACGGCTGTCTCGTCCGTCCACACATTCATAGACAACAGCTTGCCGTCCTCGTT
>CALWMI010000017.1 GCA_944381745.1 uncultured Lachnospiraceae bacterium | reverse complement strand
TCCTCGAATCCTCCTGGTATCTTTTCTACTAAGAATGATTCTCAGGATGGCATTTGAATATACGGCCAGCCAGGAAATTTCATAAAATTTTAGCCCTTGACAGACGCCCTCCTGCGGACTCTCACAGCTTGTGCCGGTGCTTTTCCATATCGATGTTGACCAGAATGATATCCGGGCCGATCTGGCAGATACAGCTCCAGGGAATAATGTATTCGCAGTCGTAGCTGAAAAAGCAGAACCTGCACGGCCCGGGCACAATCAGCGCCAGCACGCAGCCCGTGACGATATCGATGTCCAGGTCGGCCACGCAGCCCAGCCTTGAACAGTCGCAGATGTTGATAACCTCCTTGTTCCGAAGTTCGCACAGCCTCACCGCCAGCACCTCCTTTCCCGCCTTCCAGGTCCTATCCCACTTCTATTATATGCAGGATATGCAGCCCCTGCCCGCCTCTCCCCGGCTCTTGACAAAAATGTGGCGTTTTTAGACAAACAGGCAAAGATGTTACTTCCCTTTGCCGCCGTTTGCCGCTATGATCAAGATAGCGCCGGTGTACAAGGGACAATGCCCCTTGTACACCGACGCTAATCCATCCATTTGTCCGGGGGCTTTGAAATGAAAAAGGATATCAACCGAATTGCGATAGAAATGACTGTCCGGAGGCTTCTCCGGGATATTCAGCGCTCTCCCAAGCGGGGAAGCCGCAACCTGATCGACCTTATGCTGTCCTTCTCCTCCAGCGGTTTCCAGGGGCGGCTGTTCACACTGATACGGGATATGCTGCGCAACGAGGACAGCGCCTACTATCAGCTGGCGAAGAACGTCCTTGCCTCCACTGACCTGGAGACGCTGACCCAGTTCGGCATGTGCGTCGGCTATAACAGCTGCACAAAGGGCTCCCGCCTGATCCGCAGCCTGGAGGCGGAGCACCATTTTAACATTCCCTGGGCCCTCACCCTGCACATGGAGCATCCCCTGGATAGGCAGCGGGAAGCGGCTTACGCCTCCGCCGTCGCCCAGGGGATGGAGCTTGGCATCTACACCTATTTTATCCACATGTCCGGGGACTGCAGCCCTCTCCTGGAGCTGTTCCGGAAGTACACGGACTGCGCCTTCGTCCTGTTCCTTGACGGATCTGTCCCCCAGGACGCCTTCCTCCGGCAGATGAAGGAGCTCCACAACGTCATGCTCTGTGTGCCCGCTGGAGAGGACACGGTCCAGGTATGCCGCATCCTGTGCAAAGAGCGCCTGCTGTACTCGGTCTATGTCCCCTACCGCGCCCAGGACAAGGAGCGTATCCTGGACGGCAGCTGGCTTGCCCCCCTCATGGAGGGCCGCCCCTTTTTCACGGTGCTGTTGGCAGACGACGGCTGCCCCCAGGAAATACAGCAGGAAATCTACCGCTATGTCCTGGCCGCGCGCCAAAGCCAGCAGTACTCCACCATCCTGGCTGATTACCGCCAGGACATACTGGCCATCGACACCGTCGTCTCCGACCAGGGGTGCAGCGCAGGTTTCTGCTGCGACGGCGCCCTGGCCTCCCAGAAAGGGAAGCTGGAGGATCCACGCTTCAACCTATTTAAAAACAGCCTGCGCGACATCCTACTTGCCGCGAGGCTGTAAAATTTCTTCCGCCTTGCCCAGGATGACCTCCGACGTCCTCACCAGGCATTTCTTGAGCAGCTCCAGGAAGGCGTCGGCGGACATGCTGTCTTTCCCAGTCAGCCATTTCTTGATCGCGCACACAAAGGCGTCCCGGTAGAAACCCACGAAAAATTCCTTCTCCTCCTCCTTGTCGAACTCGTCCTTCAGCGTGCCCATCAGAAAAAAGGACATCACTTCCTCGAAATGCTCGGTAAAGGAAGTCTGTCCCTCAATTTTCAGCGTCTTGCGGTAGAAGTCCCGGTTCTCATATAGATACCTGCACAGATCCTCCGCCAGCTCCCACTCGCTCTCATAGTGTTTCCGCCGGATCACCTCGATGAACTCCGTATAGTAGATCCAGTTCACCAGCTCGTACTTGTCTTTGAAGTGATAGTAAAAACTCTTGCGGTTCATCCCGCACATCCCGCATATATCCCCGACGGTTATCTTGGAGAATGGCTGGCTCTCCATCGCTGTCTTCAGCGCCATCGCCAGCACGCGCTTCGTAATGTTCGAATCTGCCAATGCTCTTCCCCTTCCTGCAATCCCATGGGCTGCACTGACGTTATCATAGCATAATTTCCAGATAATTACAATGCATGGGCATCCTTGTGCCCTCTGGAAAATTCTGTGATAGCCTTTCTCTTTTCTGCGCATACTCCTTACCGTAAGGAGGGGTAACCTGTGAAGCGCACGAACCTAAAACCCTATTGCCTGCTGGCCTTGACCATCATCGGCCTGGCGCTCTTTGTCCTGTATTTTGACACCGTCTGCCTGGGCGCAGCCCGGCTTGTCCGGATTCTATTTCCCTTCTTTCTGGGCGCAGCCATCGCCTTTGTGCTGAACCGCCCCTTCGAGTTCTTCCGCTCTCTCTTCGGCCGGCGGAACCTGTCCCCGAAGGCAGCCAGGCTTCTCTCTGTCTGTACGGTATACATCCTTGCCCTGGGCGCAGCCGCCCTGCTGGCCTGCCTGGCTGTCCCCCAGCTCCTGGAAAACCTGGCGCTTTTCTCCGAGAATGTGGGGCAGTATCTCGCCCAGGCAGAAGACTTCCTCCAGAGAGCCGCTGCCCGCTTCGGCATTGAAGGGCTCTCCTTTTCCCGGGCCGCCTCCTTCCTTCAGGAGTCCGCCGGCCCTCTCGCCGCATCCGCCCAGCCGGTGCTCCCCCGCATCGCGGACGCCACTGCCGGCCTGTTCACCGGCGCAGCCAACCTCTTCATCGGCATCGTCCTCTCGGTATACCTGCTGAACGGCAAAGACATGCTTCTCGCCCAGGTCCGGCGCCTGTGCCGCGCCTATCTGCCGCCCCGGGCCCAGCGGATCTCCCGGCGTCTCGCCCGCACCGTCATACAGGTGTTCGACGACTATGTGGCCGGGCAGTGCAAGGAGGCTGTGATCCTGGGCGTCCTGTGCTTCGCCGGCATGACCGTCCTGCGCCTGAGCTACAGCGCCCTCATAAGCGCCCTCATCGCCGTGACAGCCCTGGTTCCCGTGGTGGGAGCCTACTTAGGCGGCGGCGTGGCAGCCCTCCTCCTCCTCTTCGTGTCTCCCCGGCAGGCTGCCGTCTTCCTCGTCTTCCTTGTGATCCTGCAGCAGGTGGAAGGGAACATCCTCTATCCCCGGGTGGTGGGCCGCAAAATCGGCCTTCCCGGGCTGTGGGTGCTGCTGGGCGTGTGCATCGGCGGCGGCCTGGCCGGCGTTCCCGGCGTCCTCCTGGCCGTGCCTGTCACCACCGTCTTCTACCAGCTGCTGAAGGAGGATATCGCCCGCAGGGAGAGCAGGCAGGAGGAGCTGTCTCCCCGCAGGGAGGGCAAGGGGGACGGGCTGTCTCCCCGCAGCCCCTGCGGCAGGCGGTAGCCCCCGGCGCCTCCTACGCCTGGCGTCTCTATGCCCGGCGCCTCCTACGCCTGACGTCTCTATGCCTGGCGTCTCTATGCCTAACGTCTCTATGCCTGACGTCTCTATGCCTGGCGTCTCCTACGCCTGGCGCTTTCTCGCCTGGCTCTCCTCCCACAGCTTCTCCGCTGCCGGAGCCCAGCTCCTGGCGTAGGGCTCTGTGCGGCCGCAGAGCACATCTGCCTCCTCCGGGGACTCGTAGTCGGTGGATTTTGCACCGGTCTCTCTCACCATCGCCCGCAGCTTCTCCGGGTTCTCCAGCATCGGGCAGGGCCGCAGCATATTCTTGTTGAACGGCTGCCCGTCGTGGTAAGCCATAAAGATCGGGGATTTCAGCGCTTCCAGGAGTGTATGCTCCCGGATGTTGGCGTTGGAGTAGTGGATAAACACGCAAGGCTCCACATCTCCCCTGGCGTTGATGTGCAGGTAGCGCCTGCCCCCGGCGATACAGCCGCCCACGTACTCCGCGTCATTCTGGAAGTCCATGGCGAAGATCGGTTTCGTCGATCTCATGGCCCGGATCCGCTCGTACATCTGCGTCCGCTGTTCCGGCGTGGGCAGAAGCTCCACCGCCGCGCCGCTTCCCACCGGCATATAGTGGAAGAACCAGATGAACAAGGCTCCCGCCTCTATGATCATGTCGTAGAATTCCTCGCTGCTCACATCTTTGTAGTTCCTGCTCGTATAACAGGTGGATATGCCGAAGGGCAGGCGGTGCTCCTTCAGAAGCTCCATCGCATGCCTTACCTTCCCGTACACGCCCTCGCCCCTTCGGCCGTCGTTGGCCTCCTGGAAGCCCTCCAGGCTGATGGCCGGGACAAAATTTTTCACCCGCAGCATATCCTGGCAGAACTCCTCGTCGATCAGCGTCCCGTTGGTGAAGGAGAGAAATTCACAGTCGGCGTGTTTCTCGCACAGGGCGATGATATCCTTCTTGCGCACCAGCGGCTCGCCGCCGGTAAAGATGTACATGTAAGTCCCCAGCTTCTTCCCCTGGGTGACGATGGAGTCCAGCTCCTCCAGCGACAGGTTGAGCCGGTTGCCGTACTCCGCCGCCCAGCACCCGGTGCAGTGCATATTGCACGCGGATGTGGGATCCAGCAGGATAGCCCACGGCACGTTGCAGTTCTCCCTCGCCGCCACCTCCTCCTGGGTGGCGCTCCCAATCAGGCTCGCATTCAATATAAAATTCCGGAAAAACGTCTCCCTCACGCCCGGATCCAGCTGGTATACCTTCATGATCAGCTCATACCAGTTGTCCTTCTTTGCAATCGAATTCCGGAAGGCCCTCCTCTGCCCCTCATACCAGCCCTCCGGCGAAAATTTATCCACTAAATCCATCACCTTCGGGATATTGGTCTCAGGATCCTTCTCCAAATAGCGCAGCGCCTGCGCAATCGCCGCATTCCTGGCGGCTGCCTTTGTCTTCTCTGCGATGCTCATATCGATTCCCTGCCTTCCTTAAAAAATCAAACCGCCCTTCCTCTGCCGGGCTACTTGTATTATAGGGATGCCCCCGCCAAATTTCATCGGACAAGTCTTCCGTCTTGTGACAAAATTTGACACTTTGGGAATCTGTTACCTTTTTCGACACATTTCCCCGTTTGTCCAAAAGACTTGTCCGAAACTATGAATTTTATTCTATTAATTTTCTATAAAATCCATTGTATTTTATAATTTATGCGTCATAATATAGATAGATGACAGGGTGAGGGAGCGGCGCCGGCGGATTTCCGCCTGTGCCTGCGCTTTTGACCTGCATCGCAGAGGATAAGTAAATGAGAGGAGGGGGTACCGATGCACATCACCATAGCAGAGGACGTTGCGCAGGAGTACCTGGCAGATGTGGCGGATATCCTTGGCGACAAGGATTTTCTCCGGCTGAGCCTGTATACCCACCACCAGTGGACGAACCGCCTGATGCACAGCGTCAACGTCTCGTACCTGTCCTGGCTGATCGCCGGGAGGCTGGGCTGCGACAGGCGCTCTGCCGCAAGGGCCGGGCTGCTGCATGATTTCTGCCTCTACGACTTCGCCGACGGCACGCCCACAGGCGAGCACCAGGCATTCTACCACCCGAAGGCTGCGGCTGAGACGAGCCAGCGACACTTTACAGTCAGCGATAAGGAGCGGGACGCAATTTTGTCACATATGTTCCCTCTGGGACCGGTTCCCAACAGCCGGGAGGCTTGGATCATATCCATGGCCGATAAGCTGTGTGCCACCGTGGAGGTATGCCGGATTCCCATCGCGCTGTCCAGGCGCAACCGCGTCATGGTCGCATAATTTTTCACATAACCGCTTGTCACAATAGAAGGAGCCGCCTGCGCATCCCCTTTTGGAAGATGCGCAGGCGGCTTCCTGTCTGTCTCTATCTGGCGGCCCTGCCTGTCCTGTGCGGCTCTTCTCATCTGTCCCACTTGTCGCAGAGGGCGTGGATCTGGTTGGCAAACTTGGTCAAATCCTTGTTGGCCCCGCCCTCGTTGTGGGAGATCACTGTCATCAGGCGCTTGCCCGCCTCCACCAGCCGGAGGAACACCTCCGATTTGTGCCGCTGGACCGGCTTCTCGCTCTTGACGTACACCTTAATGCCCGCGCGCTCCCACACGCCCTGGGCCAGGTCGTAGACGGCCCCGCTGAAAGGAGCCTCCGCGGTATACCCGTACTCCTCCCGCAGGCAGGCCACAAAGCTGTCGCACACCTGATCCTCGCCGTGCACCACGAACACCTCCCGGGGCTTCTCGCGGAACGCCTGCACCCACTCCAGCAGCCCATTCTTGTCTGCGTGGCCGCTGACGCCTGCCAGCTGGAGGATCTTGGCCTTCACCTCGATCGTCTCCCCGAACAGCTTCACGTAGGGCGCGCCCTCGATGAGCGCCCTCCCCAGCGTCCCGTG